>CALNAE010000298.1 GCA_937874315.1 uncultured Bifidobacterium sp. | reverse complement strand
GCGATGAACACGACCGTGTAAGCCACCGGCGGTGTGCTCGTGGTATGCGTGGCAGCCTTCACGATGATGACGATAACCGATGTGAGCAGCGCTCCGATGACGGTCGACAGGGTGTTCGCGAGGTTTAGGATGCCCAGATCCTTGCCGGCTTCATCGGGATTGGGCAGCACGGAGACGTTGAGCGCCTGGTCGATGGCGTTGTAGACGCCGTAGCCGAAGCCCGCGATGCCGGCGAACAGAAACATGCCGGCGGGGGAGCGGAATATCAGCGGCATCAGCGAGCCTATGGCGAACAGGCAGCTGGCTAGGGCGACGGGCAGCTTACGTCGGCCGATGAGGTCGGTGACGGGTCCCGCCCCCACCGCGGCGATCAGGGAGACGATCAGAGTGATGACGGCCATGGTGGCGATAACCGTCGCGGACTTTGTCGTGGCGTTAGGATCGCCCGCGAAGATATAGTCCTGGGCGATGAACAGCTGATAGGTGTTGATCATCCAGTAGCCGCCCATCATCAGGGTGCGGCCGGCGAGGGCGAAGTAGAAATCCGGCGCGTTGTGCGGCGGCCTGAAACTGTCAAGGATGGAACGCGCATCGGTTCCCGCGGTCCTTATGTTCTGGGTGGACTGCTCGCGCGGCCAGATGATAACGACGATGATGCCGATAAGCCCGAATACCGCCAATCCCATCATCCATCCGGCGAAGATGCCGGCGCTGCCCCGATCAAGTAGTTTCGCTCCGACGAAGGAACCGAGTGTCTGCCCGACGGCGACGCCCGCGCCATAGAAGCCGGAGATGGTGCCGCGGAACTTATCGGGAACGCGGTCGGACATGGTGGCCACGTAGGGGGCCAGCATCATGTTGTATCCGGCCTGCGCCACGCACCACAGCACGATGATCATGGCCTGCGAGCGTGTGAATGCGATCGAGCCGATGCCCAGTCCCGCGACGATGCCGCCGGCGACGATCCAAGGCGAGCGCTTGCCGAACCGTGAACGCGTATGGTCGGAGAAGGTGCCGAAAACGACGTTGGACAGCAGAGCGACCACCGACCCGATGGCGTTGATGATGCCGAGCATCGACTCTTTGCTGGCGGCGTCGATCGTCTCCAACACGCGGGGTAGAATGATCGAACTCAACGCCACCCACGGAATGGCACACAGCACGGCGCTGAGCGTGAAGCCGATGCCAAGTCTGACCAGTTCCGCGTGTGTGGGCCGATGCCCATCGGCGCTCACTGCGGTATCGTTGACGGCTCTAGCGTCGCCGTCGGTGTCGGCCGCGTCGATCGATCCGGCAGCACCTGTGGCGTCGACGAACTCGTCACCCTGATCGTCTCTGACTCCTGGGATGGATGCGTTCATAACTGTCCTTTGACTTCGTTCACTGTATCGCCGGTATCGTAGCGGTCGTCGGCGTGCTCCATATACCATACTGTGCAAGTAGATATCGAACCGGTCTGATAATACAACGGGGCATTAATAAAATGCAGCGAGCGCTGCGTACGAAGGATGAAAAGCATGGGAAGGAACGGTCTGAATATTTCCCCGTTCCACAGTCAAGGTCGTCGACCCCACGGACTGCTGCGACGCGTTCATGGATATGTCCTACGTCGTGGGTTATGGATCGCAGATGACGATGATCGCGAGTCAGCAGACCATGGGTCGTGGAGTCGTGGAGTCGTGGAGTCGCGAGGCCGCCGATCAATGGCCCACAACCGAATTCGTCCGGATATCAGCGTTCTGCCGTCCGCTCCGTCCACTCCTTTTTCGTGATCCTGCGCACCGCCTCATCGCGATAGACGTTGCCGAGTAACGCCAAATGGGTGCGGGGATGGATGCGGATCAGGCGTAGACCGAGCTTGTCCATGACCCGTGCGGACTTGTGATTGTCGATGTCGTGGGTGCCCCAGACGGCTGTGAGTCCCAGATCCTCGAAACCGTGACGGATGAGTGCGCCGGCGGCTTCGGGGATAAGCCCTTGGCCCCAGAATGGTTCACCGATCCAGTAGCCGATTTCCATGGCGTGGCGACGCTCGAGCTCGCTCGGGTCCACGGTGGAGCTCAGTTCGGCAAGACCGATACTGCCGATCGGCGTGCCTGCCACCGGTCGAGAAGTCGCGTTCGATTTGTTGAACACGACCGCATACGTTTCGCGGGCATTGAGCACGTCGCGTATGATTGATCTACTTTCCGTGAGGCTGGTGTGTGCGGGCCATGCCGCGGCCGGGCCGACATCCGGGTTGCTGGCATATCGAAAGAGCGCTGTGGCATCGCAGTCGTCGTCGCGCCACGGACGCAGGATCAGCCTGTCAGTGGTCAATATGGTCATAGCCAGAATGATAAAAGGTAGAGTGCATATTTTACGGGTTTGCTCTTAGATACTGGGAAGGCCGCCGGCACCAGAAAGTCTCCGGTGTCGAAAAGGAAAGCCTCTGGTACGAGGAAGCCCACCGGATTCGTCTCCGGTGGGCTTCCTCGATAGAAGCACAACACAAAGGTTGGTGGGGGGAATTACGACCTTATGGAATCGAAATTCACCGCGTGTGCAATCGCTTCAATTCGCAACTCAGTGGAATTGCATGCCGCCATCGACGATAATCGTCTGGCCGGTGATGTAGTTCGAATCAGGACCGGCGAGGAACGAGACCGCAGCGGCCACATCCTCAGGCTCCGACAGTCGGCCAAGTGCGATGTCCTTGGCGAATGTCTGCATGCCCCACTCGTCGTCCTTGCCGGCGTTCTTGCCGACCTGATGCGCGATGTCCATCATCATCGGGGTCTTGACGATTCCCGGTGCATAGGCATTCGCGGTGATGCCTTCCTTGGCGAGATCCCTTGCGGCGACCTGCGTCAAACCGCGGATGGCGAACTTCGTGGAGGAATACAGCATGAGGTTCGGATTGCCTACGACGCCTGCTTGACTGGTGGCGTTGATGATCTTGCCGCCGTGCTTGAGCTCGTGGAATTTGCGGACCGCGGCCTGAATGCCCCACATGGTGCCGGCCACGTTGACATGCATGACCTTGTCGAACAGTTCGGGAGTGATGCTGTCGATCGGCGTGGTCGGTCCCAGGCCGGCGTTGTTCACGATGACATTAAAACCGCCGAGTTCGTCGGCCACCTCATCGACGGCCTTGGAGAACGCCTCGCGATCCGCGACGTTCAACGCGACGGCGATGGCCTTGCCGCCGGCGTCTTCAATGTCCTGCGCGACCTTCGACGCGGTCTGCACATTGAGATCGGCTACTGCCACGGCGAATCCGTCCTTCGCCAGACGCTTGCTGATCGCTTCGCCGATGCCCTGCGCGCCGCCAGTCACGAATGCTACTTTTGCTGTCATATTCGACTCCTTTGTTCGGATGAGTGCATTTTCATAATAATCCGGTCGGTCGCGGTTCGCGAGAGCAACACACACGGGAAGACGATTATCGCTTCGCGTGTTGCGGGATATGCCTCGGACCCTCCGGTTCCCCAGACTCGGCCTAGGCGTCCTGCAGATTCAACTGCTCCTTGATCCAGATGCGTTCGGCCGGGTTGATTTCAAGCGCATCGAGATATTTCTGATACATCGGGTACAGCAGACGCAGACCGGGGTAGAGCGCGTAGAGGGTGTGCTCGGACTTGCGATTGCGCCAGTGGTCGGGGTGGGCTCTGAAGGTGTTGTTGAACCGTTTCATATAGTTGCGGAAGGAGATGAAAGACGTGTCCATCCGGCGTGCGGAGATCGCGCAGATCATCGTCGTGGCATACACGGTTTTCATGTTCCTGCCGAGCAGATGCAGGGAGACGTCGACGTCTTCGTGCATGACGTCGTCCCGATCTCGACATACCTCATGGCAGATCGCCTTCCAGGCCGAAGCGCGCAGGGCCATGTTGGACCCGAACAACAGCACGCGATCGCCATCGGCGCGGTAGGTTTCGCGGCGTACCTTGTCGTCGCCCTTGAGACTGATGCGCTTGCCGGGCATATCGTAATATACGACCGGTCCCGTGGCTCCCATGGCCTTTGGATCGGCGCCGAAGATGTCGCTGACGATCTCGACCCAATCGGGCTTCAACATGCAATCGGCATCGATCCTGCCGAGTATGTCGCCCGTGGCGTTGTTCAGCCCGTAGTTCCTGGTGGGTATCAGTCCCTGCTCGTCGTCCTGGTGCAGAAGCCTGACGGGGGCCTCGGGATTGTCGTGGATGAACTGTTCCACGATCTTCACGGTATCGTCCGTCGACCGGTTATCCACGACGATAACCTCGTACGGTTCCACGCTCTGCCGCACGGCGTTGGTCAGACAATCGGCGATACGTTCCTGCTCATTCCACGCAGGGATCACTATCGAAACGTTCAGCATGTTCACCAGAATAAACGGTCATGCCTACACCGGGGTTCCCGAGCGACGACGCACGTGTGATGACCCCCTCACGGTAAAATCAGGCATCATGACTGTTCGCGATGGTAAAAAGCTCGATCTGGCCTCGGTGTTTCCCGCCAAAGGAGATTCGAGACGTCCCCCCGATTGGTGGGGACGAGGCCTGCTTTACGTTGCCATTGCCGTGTTCATTGCCGTGTTTCTCTGGCGTTCCTGGGGCAAGGTCTCGTTCATCGTCCTCGACATAGTCGTCTCCCTGTTCATAGCGCTGGCCATCGAACCGTTGGTGATGAGCCTGGTGCATCACGGTTGGAGACGTGGGGCGGCCGCCGCGGTGAGCCTGATCGGGTTGTGCGTCGTCGCGGTGTCGTTGCTGGCGCTGTTCGGCAATCTCTTCGTGCAGCAGGTCATTTCCATGGTGAAGGGTTTCCCGCAGTTATATGACGATTTGGCCACACAGCTTTCCACCCGCACGAGTCTTAAGCTGCCGGCGAAGGAAAGCCTCGGCGTCGAGATACTCAAGAACATGCAGACCTCCTGGATCACCAACTTTGCAGGAGAGGCGCTGAACACTACCGTCAGTCTGCTCACGGTGATCATCAACCTGCTCACCATATTGATGGTGACCTACTATGTTTCCGCCGCCGGTCCCAAGATGCGTCGAAGTCTGTGCCAGTGGATCGCCCCGGCCGCTCAACGCAGGTTCCTGACCGGCTGGACCGTGATTCAGGATCAGATTTCCGGCTTCCTGTTCTCGCGCTCGATTCTTGCCGCGTTCAGTGCCGTCTGCATGTCCGGATTCCTTATTTTCATCCATGTTCCCTACTGGCTGCCGTTGTCTCTGTTCTGCGGATTGGCTTCGCAGTTCGTACCGACCGTCGGTACCTATATCGGGGGGGCGCTGCCGGTGCTGTTCGCATGGGGTTCGCGCGGTTTCGGCTATGCGATAGGGGTGGTGGTGTTCATCACCATCTACCAGCAGATCGAGAACCTGTTGCTTGCGCCGAAGATCTCCCAGCACACGATGAATCTGAACCCCGCCGTGGCGTTCCTGTCGGTGCTGGTGCTGGGCTCGGTCTTCGGCGCGTTGGGTGCGTTCCTCGCCCTGCCGGTCACCGCCAGTTTCCAGTCGATTTTCAAGGCGTACACCAGACGGTACGAGCTTGTCGACTCCCCGCTGATGTCGGATCCCAAGCCGGTGAAGAAATCCAAGGTCGTCGCCGGCGCCGAGGCCTTCAACGAACGAGTGATCAAGCCGGTTACGGATCATATACCCAGAGCGGTGCGGGGCTCCACGGCCAAAGTGCCCTTGGACGACGAAATCATCCGCCTACACCGGGAGATGTATCCCGATCAGGATGAAGGTCGGTCCGGGGAATCGCAGACCATCGCCATCCCGAAGCGCGACACCGACAAGGTGGCGCAGCGATCTGCGAGAACCAAACAGCTCAAGGGGGCCGAACGCGCAAGCGCGGGCGAGGACAGGAGCCATGTGAAGGATACCGACGGCAGGGGTGCGGGTGGCGTCTCCGGCGGTTCATCGAGAAATCCAAGAAAGGGGTGGCGCTGATGGTTCTGCTCAACATCCTCGACGTTCTGGTTTGGATTCTCGGCATCGCCAGCTTGGTCTACCAGGTGGTGTGCATACTCGCCGGTTTGTTCGCGCGCCAGATCCGTTTTCCGAAGGCTGCGATGGATCAGCGTTACGCGGTGCTGATCTCGGCACGCAACGAGGAGAATGTCATCACCAACCTCATCGAATCCATCCGCGCCCAGAGCTATCCTTCGAAGCTTATCGACATCTGGCTTGTCGCCGATAATTGCACGGATAATACGGCCCAGGTCGTTCGCGCGCAAGGCTGCCATGTCGTCGAACGCTTCAATCAGGAGCTCGTCGGCAAAGGATACGCCCTGACCTATCTGCTTGACTCCATGATCGACGCGGGCGTGGCGGACGACTATGACGCCTATTTCGTCTTCGATGCGGATAATCGTCTTGACCGCCACTATTTCGAGGAGATGAACAAGGGATTCCACGCCGGGTTCAAGATCCTCACCAGCTACCGCAATTCCGTCAATCTCTCCGACAACTGGGTGTCTTCGGGGTCGGCGCTATGGTTCATACGCGAATCGAGATTCCTGAATAACTCGCGTATGGTGTTCGGTTCGAGCTGCCATGTCGGCGGTACGGGTTTCATGTTCTCTCGCGAGATCATGCAGCGCAATCGCGGCTGGAAGTTCCATCTGCTCACCGAGGATCTCGAATTCACGATGGACTCGGTGCTGCATGGAGACCGCATCGGGTATTGCGGCACCGCCATTCTGTACGATGAGCAGCCCGTCACCTTCGCACAGAGCTGGCGGCAGCGTTTGCGCTGGAGCAAGGGCTTCCTGCAGGTGTTCAGATACTACGGACCCTCGCTCGTCCGCCGCGCCATAAGAGAACGCGACTTTTCAGCGGTCGACTTCACGCTGTTGGTCTGTCCGTTCATGCTTATGAGCGTGATTCGCATCGCGCTGGGCTTTTTGTTCGCCGCATTCGGGTTCGTCAGTTGGCCCAGCCAGTTCAGTTCGGTGGGCAGTTGGCTGAGCACCGCGGTGCTCGGGGCTTTGGCGATGATGGTGCTCGCCTGTCTGACCATCGTCGCGGAACGCGGACATATCGGGGCGTCGAATAAGGAATTGTTCGCCTATGTGCTGAGTTTTCCGATTTACATGTTCAGTTATGTACCCATATCCTTCCAGGCCATTTTCTCCAAGGCCGAGTGGAAACCCATCCAGCATCGCGGCGCGTGACCTGTCGGCGCACGTGTCATGCGAAGCGCCGGTATGGGGCCCGTTGCCGGCATCGATGCCAAGACAGAGCAGCAATGCGGAGACAGACACAGTGATGACACGCGAATAGAGTAAGGACCAACATATGAATGAACAGCCTGGGAACGATGGATTCGGGAATGCGCAACCTGTCGGCGAGCAGCCCGGAACAAGCGGTTATTCCCCAATCCAACATGGTTTCGCGCAGACCCTGCCGCCGATCGTTTCGCAGCCGGCCGCGGCAGTCGATACGATGGGGCCGAACGTCGGCACGCCGTACGGTCCGCCGCTGCCCATGCTGCCGCCTGCCGATCCTTCGGCCGCGGTGTCAATTCGAGCGTTGTTCAAACGTTTCGGAAACAACGTCGCGGTAAATGGGCTTTCGCTCGACATCCCGGTCGGTTCCTTCTACGGACTGGTCGGTCCCAACGGTGCGGGCAAAACCACGACGCTCACCATGCTCACCGGTCTGCTGAAGCCCGACGCCGGCATGGCCATGATCCTTGGCGTGGATGTGTGGAATCATATCGATCAGGCCAAGCGGATCATCGGCGTGATGCCCCAGTCCGATCAGATCTTCGACCGGCTCACCGGTCTGCAGCTGTTGATGTACGCCGGCATGCTTCGTGGCATGCCGAGGATCGAAGTCACCCGCCGTGCGAACGATCTGCTCGGGGCCTTCGACCTCCTGGGCGCGGCGAACAAGGCCGTCGCCGATTATTCCTCCGGCATGACCAAGAAAATATGCCTGGCGACGGCCATGATCCACAGCCCTCGATTGTTGGTGCTCGATGAGCCGTTTGAATCCGTGGACCCGGTGTCCAGCGCGAATCTACGGGATATTCTCATCGAATATGTGCAGACCGGGGGCACGGTGATCGTTTCCTCGCACGTTATGGCCATGGTCCAAAAGATGTGCACTCATGTGGCGGTGATCGATCACGGTCAGGTCAAGGCGGCCGGAACCGTGGCGCAGGTCGCGGCGGGAGAGGATCTGGAGGACCGCTTCCTCGATCTGGTCGGCGGCAGGCATGCCGCCGCGCGGTTGGATTGGCTCAACGGCGGTGGCGGCTCCGGTGCACAGGGAGTCAGTGGTGCGGGATCCGACGGGTCGGGCGCCTTCGAGAGGAGCGCGCGATGAACGCCGTGGTCACCATCGTCAAACTCCGGTGGGCGTTGACCGTGGCGACGCTGCACCGTTCCGGATGGCAGGCCGTTGGATTCTCGTTCTCCATCTTGCTGGGGCTCGGCACCGTGATCGGTGTGGGCATTTCGGCCTGGTTCGTCGGCATCCCGGTTTTCGTTTCGGCGTTGCCGGCGCGACTGGTTCGCGGCGACGCATGGCTGAGCGTCATCATGCAGCCGACGGTCGCGGTCATCTCGACCATGCTTACCCTCGGCGCGGTGCTGGCCCAGATGATTGTGATCGGGGAGGGTTCAACGATGAATCCTCGTAGTTTCGCCCTGTACGGCATCAAGGACCGCACGTTGCAGGCCGGTCTGTTTCTGGCCACGATGTGCGGCTTGCCGGCCATGGTCGGCATGCTTGCTCTGGCGATGTGGTCTCTTGCCTATCGCCGTGCGGGAATGTCGGTAATGCTGGTGCAGATCGTCGCAGGGGCGTTGGCCATCGTCACCATCGTCAGTATCGCGAGGATGCTGGTGTCTCTCGTCGGCACGCTGCTGCGCTCGCGACGCAGCAGCAACGCCCTGTACGTCGTGGTGATGCTGGTCATCATCCTCGCCGGGCAACTGCCCAGTATCCTCAGCGGATCGTTGAGTTCCGGCACCTTGCAGCTTGATGCGCTCGCATCGACCGGTCGTTGGCTGGCCTGGACGCCGTTCGCCGCGGCCTTGCAACTCCCCTTCGACGTCATCGGCGGGCAGTGGTTGTTCCTCTTCGCCCGGGTGTGCATCATAGCCATGACGGTTGCGGCGTCCGTCGCCGTCTGCATCTGGTGCATGCGTCGTGACAGACGTGCCACGGCTCCCGGTTCGGGTGTGAACGCCATCAAGGGCATCGGCGCGTTCGCATGGGTGCCCGACACTCGGTCGGGGGCGATTTCGGCTCGTGTGCTCACTAATCTTCGCCACGATCCCAGGCAGGCGATGGTGTTCATCCTTCCCCTGTTCTTCGTCGTCATCTTCGCGATACAGTCCATGCGACTGCCGAATATGCTGTGGCAGGCATTGATCTGGGGCGGTTTCTTCATGGCCGTCGGCGAAAGCAATGGATTGGCCTATGACGGACGCGGATTTGCCATGCAGGCGCAGATCGGCGTGCACGGCAGGGACGATCGTCGCGGTCGCGTTCGGATCTTCGCCGCCATAGCCGTCGTGTATCTCGTGATATTGGCCGTGCTGATCGCCATATTCACCGGCTCGTGGCGGGATGCCTCCGGATGGTCGACGTTCGTGACCTTCCTCGGCGTCGCTTTGGGCGTGGCCTTCGTGTCCTTGGGAATGGCGGAGATCTTCTCCAGCGTGCTGCTGTATCCGGTCGCCAGCATCGATCATCCCTTCTCGTCGCCGCAGGGTCGTGCCATGGCACAAGGCTTTATACCGCTCCTGTATATGCTGGTGACATGCGCGGCGCTATTACCGACCATCGTCTCGCTGATCGTGCTATACGTGGTCCACTATCCGATGTGGGTGTTGGGTTTGGCGGGTTTGGCGAATGGCGTGCTGGTACTTGCGATCGGCGTGTGGGCAGGTGGAAGACTGATGGATCGTCGGCTGCTCTCGATCGCGGCGACGCTGGATTCCTTCGCCAGCCTCCAGCGATAGCGCGCCTCCCCGCGTTGTTGCGTGCGGGCTGTGTGGTAGAGTCCAACACCGGTATCGCCAACATCGGTATCCCAACATAGTGAGGAGCGCACGACGTGTCACCAACCGATCGTTCACGCAAACGTCGTCGCGTGCTGCGCGTGGTGCTGTCGGCTGCGATAACCGTCGTGATGTGCGTGAGCTATGTGATCGCCGACATCCTCGATGTCGTGCCTGGCCTGCTCACCGAGCAGGCGGTGCGGATGCCTCGATATGCCAGTCCGGCGGTCGCGTTGAAGTCCGGCATGGTGATCGGCACCGTCGCAAGGCAACGAACGATTGATGCGGGCGCCGCCGGTGCGTTGATCGATCAATTCGCCCAATCGCAGGGGCTGGGATCGGATTTCTCCGTCGTCATCACCGACGACCTCGGCGACGTGGTGGGCGGACGGGATCAGAACGCCGCACGTGAGCCGGCTTCCACCTTGAAAACGCTGACGGCCTTGGCCGTCTCCAACGTGTTGGATATGGGGTCCACCCTGGCGACCAGTGTCTATCTTGACCAGACGGGTGAGGGGGCGGCGCTGACCCTGAGTGGCAGCGGCGACATGCTGCTGGGATCGGGGAACAGCGATTCTGGCCATATCAATGGCCGCGCCGGGCTTGCCACCCTCGCCGATGGGACGGCCAAGGCGTTGAAACAGCGTGGCATCAGCCGCATATCGTTCAATTATGATGACTCGTTGTTCGGCACCGTGCGCTCGCCGGACCACATCTCACAGAACAACCAGAACGATCAATTCTTCGCCCCGATCTCGTCGATGGCCGTCGACGGAGGTCGGCAGTGGAACGGCGTGCAGCCCAGCGATCCCGACGTGTTCGACAGTTATCCCACGCTGTCCACACATACCGCATCCGATGCGGCACAGCGCTTCATAAGTCTGCTCCGGGCTCGTGGCATCACCGTCGCGGGACCCGCCGGGTCCGTCTCCACGGGCAAGACGCCCTCAGGGCTGTCGCCCATCGCCAGTGTGCATTCGGCCACGCTCGGCGAGATCATGGCGTTCATGCTTCGTCATTCCGACAACACGTTGGCTGAGGAGTTCGGCAGGCTGCTCGCCTTGCGCATGGGAACGGACAACTCCCCGGCGGGCGCGGTCCAGGCCGTGCAGAAGGAGCTGAAGACCTTGGGATTGGATATGGGCGGCCTGGTGATGGCCGATTGTTCGGGGCTTTCGCCCGGCTCACAGGTGACGGCGACGACCCTCGCTCAGGTGCAGGCGCATAATCTGCGAGCCGGCAAGGGCGCCGCCGCGGCAGAGGGGTTGTCGATCCCCGGAGCTCTGGGCACCGCCGTCGACCGTCTCGACGATGCGCGGGCCGCGGGCCTTATGCGTGTTAAAACCGGTTCGCTCGACACCGTGACGGCCATGGCGGGCAACGTCTCGAGGCTGAAGGGCGGCACGCTGGCCTTCGCGGTCATTATCAACAAGCCTCAGGATATGAATGCCGCCAGGAGTGCCATCGATACGTTCATCGCGAAGTTGGTCGGGCTCTGATGGCGTATTCCGCATCGCTTCGTCAGGCCGTCGGTTGCGTGCGTCGGGCGCTGTCGGCAATGGGCGTTGGAGTGCAGGACGAACGCTTCCTGCGTCATGGCGAGCACACGGTCGAGACGGATGCGCCCTTGGTGTTGATCGCCTGTTCCGGGGGGCGCGACTCCTTGGCCCTGGCCGCCGTGAGCCATATCGTCTGTGATTCGTTGGGGGTGCGGTGCGGTGCGGTGATCGTCGATCATCAGCTGCAAGACGACTCCCATGCCGTCAGTGCACAGGCCGCAGCCCGATGCGTCGCGGTCGGTCTGGAGCCGGTGACCATACGGACCGTTCGCGTCGATGACCCCCACGGCAAGGGTGTTGAGGCGTCGGCTCGCGAGGCCCGCTATGGCGCGTTGGTCCAGGCGTCGGAGCAACTTCACGCCGCTGCGGTGCTGTTGGCCCATACCAAAAACGATCAGGCCGAGACGATCCTCATGGCATTGCTGCGCTCGGGAGGCGTCGACGCGTTGGCTGGGATGCCCGAACGCTTTGAGCTCGGGGGCGTGGCCTTCGCCAGACCATTCCTTGATGTGACCAGGAAACAGACCACGACGATCTGCGAGGATCTGCAGATACCATGGTGGGATGATCCGACGAATGCCGATCGTGTCGACGCGGCGGGCATGCTGCCGAAGAGCTATCCGTTACGTTCACGTGTCCGCCACGATCTGGTGCCATATCTCGAACGATTCACTGGCAGCGATATCGTGGCCCATATAACGGCCTCGACGCAAGCGCGTAGCGACAAGGAATATCTGGACGAACAGGCCGATCGACTTGCCGATCAATCGGTGAGCGTGACGAATGACTCGTGCGTGCAGTTCGACGTGAAACGATTGGCTGAAGCGCCGCAGTCGTTGCGATCGCGCGTGTTCGCCCATACGCTGTCATCGATGAATATCGAGATATCCGCCGTTCAGATAGCGGCGATGGATCGACTGGTCGTCGATTGGCATGGCCAGGGCGTTGTCGCTCTTCCCAGTGGATATTCAGCATCTCGTCAGAAACACGTCATTCGCGTGTGCCAAGATGGTGGGCATGCAAATTGCTGATGTCCGAGATGAAATAGACCACGAGTTGGTCAGTTCAACACAGATTCATGACAAGATCGCCGAAGTGGCCGCACAGGTCAGCAAGGACTATGCAGATGGCGACGTACTGCTCGTCGCCGTGCTCAAGGGCGCGGTGAATACGCTCGCCGCCTTCTCTCAGGCCCTCAGTATTCCCGCCCAGCTGGATTTCATGAGCCTGTCGAGTTACGGCGCCGGGACGGTGAGCAGCGGCACCATCACGGTCCGTCAGGATCTCTCCGCCGATGTCACAGGGCGCAACGTGCTGATCGTCGAGGACATCGTCGATTCCGGGAGAACGCTGTCATGGCTGGTGGCTGAGCTCAAGGGGCGCGGTGCTGCGTCGGTGGAGGTCTTTGCGCTGCTGGAGAAGCCATCTCGACGTGAGGTCGAAGTCGATGTGAAATACAAAGGCTATGACATCCCCGACGAATTCGTCGTCGGATTCGGGCTGGACTACGACGAACGCTTCCGCAACCTCGATTCCATCGCGGTGCTGAAGTCGGAAGTCTACCAAGGAGGACAAGCATGAGTTTCCCACAAGGCCCACAGCGTCCGTCGTCGGGAAACGGCAACGGACCCAATAACGGCAACAATCCATTCGGCAATCCGTTCATGCGCAACTCCAACGGGAGCGCCGGCAACGGCGAGAATGGCCGGCGTCCCTTCTGGCAGTCGCCGTGGCTCTGGATCGTGCTGTTGGTGTTGATGGCCCTGATGGTCTTCCAGATGGTCGCGGGCCAAGGCCCGCAAAGCATCGATACCAAGGATGGTCTGAACCTGCTCAAAAGCGGTCAGATCACGTATGCCGAGATCGTCGACAACAAGCAGCAGGTCAAGCTCACCCTGGCGCAGGACTTCACGAAAACCGATTCCGATACCGGGCGACAGCACGATTACGGCAAAAGCGTTCAGTTCTACTACACCTACACGGAGGGCGAGCAGATAGTCTCGCTGATCCAGAAGGCGGAACCCACCAAGGGCTGGAACACCACGATGCAGCAGACGAGCATCTGGTCCTACCTCATCACGTCGATTCTCCCGTTCCTGATCTTCATGCTGCTGCTGTGGTTCATGATGGGCCGCATGGGCGGCGCCGCCGGAGGCATGTTCGGCATCGGTGGCAAGAAGAACAACGGCAAACTGCTCGAAGGCCAGACACCCAGCACCAAATTCTCCGATGTCGCCGGCGAGGAAGCGGCCGTGGAGGAGGTCCAGGAGATCAAGGACTTCCTCAAGGACCCCTCGAAATACAAGGCCTTGGGAGCGCGTATCCCGCGTGGTGTGCTGCTGTACGGTCCTCCGGGAACCGGTAAGACCCTGCTGGCCCGCGCCATCGCAGGCGAGGCGGGAGTGCCGTTCTACGCCATGGCGGGCTCTGACTTCGTCGAGATGTTCGTCGGTCTGGGTGCCTCGCGTGTCCGTGATCTGTTCGAGGAGGCCAAGAAAAACGCTCCCGCCATCATCTTCATCGATGAGATCGACGCTGTCGGGCGCAAGCGTGGTTCCGGCATGAGCGGCGGCCACGATGAACGTGAACAGACGTTGAATCAGCTGTTGGTCGAGATGGACGGCTTCGACAACGACACGAGTCTCATCATCATCGCCGCCACCAACCGTCCCGACGTCCTTGATTCGGCGCTGCTGCGTCCTGGCCGATTCGACCGGCAGGTCGCGGTCGAGGCGCCGGATCTGGAAGGCCGCGAGGAGATCCTCAAGGTCCATGCCAAGGGCAAGCCCTTCGTCCCCGATGTCGATCTTCATGCGGTCGCGGTGCGGACGCCCGGATTCACCGGCGCCGATCTGGCGAACGTGCTCAACGAGGCCGCGCTACTCTGCGCCCGCGTCGGCGCGCAGCTCATCGACAACCGCGCCATCGACGAGGCGATCGACCGCGTCCAGGCCGGGCCCAAGCGCCAGTCGCGCGGCATGGCGCTCGAGGAGATGCGCAACACCGCCTATCATGAGGGCGGCCACGCGTTGGTCGCGGCGGCGCTGAACAACACCGATCCGGTGACCAAGGTGACGATTCTGCCACGAGGCCGTGCGCTGGGTTATACCGCCGTCATGCCGACCGAGGATCGCTACTCGCAGTCCCGCAACGAGCTGCTCGATCAGATGGCCTACGCCATGGGCGGTCGGACGGCCGAGGAGATCATCTTCCATGACCCGACCACCGGCGCCTCGAATGATATCGAGAAGGCGACGAAGATTGCCCGCAAGATGACCGTCGAGTTCGGCTTCTCCGCACGTCTTGGCGCCATCCAGTGGGAGGACGACAGCGATCAGTCGGCGGGTCTTGACAGCCTGCAGCCCCGGCGTTTCTCCGACAAAACCGCCGAGATCATCGACGAGGAGGTGTTGCGTCTGGTCGAAACCGCGCACACCGAGGCGTGGACCATCATCGTGGAGAATCGTGCGGTTCTCGATGAACTGGTTCGTCAGCTGCTCGTCAAGGAGACGCTGGACAGCCATGAGTTGGCGGCCATCTTCGCGAATATCAAGAAGGCCCCCGAACGTGCGCAATGGCTGTCGAACGATCGTCGCCCCGTCTCCGAGATCCCACCCGTTGCCATACCGGAGGCGCTCAAGCGCTCCGTCGGCATGAAACCAGGGGAGTGACCGGCTGCCATGATTGATGCATCGCACGAATCTCACGCGGCGGGCAAGGCCCTTCCCTCAAATCCGACGCGTGGATTCGACGGCATCGCACCCGAGGTGAATCTCACGGTCGATGGCATCGACGACGCGGTGTTGTCCGATCTCTTCGACCGCATTCATGTCGATGTCATCCTGCGCGATGGTCCGCGCGAACGCGTCGCCTCCCAAGTGCCGGTGCATATCGGCCATACGACGCCCGACGTCGTCGCCGACGCGTCGACTGAGGATACAGGGCGGCAACCGGAGCGATACGAACACGAGGGCATCGCCACCAAACGGGCCATCGTCGCGCTCACCAGCAATATCCCCGAGAGCGAGGGCCTGTTCAGAATCACCGTGGTGACCTTGGACGCGACCCCGGGCAATCAGGTCGAGGGCATCTCCCCGCTGTACCACGTCAGCGGCGTCGACGGCCCGGACCGACTTTCCGCCGTGCTTGAGCTCTCCACACGTCTTGAGCCCGAGACGTTGACAGGAATGCTTTCATCCATCGAAATGAGCCATGAGGGTGTCGTGCATCTGCGACTCGTCGACATGGAGGGCGTGACGCGCGATACCGAGACATGCACGGTTCCGTGGCCTGCCGCGCGTACGAGTGCGGCCGTGCTCGCCCCGTGGTTCGACATGGATCCCGAGGCCGTCTATGACGGTCAGCCGGTTTCATTTCTGCTCGCCATGGCACCGGATGCGGGCCGCGTGGGCATGGTGTCTGATCATTGGATAATCGGAGAGACGCAATGAAAACGCAGAGAACCCCGTGGTGGTATTACGTCACGGCCATGATCCTGGGACTGGCCGCGGGCTCCGGGGTGTCCTACTATGGCGAAGAATTCAGTGGCATGTCGCTGCTGGGCACGCCATGGATCGTCTCGGCCCTGTTGGCGGTATTGGGCGCCGTCGTGCTGATTCTCGCCCTGCAGGTGCATAAATACGCCACCACCGATCCGGCTAAACGCACGACCATGTTCGATCCGATGAAGGCGGTATACACCCTGGTGCTGTGCAAGGCGCTCGGTGTGGCCGGCGCCGCGCTTGCGGGCTGGTATGGCGGACAGATTCTGATCGTCATCGCACATGTTGAGGCTTCGTATTATGCCAAGGTGCTGGTCGAATGCAGCATCGCCACGCTGATCTGTCTGATCGACATGGTGATCGGCATCGTAGGGGAATGGCTCTGTCAGCTGCCACCCAACGAGGGTCCCGAAAGCGCCAAGATGAAAGAGCTCAAGCGCCGCACCGCGGTTTCGGCGGCCGCGACGCGGGAAAGCAACCCGGCATAGGCAGAACAGATGTGTAGGCGAGCGTAACCCGGTGCCGGCAGCGGCATGAGAGGCATTGAGACGCAGGCACAGCTGCATACGTACAGCTGTGCCTGCGACATATAGGTGATCGACGCATGGGCGAGTCGGCACACCGTTTTACTGTTTGCCCTCGGTTCGGGTCTATTGGGCCGAGCTCTTGGGGACGCGGATCATGGCCTCCTGCGCCATCACGGCGACCAGCTCGCCGGTCTGCGCGTAGACCTTGGCGATGCCCAGACCGCGGCCATGGGCGGCCGTGGGGGTGTCTTGGACGTAGAGATGCCAGTCACGGATATCGATATCGCGATACCACCACATCGAGTGGTCCATGGAGGCGTAGGAGATGCCCGGCGTGGCGATGCTCAACCCGGCACGCCGCAGCACCGGCTCCATCATGATCTGATCGCAGCCCAACGCGAGCATGGCCCGGTGGATGACCTGCGGCAGCACCTTGCCGGCGTCGACGTCTGTGGCGGCGTCGCCAACCGCGCCTGAGACGCCGCCGTCGATGGCCCGCATCCACACCATCTGTTTGCCCGAATCAGCGTTGGCGCTGTGCCGATCCGCCTCGAGCATGATGGGACTGGTGACGTGACGTATATCGAACGGCGATTTCTCGACGTAGTAATCCGCGAATGGCGACTGCTTGGCGTAGGGCTGCATGAGCTCCTTGGCGCTGGTGAGCGATTCGGGGGCGGGGACATGCTCGGGCATCGGATCGGCGAATTCCACTCCGGTCTGTCCCTCCTCTTGGAAACTGGCGATCGCGGTGAGTATCGGGCCATGGGACTGGGTCACGTTGACACGACGTGAGGAGAAGGAACGGCCGTCCCGCAGGGACTCGACATCGAAGAGAAGATCCTGGTGGATGTCGCCGGCGGTGATGAAATACCCGTGGATGGAATGGGGCAGGCGCGAGGGACTCACCGTTCTCGAAGCGGCCACCAGCGACTGCGCGATGACCTGGCCCCCGTAGACCCGACCGGTCGGGAAGTACAGACTTTCACCGTTGATATAGGTGTGGCCACGATAGCCGGAGGGATTGCCGAGTCGCAGGACTTTGGACAGATGCGCCAATGGATTGCTCGTTTCTTTCGCCATATTATTCCCCTTCTTGTCCGGGTATCGCGTCTGTTATCGGCGTTTGCCGTGTACGTCTTCGGTTTTCGTCGTCGAAGCCGGACGTTCCTCGATTCGTGCCTTGGGCGACGGTCAACAGCAGTCTATCGATGTGCCATAACATGCGCCGCACCGTTGTGTTACGGACCGCACACCGCCGTATTGCGTTGTGAAGAACGCGGTGTCGATCCGTAACATGGCCGTCATATGCCGGCCTGCTGTGTGATGTGCATACGATCAGCGGGTGAGCTTGCGGTGCAGGCGGTGCGGGCGCGCGGCGTCCTCGCCCAGCCGTTCGACCTTGTTCTCCTGGTAGGCCTGGAAGTTGCCTTCGAACCAATACCAATGAGCCGGATGATCGTCGTCGCCCTCCCAGGCGAGGATATGCGTGGCGATGCGGTCAAGGAACCAGCGATCGTGGGAGATCACCACGGCGCAGCCGGGGAACTCGATCAACGCGTTTTCCAATGACTCCAGCGTCTCCACGTCCAGATCGTTGGTGGGCTCGTCAAGCAACAGCAGGTTGCCGCCCTGCTTGAGAGTGAGCGCGAGGTTGAGCCGGTTGCGTTCGCCACCGGAAAGCACGCCGGTCATCTTCTGTTGGTCCGAGCCTTTGAAGCCGAAGCTCGCCACATAGGCTCGCGTGGGGACCTCGACGCCGCCGACCTCGATGAAGTCGAGCCCTCCGGACACGGCCTCCCACAGGTTCTTGCTCGGATCGAGCCCCTCACGGTTCTGGTCGACGTATGAGATCGTCACCGTATCTCCGACGACGAGCTGTCCCGAGGTCAGCGACTCCAGACCGACGATCGTCTTGAACAGCGTGGACTTGCCCACGCCGTTGGGTCCGATCACGCCGACGATGCCGTTGCGCGGCAGAGTGAAGGACAGATCGTCAATCAGCACGCGATCGCCGAAGGCCTTGTGAATATGCTTCGCCTCCAACACCTGAGAGCCCAGACGCGGCCCCGGCGGAATCTGGATTTCGGAGAAGTCGAGTTTCTTGGAGTTCCTTGCCTCGTTCTCCATCTGATCGTAGCGTTCCAGACGCGCCTTGCTCTTGGCCTGACGGGCCTTGGGGGAGCTTCGTACCCAGTCCAGCTCGCTGCGCAGGCGCTTGGCGAGTTTGATGTCCTTGGCGCCTTGGATCTCCATGCGCTTGGCCTTGGTCTCCAGATACGTCGAGTAGTTGCCCTTGTAGGGATATAGCTGGCCACGGTCGACCTCGCAGATCCATTCGGCGACGTTGTCCATGAAGTAGCGGTCGTGGGTGACGGCGATGACGGCGCCTTTGTATTGGTGCAGGAACTGTTCGAGCCATAGAATCGACTCCGCGTCAAGGTGGTTGGTCGGTTCGTCGAGCAACAGCAGATCCGGGGCCTCCAACAGCAGCTTGCACAGCGCCACGCGGCGGCGTTCGCCACCGGAGCACACGGTGACGGGGGTGTCGGGATCGGGGCATTGCAACGCGTCCATGGCCTGATCGAGCTGGGAATCGAGGTCCCACCCGTTTGCCGCATCGATCTGCGTCTGAAGCTTGCCCATCTCGTCCATCAACGCGTCGTAATCGGCGTTGGGGTCGGCCATCTCCTCGCCGATTTCGTTAAAGCGCTGGACCTTGCGGTAAACGTCACCAAAAGCCATCTTGATGTTCTCGCCGACGCTTTTCGTCTCGTCCAGCGGCGGCTCCTGCTGCAGGATGCCGACGCTATAGCCGGGGGTCAGCGCAGCCTCGCCGTTGGAAACTGTTTCGAGACCGGCCATGATGCGCAGCAAGGTCGATTTGCCCATGCCGTTGGGACCCACCACGCCGATTTTCGCGCCGGGCAGGAAGCTCAGGGTCACGTCATTGAGGATGACACGGTCGCCGAAAGCCTTGCGTGCCTTGATCATCTGATAAATAAATTCTGCCAAATTCGGTTCCTATTCTTGCCTGAGATACGTGTGCTCGGGGTTGTGAACGTCACCCATGCTAACCCAGCAGGCTGACGGGTGGCGACGCGAAATCAGGCGATGTCAACCCTTCGTCTCTCAGCGTATGTGACGCGGCTGTCGAGCGTGTTGTCAGCAAAGCGCGGATATGATGATGCTGCTGTTTTTCCAGGATCCGACGGCATCCTGCGACCCGCAGCGACGAACTGAATATCGTGCCTGCCGGATGGCATCCGCAGGCGCAAGGCGTAATCATTGTGCATCAATATAATCATTGCGTGTCAACAACGGACCAATGAACGATGTGGGGCTGCGATAATGGGCGGTCACCCACCCGATTGGCGAATACAACTTGGGAGAGGAAGACCACCCGCATGCGGGAGGATTGAGAGCGCTGTCGGATGGAGCGATAGCCTCCTCAATCCGGCGGGCGGACCGGTGATTCACGACGGCCGGACCGTCAGATGGAACGCTCGAAAAGGGCTGGAGAACGTGTAAGGAGTGACCATGAGCATGGAGCATATGCCGAATTCCTACAGTGGACAAGATGGTGAGATGCGATATTCGTCGTACCTCGGTCATGCGAACCAAGCGGCCGACGGTCATGCGAATCCGTCGGTCGACAAGCGGTCGGTCGATCAGCCGTTGCAGATGGGCGTCCAACGAGAGGCATTGCCCATCGAAAATCCGCTGAGCTCCGCTGCCGCTCGTGTACCTCAGGCGATCGCGCATAGTTCCGGAATCGTGTTGCAGGGCAGGCGGCTGCGTTCCTTCGTGTCCAGCACCGATGTGGCGATTATCCGGAACACCAACGCCGACGCCATTTTGGCGGTCTATCCCTTCACCGGACATCCCGTGATCACCCAAGCGATTCTCGCCGTGGCCCAGGCACCGGTCTTCGTCGGGGTGGGTGGCGGCACGACGACGGGCACGCGCGTGATCGAGCTGGCAGTCTTCGCCGAGATGCAGGGCGTCGCCGGCGTGGTGCTCAACGCCCCTTCGACGGTCACCACGGTGCGGGACGTGGCCATGGCGGTCAATATACCGGTCATCGCGACCGTGACGGCATGGAACCGTTCCGTCGTGGATAAAATCGAGTCCGGCGCGGGTGCCATCAACGTGGCCGCCGGGAAGGACACCGCGCAGGTGGTGTACCTGATCAAGCAGCGGTATCCCGAGATTCCCGTGCTCGCAAGCAGCGGAAGAAGCGATGAGGCGATATTGGAGACCATCGCCGCCGGAGCCAACGCGCTGACTTGGACGCCTCCCAGCGCGCAGGCGATACAGGGAGCCATGATGAACCGCTATCGTGGCGAACAGGATGAGACCGGCACGAATCGGCACGGGCCGTCGAATGCATCGAATGCGTCGAATGGCACCGATCCGGCGGCCCATGCAAAGTCTTCGGATACCGCGAAGCGCGAGCCGAGGCACAAGCGCCAGACGTCCGCGCCTGAGCATGGCGGCAACGAAGAGCTGATGCCGTTCTAGGGTTCTGAGGTTTGAGGTGGTTCCGGGGGCCGGTGGGGAATTCTCCTGTGTTCCCGCCGAAACCCACTAGAGCAGTGCGGCCACTTTCTCGTCGATCTGTTCGGGAGTGGTCTGCGAGGCGAAACGCTCTATGACATGACCATCGCGGTCGATGAGGAATTTGGTGAAGTTCCATTTGATCCGGTCGCCGCCGATGCCGCTCTTCTTCGACTTGAGCCATACATACAGCGGATCGGCGTCCTTGCCGTTGACGTCGATCTTCGAAAACTGCGGGAAGGTCATCGCGAATCGGCCGACGCAGAAGGAGTGAATCTCGTCGTCGCTGCCCGGCGCCTGGCCGGCGAACTGGTTGCATGGGAAATCGAGGATTTCGAATCCGCGGTCCTGATACTTCTTGTACAGCGTCTCAAGACCCTCGTACTGCGGGGTAAATCCGCAACCCGTCGCAGTGTTGACCACCAGCAGCACCTTGCCGCGGTATTGCGATAGGGCCGCGGTCTCGCCGTTCTGGGCGCGCACCGAGAAATCATAAATCGTATCGTCTGCCATCGTTTCTCCTTATCCGTCTTATCCGTCATGCCGTACACATGTCGTACGTCGTACGCATCCGTCGCATGATCCGTCAGCCGCTGCCTGCACCGATTGCCCGCGCTGATGGCGTGTGTCGATTGCGTGCGGCGGATTGGCTCTGAGTCTACCTGCGAAGGCATGTCATCGGAACGGTGACGACGATTTTTGCGTCGATGACGAACAACGTATGCGGTTGGTTCCAGCCATGCTGATAAAATAAGCGCCGCGCCGTCACCGGCGTTAATACAGGAAGCCCCGATGGCATACCCGATCGGCCGGCTTCATATGATTTCCATGTGAAAGGCTATTGTGCCGAATCGTCATTTTGCCGTGTCTACTCAAACCCAGTCTACTCAAACCCAA
>CALNAE010000297.1 GCA_937874315.1 uncultured Bifidobacterium sp. | reverse complement strand
CCGGATCTGGTCGGCCGTGCCATACGAGGCCTGCGCGCCCAGACCGGTCGCCGCATACGCCGAGACGTACGAGGCCAGCCGCGCCGACTCATGCAGGGCAAGCCCGGACGCAAGCCCGGCAAGGACGGTGCCCATGAAGGCGTCGCCACAGCCGGTCGTGTCCACCGCATCGACATGCACGGCGGGTATCCGCGTCATCGCCACAGTCGCAGACGAAGCCGCAGCCGTAGTCGCAGTACCGGCCCCAGCACCGGCCGCAGTACCGCCCAACACCACGGAACCGTCGGCACCCAACGTCACGATCGCCTCATTGAAGCCAAGCGCCCGGAACCTGGACAGCGCCCCCGCCCAATCGAAACCGTCCCAGTTGTCGTGCGCCGGCTCGGCGACGTCCAACATCTGCGCCATCTCATGCTCGTTGACCAGCAGAATGTCGCACAGCTCGGCCAGTTCGGGCGGAATCGTGGGAATGAACGGCGAATTGTTCAGCAACACCTTCACGCCGGCCTCATGGCAGATTCGCGCGGCGGCGGTCACCGCTGGCAGAGGGCTTTCCAGACACAGCCCCAGCACGCCCGACTCGGCGAGCGCCTCCCGGGACGCCTCGATGTAGTCGACGCCGACCTCGGCGTTGGAGCCGGGCGAATAGACGATGGTGTTCTCGCCGTGAGCGTCGACGGTGATCACCGTGGTGCCGCTGGGGCCTGGTACACGTCGAATCTGCGCCGTATCGACGCCGGCCTTTCGTAGCCGACCAAGCAAAAAGTCGGCGTTGTCGTCCGATCCGACCGCCCCGAACAGCCGTACCTCGGCACCGATGCGCGCCGCGGCGGCGGCCTGATTGCCCGATTTGCCGCCGGGCAGAATCTGCAGCGGGCCGCCGTTGACGGTCTCCCCCGGTCCGGGCAGGCGTTCGGTGGTGACCGTGTAGTCGGCGTTCATGGAGCCGACCACGGCCACCGAACCGTGGATGCGTGCGAGGTCATCCAACGGGTAGGGCGTTATCGATGTATCTTGGTCAATCATAACGATCCTTTGCTGTCAGTGCTGCATACACAACTGCATATACGACCTAGTACGCAACCATGTCTACAACCTTGTACGCAACTGCGTATACATCAACGCTATCATCGCTCGCTCGCGTAGATATGCTTGCGGAACGCCAGGAATATGATCAGCCCGAGCAAGACCACCGCACCGCAGATCAGCAGTAGGTTGGAGTAGCTGGCAGCCGTGCCGGAGACGCCGATGATGCTGCCCCCACCCAATGCGGGAGAGCCCAGCAGACTGCCGATGACGGCGATGCCGATGGATGCAGTCACGTTCATGACCAGATCGTTCATACCGACGCCGCGCCCGGACTCATCCTTGGGCAGGGTGTCCAGCACGCTGGAGACGACCGGCGAATACATAAGTCCCGCGCCGGCGTAGAACACCGCCGCCATGACGGTAAGCACGAGGAAGCCAGACTTGATGAACACCGCGGCACCCACGAATCCCAGCATCATCAGGCAACCTGCGGTGATGATGGCGGACTGCCTGCCGATCCTGCCCACGATGGCGCCTGACGACGTGCCCACGATGGCGGCGACGACGAAGGCCCACACCAGATAGTTGGAGACGGTGGAGGTCTGCATGCCGTACAGGCTATGCGCGATGGCGTTGAAGACCGGGGAGATGCAGTAATTCACGAAGTAGAACACGAGAATCAGACTGATGGCCGACAGCCAACGTGTGTTGCGGAAGAAGGCCGGCGTGATGAACGGGTGCTTCGCCGTGTTGATGTAATATGCAAAACCGAGGAACAGCACGGCTGAAACCAACAGCATCCACCAGCTCATATACGAGAAGAACAACGTCAGGAAGGCCGTGGCCACGCCGAATATGGCGAAGCCGAAGCCGTCGACCCGCTGACCGCCGCCGTTCTTGTCCGGCAGGTTCTTCAGCAACAGCGGCAGGAAGAATATCGTGATCGAGGGAATCAGGAACAGGAACTGCCAGCTGATGGAGCTCAGGATTCCTGCGGCGAAGACGCCAATTGCCGCGGACAGCTGGTATCCGGCGGTGAACAAGCCGAAGAAGATGACCTTGAGCGAGTTCTTGAGATATTTGGTGGCTACCACGAGATACGCGGAACCTGCCACCTGCTCGCCAGCGGTCTGCAACACGCGTGCGATGATGACGGTCCACAGGTTCGCATCGAAGAAATAGTTGGCGAAGAAGCCGAACAGCGAGCCGACCAGCAGCGTCACCAGACCGACGGTGACGAGCTTCTTCAACGATACGAAGTCACCCAGGGAACCGTAGATGAAGCAGACGATGCCCAACACGATGCTGGGCAACGCGGTGATCAGCGAGGCCTGCGCCGGCGCATGAACGGCCGCCCCGACCTGCTCGAAGACCAGATTGAAACCCTGCAGGCACAGGGTGCCCAGGATAAAGGTGATCAGCAGGGGGATCAACGCGCTGATGGCCATCTTATTGGTTTGTTCGTCCACGTCCGGTGGCACCGACGCGGCGATGGATGGTGTGGTTTCTGACATGATATTGCTCTTCTTTTCTCTTTATAGCCAGCGCTCTCTATAGACAGCGCTCAGTGCGCGGCTTTGGCCAATCCGGTGATGCGCGTCATGAATTCCTTGAGGAAACGCTCCACATCGACGCCGACGGCGACCTGCATGGTCTTGGCCGGATCGTTCAATCGATCATTGTCGCCGATGGTACGTCCGCGAGTCGGTCCTTCGACGTCGACCTGCATATTGATCGGCAGCGTGGTGACCAGCGTCGGGTCGATGGCGACTCCGACGGCGAGCGGGTCATGCAAGCCGCAACCGCCGAGTTTGGGTGCCGTGGTCTCGTATGCCTTGATGTAGAAGTCGGTCATGTCGGCGAGGAATGCGCCGGCCTTCGTGCCAAGGTCGCGCCAGCGCGCGGTCTGGCGATATGTCAGCAGCGTCTGCAGCGTGACGTCCAGACCGATCATCGTGACCGGAGCACCGGAGCGGAACAACTCGTTGGCGGCATCGGGATCCTGCGAGATATTCGCCTCGCTCCAAGGACTCACGTTGCCGCAGACGGTCAATGCGCCGCCCATAAGCACGATTTTGCCGATCTCGTCCTTGATTTCCGGCGCCTTGCGCAGCGCCGCGGCGATGTTGGTCATCGGTCCGGTGGGCACGTACACCAGATCCTTGCCGTAGGTCTTCACCGAGTCGATGATGAAATCGACGGCAGATTCGACTTCGGGTTTGCGGTTCGAATCCGGTATCGATACGTCACCGATGCCGTTGCCGCCATGGATGAACGCGGAGATGCTCTGCACGCTGAACGAATCCTTGGTGCTGGCGTGTGGCAAGCCCGGATACACCCTGATTTCCGGATGCCCCAAGAGATCGGTGATGGCCAGATCGTTGCGCACGCCCTGTTCGAGCAGCACGTTGCCATACGTACCCGTGATACCGATCAGCTCCACCTCGGGGCTACCCAACGCATACGAAATCGCCAGCGTATCGTCGACGCCGGTGTCCAGATCGAGAATGAGTTTTGTCATATGCCCTACCTTTCGCAATCGCCGTTGCAATGTCGCCGTTCCCACCGTTCCCACCGCGATTGGCGACATCCATGTCTTACCGCCTGCGACGGCGGCATGCGGTCAAAACACAGAAGATATGCCGCACGGCCGCTGGTAAATCGGACGTCTTGAAACGGTATGCCGAACGACGCGCGTACCGGCCACGACCCGCGCATGACGGAATCCACTGCAACGATGTTCCCACACACATCACAGTAATCTTCTTCGATGACACGCGCCAGCGCGACCTCACCCGCAAGGCGCACAGTGCTTGTGCCGCACGTAAGCCACAGGACATTCAGGTGCGTGGCTCCGCAAGGCGCACAGAGAACCGTTGGATGGCGCAGAACGCCGCCCCGGGACGAAGATCGTCAAGACGGGCATGGACGGGCAAAAAACGATGGCTCCGTAACCAATGAGGTCACGGAGCCATCGTTAGCAGATGCCGGGAATCACTCCAATTCCACGGCGCCGGTGTAGAGCTGGTAATACTCGCCCTTGAGGGCGATGAGCTCCTCGTGTGAGCCGCGCTCGATGATGCGGCCGTGGTCGAGCACCATGATCACGTCGGAGTTGCGCACGGTGGAAAGCCGGTGGGCGATGACGAAGACGGTGCGACCCTTCATCAGCGCATCCATCCCCTGCTGCACGACCTCCTCGGTTCGGGTGTCGATGGAAGACGTTGCCTCGTCGAGGATCATCACCGGCGGGTCTTCGACGGCGGCGCGCGCGATCGAGACCAGCTGCCGCTGACCCTGCGACAGGCCACTGCCGTCGCCCTGCAGCACCGTTTGGTAGCCTTGCGGCAGCATGCGGATGAAATCGTCGGCGTTGGTCAGCTTCGCGGCCCGGATACATTCCTCATCGGTGGCGTCGAGCTTGCCGAAACGGATGTTGTCCATCACGGTACCCGTAAACAGATTCACGTCCTGCAGCACGATACCCAAGGAACGACGCAGATCCGGCTTGCGGATATGGCTCACGTCGATGCCGTCATACAGAATCTGCCCCTCCTGAATGTCGTAGAAGCGGTTGATGAGGTTGGTGACCGTTGTCTTTCCGGCGCCCGTGGCACCGACCAGCGCGATCTTCTGCCCCGGCTTGGCGAACCAGGTGATGTCGTGCAGCACGGGTTTGCCGGGGTCATAGCCGAAGGTGACGTTGGTGAACCGCACATCACCACGCAGCAGCGTGAGCCGGCCATCCGGCGAGGTAACCGCGCTCTGTCTGGCTTTGAGCGCGACTTCTCGCGAGTCCCCTTTGAGCTTGCCGGCGGCGGCGAGGGAGCGCGAACCGTCGTCGCCGATCTCACGTTTCCAAGCCCACTGCCCGGTTTCATGGTCGGTCTCGCGCATGGTATGCCCATCGGGATCCAACTCGACATTGACCAATCGCACGGTGCCGCCATCGGTTTCGACGGGCTCGTCCATCAGCGTGAAAATACGCGACGCTCCGGCCAAGGCCATCATCACCATATTGAACTGCATCGAGACCTGTCCGATCGGGTTGATGAAGGA
>CALNAE010000296.1 GCA_937874315.1 uncultured Bifidobacterium sp. | reverse complement strand
CAGCCCACCGGAACACGACTTCGAGGCCGGCAAGCCGTGCGCGTGCCCGGCACGGGCACCGCCCAGGTTCCGGGTCGCCAACACGAAGACGCATCCCGCTCCCATCCATGACATGGCAAGCAAAGGAAATCGTCGCCCGGGATATCCCGCGGCACCCCGATCCGGCGCGACGCCAACGGCTCCCGGCCATGCTTGAGCAGCAGCCGACCCGGGACGCGCGCCCGATCCCGCACTTCCGATACGGGCCGGCGGCACCAACACCGCCGGTGGCGGCGACGGCCCGAGGAACCCGGCATCGGACGGTCCATGATCCGCAAAGGCAACCGTCCGGACAACGCCGCCACCGAACAGGCGGTCGGCCATCACCAGGGACGAGTTCTACACAGGTCGCGGGTTCACATCGTTCGACGAGTCCGAACATGAGCCTGGCGGCACCATCAGACACTGGAACACCCGACGACGTCAAGCACGACTCGGCGGCCGTACCCCGATCGAATTCCGGGGAATGACCCCCACCGCCTAAGGATGTATTTGTATAAATCAAGTCCAACTATCGGGGTGCAATTCATGCCCAGGTCGCCATTCCGCGGCGTTCGTGTCGTTGTTGACCTCATCATCACAAAAATTCTACAAGCAGCTGTTGAAACTTCGATGGATGTGGCTTCCACTCTTATGCCGGTTTTGGTATATCGCCCCCCCTGCGGTCGCGTTGCTGCCGCGAATTCGTGTATGCCACTACCTATCCGTCGAAAGACCGAATGAGGCAATGAACAGTGGGCGCGGCATAATAAGAGCATGTCCCAAAGCGCGCCGAAAACTGTGATTCTGCACCGTCAATATACGTCATTCGAAGAAGAGGGGATGGGCAATGTTGACGCGATTACGGAAAAGCTCATTTTTCATTTTCCGACGGTGTATGTTGTGCACGCGATGAGCGAGCATGACAAAACTATTACACCTGGGTATGTCGTATACGTCGGCGAGACGAACCATATTATGGAAAGGACGCTGCAACATCTGAAAGTCGATCCGGTGACGAGATCGGATTGGATGGAGTTCTCGAAAAGACTGTCGGTAGATTCGAATTCTGTCTGGCAGTATGTTATCGGCAATCCGCATTTCAACAAGTCACTTACCCTTGATGTTGAGAACCGTCTTATGCATTATTTACTCGGCGCTCCTGCAGTACGACATCTCAACAATAGAAGATCGAATGCACAAGGTGAGTATTACACACGCGACGAGTTTAATAGAATATTCAATGATATTTGGCTACAGTTGCACGATCAGAATCCCGAATTGTTCCCGAGCGAGCAGATCATTCGTGATTCTGCGTTGTTCAAGGCTTCTCCGTTCCATGAACTCACCAAGGACCAGCGGATCGCTGAGGAAACGATTCTCTCCACAGTCACTGATGCGCTTAATGCAGACAGCGGCACACGTAAGCGAGCGATGGGCCACGTCTCGCAGCTCATTGTCGTGGAAGGTGCGGCAGGAACCGGCAAAACTGTTCTGCTCAGTCACCTGTTCTACAGGATGGAAACGGAACTCGGGCTTGGTACCAAGCCAATGACAGCTGACGACGAGGACGACGAGGATCTGCTTGATGGAAGCAATGGTGGTGAGCCGGTGAGTGCGGTGCCATCGCGTGGCGGTACGGGTGAGACGCGGCGCAAGGCTTACATTCTTGTCAACCATCATGAGCAGAAGAACGTCTATAACCAGATAGCGACGAAACTCAATTTGCAAACGAAGAGTGATGAAGTCGTTCTGTTACCGTCGCAATTCATCAACAAGTTCAGCGAACATGTATTGAACGCTGAGGGGAAATCTATCGGAAGAGGGATTCCCGATAAGCCCCAGGGGAGGGCGGATGTCGTACTTATTGATGAAGGGCATCTTCTGCTGACACAAGGCAATCAGGGTTATTCAGGGCATAATCAGCTTCATGACATTCTGCAAAGAGCGAAGGTGGTCGTGCTGGTATTCGATCCGAAACAAATTCTGCAAACTGCTCAGCTCTGGGATAAGACCGTTCTGGGGCAGTTGCTTGGGAAAGACAAAACCTCTTTGAGCGAAGGCGATGACATCGAAGAGCATAGTGCGGCAAACAGCACAGGGACAAAGTCCGATGATTATGGGGATAACAGTGCGAACAGGTGTTCTGAGACCGTTGCTGACGGCCAGCAATCTAAGACTTTTGTCTTACGTGGTGATTCCTACGCAATACGACGTATCCGTTTGAATGGGCAACAGCGCATTGCCGCCAATAGCAGGGTTATTGATTGGATAGAAAATTTTGCAGATGCGAAGGGGATAGATAATCTTCCTCGAGATTATGGTGCTTATGACGACGATGGCTTTCCACTTAAAAACCCATATGAAATCAAGGTATTCGATTCCCCCGTCGATCTTTTCACGGCCATACAGAAAAAAGCCAAGCAGCGGCCTGATGGTGTGAATGGGTGCGGTCTATCGCGAGTGCTCGCCACATATGATTGGAAGTACTCGTCGAAGCCTAAGGATCCCGATCGTCCAGACAATTACTGGAATGTTGAACTTCATCGCAATCGTGATGGAGCTTGGGAAATGGGTCTCGAAAAAGACGGTGTGGCACATAATGGGGCAGTACATCATGGTGCATCGGAATTCAGCCACCCGTGGAATTATCAGCTGACTGATCCGGACGCTACGCGGCATCTCAGCATGGCAGACGCATGGGCTGAAAAACCCTACACCATCGACGAGATCGGCTCCACCTTTACCATTCAAGGATTTGATTTGAATTTTGCGGGGGTCATCATCGGGCCTTCGGTGAAATACCGTGATGGGAAAATAGTGTCTGACAAATTGGCCAGTGCGAATCGTCTGGCTACTCGGCATCGCAAAGGCATGGGCGACGATGTCGATGAAGCAGAGAATCTTCTGCGCAATGAACTTAATGTATTGCTCAAGCGAGGTGTGCATGGGTTGTATTTGTTTGCTGTGGATGCAGAACTTCAGAAAAGATTGAAAGAGGCCATACCGACGCAAGGTCAAAAGGTCAGATGAAGAATATGGTGTTGTCTATGGTGTGCCGGTTTTCCTATGAGCCCTAGAAGAAGTTGAGAATGTAACCGCGGTTTTCGGGCGGTGTCCGCTCACTTCATACTTGGGGGTGCGATAGACGAACTTGACACCGTGGTGTGTCTTTGATTGTTGCGTTTCCAGTCAATTCGTCAAGACAAACGAAGAAGCTCATTAAGAGCGCTATTCCCTGTTTAGTCAGTCTCCAATAGCTCGGTAAGGGAGCAGTTCAAAACCTTACAAACCTTAGCGGCGTTCGCTGCGCTCATCAGTCTAACGTTTTTCGCGCCACGCTCATACGCCGACAATGACGGCTGTTTCATGTTAACAAGCCATGCCAGCTCGATCTGAGTTAAGCCTCGTCGTTGACGTAATTCTCTAATGCCCATGTCTTACCTATTCCATTCTAATGAGTGAGTATATCCGATGTGACTTGTCATTATCAGGCCGGACATTTCTTAGTTGTTCATTATTCGATATTCAATCACTTACGATTGCTTCACTTACGATTGCTTCACTTACGATTGCTTAGAGAGTGCTGCTTAAGAGTCCCATTCGTTAGATATTCCGAAGTCCGGCAGACAGTAACGACGAGGAATACAATAGAAAATTTTACTAGGGGTGTCATGGATTGACTTTCATCACGTTGCTGCAGTAGGCTGGAACTGAATTTGAAATAAGGTTGCTCCTGAGTTTGGGCAACTGACTGCTCCTCGGGGTCGGGCCTTGGCCCGACCCCGAGTTTTTTTATGGCACCTGCGGTATAGAATGGCTCGAAGTTGGTAGATATTCGTTGCCAGTGTGTCAAAGATAGATACAGGAGTGGAAATGGAACATCGTCGATATAGAGTTGGCATCGATGTGGGTCTTAACTCAGTTGGACTCGCGGCTGTGGAGATCGATGACAATGGGCATAATATTCTCGATGAGATTCCGATTTCCATATTGAATGCCCAGTCCGTGATTCACGATGGTGGCGTTGATCCGGAACAGGCGAAATCCTCAACTTCACGTAGGACAACGGCAGGCGTGGCGCGAAGAACCCGCAAGCTGTATCAGCGTCGCCGGAACAGGCTGGAACAGCTCGATGTCCTCTTGGAATCACTGGGCTTCCCCGTTGAGGACTTATCCCAGTTTTCGAAGGGAACCAGCCCATATATTGCCTGGCAGATCCGTGCAAAATTGGCGAACCGGTATATTGCGGAAGAAGATATCAGAAAGCGGTTAATTTCGCTCGCTGTGAGGCATATCGCTCGTCATAGGGGGTGGAGAAACCCCTATGGTTCCGTGCAACAACTCGTGGACTTGTCTGAAGTCCCGTCAGAGTTCTTGATTCGGTATGCAAAAATGGTGAATCGAGAAGTTGGGCAGCGTCGTGAAGGCTTCCATTTTGCCGATCTCTGGAGGGAGAAGCATGACGATGGCTCTACTGTCACTAAACAGGAGATCGAAAAGCAGCCTCTGATACAACAGTGGTCGGACGCCCCCATCAACGGCAAGACCGTCGCACAATTGGTCGTGGGGAATCTGAATCCGGAGACTAAAATCCGGCGTAGCCAGGAAAAAGGCAATACGCAGAGTGATGTCTTAAATTTGCAGATGCAGAAGCTGCATCAATCCGATCTCGTGCATGAGCTCAATGTGATATTCGAGCGGCAGCAGGTCGATGCTGTAGTGCAAAAGAAACTGATTCATCAGGTATTCGAGGCCATCAATCCGCGTCATGTAGGTGCGGCTGCCGGTTTGGTCGGTAAAGACCCTCTCGATCCCGTGCATGCTCGTGCCGGGCGTGGAACTATTGCATATCAGGAATATCGCGTTATGGTGACGATTGATACTCTCAAGATCAAGCAGGCTGGGGTCAAACGGAATCTTACGCTGGAAGAACGGCAGCTTCTGTTCGATTTCCTGTGCGGACTTCCAGCGAAGGCCAAAAAAGGCAAACCCTCCATTGATACGGTGTTGTGGACCGATGTGGCGGACGCTTTAGGCATCGAGCGTGTTGAATTGTCCGGAGTGGGTGGTTCGACGGATGACGGTGAACCGATTTCGGCGAAGACGCCGCCCGTTGTGACCACGAATTATGTGGTTGAGCAGAACGCGCCGAAACAGGTTGCAAACTGGTGGTCTGCGGCGTCGAATTTTGAGCGCGATCGTTTTGTCGAGAGTCTTTCGAATGCCGGTGCAATTCGCGATGACAGCAGCGAGGCCAAGCAGGCTGATGCAAAGATTGATGCAGTTCTCGAGGAACTCAATGAGCAAGACATGGCCAAGCTAGAATCTTTGAAGATCCCTTCGGGGCGCGCTGCATATAGTGCACAGACGCTGCGAAAGATTACTCTCCGCATGCACGACACCGGGGAGAACCGGACCAATTCGTTACAAACTTTGTTTGGTGCCGACGCAATTCGGACACTGCGGGCCCCGGCTATATATGAGCCGACGGGCAATCCATCCGTTGATCGCACTTTGAAGATTATTCATCGCTGGCTCCTATCCATGTACAACGCTTACGGAGAGCCCGAAAGCGTCAATATCGAGTACGCTCGAGATGGTCTGAAGTCGGTTGCCGTGCAAAAATCTGAGCAGCGGGAACGCGATGCTCGGTATGTCAATAACTTACAGATTGCACAGAAATACGATCCCTCTGCTTCTAGATACGACATTCGTCGAATTCGGGCTATCCAGCGGCAGAATTCGAACTGCGCTTATTGTGGGAGCACGATAACCTTTGCCACGTGTCAGATGGATCACATTTTACCTCGGAAAGGTGTTGGCTCGGATTCGACGTTTTCGAATCTTGTTGCCGTCTGCGAACGGTGCAATAAGGAGAAGAACAACCGGCTGTTCAGTGTGTGGGCCGCGGACAATTCGCGGATTGATCTGAACGACGTCATACAGCGAATCGACAAACAATGGATCAAAGATTCATGGATGGACGACAAACGCTGGCGTCAATACAAAGAGGATGTGAAACTGCGGTTGAAGGCAACCGAGGAATCCGAACCGTTGGATAACCGTTCCATTGAATCCGTGGCGTATATGGCCAGGGAATTGCGGGCAAGGATCAGTGGATTTTATCATTGGTCCACAAAAGACGAGGGTGAATCGTATCAGCAGAGGATGTTCGTGTCGTCCGGTGATATGACGGCCTTGGCAAGAAGAACGCCATTTGAGAATCCACTTGAGGAAGGCTCGGATACCAGAACGTATGAGACCATGTTGCCGTGGTTGGATCATATGGATCGCAAAACCCGATTTGATCGTCGCCATCATGCGGTCGATGCGTGTGCCATCGCGCTGATGCGCCCACAAATCGTTCGTATTCTCACGCAGGCCGAAGAATTGCGCAATGAATCGCGAGACGAATTCAGAAGGGGGCAGGTTCCGGAGAATCGGAAGCGGTCGACGCGCTATTGGAAGAACTGGCGCGGTGAACCAGGCACGAACGACAATATCGTCTTCAACTATTGGGCGGGTGAGCAGCTCAGGACACTGGCCGAACTGGTTGCTCATGAAATGTCTGCGGACAATATTCCGGTGATATACCCCACCCGTCTGCGCCTTGGGAATGGAAGTGCTCATCAGGATACGGTGATGCCTATGATGAAGCGTAAGGTGAGTGACGCACTCAGCATGTGTGCAATCAACAAGGCTTCATCGCCCGCGCTGTATACCGCATTGGTCCGCGATCCAGACTTTGATCGTAAGACTGGATTGCCTGAAAACCCGAACCGTAGATTACGGATTCACGACAAGTGGCTTGAGCCCAGCGCCGATATCGACTTCCTTGAGCCGGCGGTTTCTGTGAATCTTACTAGAAACACACGTGATGTGTGTGATCCGGGAGAGTTGGACAAAGGCAAAAACACGTCATATATTCCGGTTCGTGGAGGTGTCGCCGAAGCCGGGAATTCAATCCATCACGTGAGGTTCTACAGAATTCCGAAGGTTGATAAGCGGGGCTATCAAACCGGTGAGTCATATGCGATGCTGCGTGTCCTCATGATTGACATGTCGAAGTATCAGTATGACAAGCAAACGGGAGTGAAACAGAATCTGTTTCAGCTTCCCCTGCCAGAGGAATCGTATAGTAGGAGATTCTGCGACCAGAAGTTGCGTGATGCATTGATAGATGGGAGCGCTGAATATCTTGGATGGGCGGTGTCTGATGATGAGTTGGAGATCCCCGCGTTTGCGGATAAACGCGTTGAGTTTGCCGACGCATCGACCCCTATCGATAAGCTTCTCCACTCATTCCCCGGTACCTACCGCTTCAGATTCCGTGGATTCAATAAGCGTGACAAACTGAAGATCAGCCCGACTCAGATGGCCAGTGAGGGCTTGCTTTCCCAACAGGTTCAGCGATTCGGAGAAGAGCAGAGAGCTCGCAGTGAGTCTCTTGCGGCGCAACAACTCCGGACCAATGGATATTCGGCGGATTATGCAAAGGCAATCGACGATACACTCAAAGGATATGAGATGTCGGTAAACGTCCTATTGGGTACATACGGTGCGCGCGTGATTCACAGAAA
>CALNAE010000295.1 GCA_937874315.1 uncultured Bifidobacterium sp. | reverse complement strand
GCCTTGTTCGTGATGGACGGTCTTCTTGATTCGTCACCAGAGTTGAACCGCCCCTGTTCTCTACGAAAGGATGCCGGTCCAGCATCCATATGATCGCCAATACCAATACCGCGATCGCGCATTGATAATAGCGGCTTTGGACTCCACCTCCGAGGTTACCTCTCCCATATGTTGCCGCTGCTGCGCCGAAAAATTGGTACAGTACGGCAAGCAGTATCGATGTAATGCCCATGGCCAGGAAACGCTGTTGTTTTGTGCGGTTGAAAAAGAAGATGCATAACGGGATGAGCAGAATCAGCGTCACGCCGATGGCGTCTGCGGTGAACGGAGTGGTTCCAGGACGAGCGACGGGTACGTGGCCGACGATGGAAGACCAGCACTCAAGGAATCGTCGGAAGAAGTATGTCGAGTATTCGATCAACGTCAACTGAGTGCGGTCTCCGACTGCGACGTACCATTGTGACGAAATAAATTCGGATGGCGCCAATCGTTGGTAGCTGGGTTGAATGGTGTGCCACCGCGACAGCACGGTGAGGAAGTAGACTAACGGGAAGAGGAACATGGGAAGAGTGGAGTACAGGCTTTTCCGTAGAAAACGCTTGGGACCGCGTTCCGTCCAGATCGTGTATGCCACCACGAGAACGGCCATACTGGCGACCATCATGCCACCTGTTAGCTTGGTAAGTGCCGTCGAGCACATGCCCATCGTTATCAACGCGTAGGTGAGCAAGTCGTTTCGGCTTTCCATGAATCTGATTACACCAAGCGTGAATAGCGTGACGGTTACTAAAAGCAAGGTGTCGTTATTCAGGCCGCTCATGGTATATACCATGTTTGCCGGAGCGATGGCGATAAGTCCGACCAGCACATGTAGCAAAGGGATGTCGGGGATCCTTGTGAATGTGATGTAGAACACCAGAACCATGCCGATAATGCCGATAATGAATGAAATCATGCGCATATGGTTCAGATCGAAGGTCACGGTGTTGCCTTGCACACCCATGCCGGACAAAAGGGACATAAGCTTGTAATACAGTGGTGGATGACCGAGATAGTTGAATGAGTTCGATGAATTGTCAGAGAGATTAAGAACGTTGGAACTAGTCTCAGGATATATCCGCATTGCGCTGAAATCGGGAACCCACCCCCCCATGCAATTTCATATATGCGATGTACGACAGGTGGGCGATTTCGTCAGGGAAACCGCCGAGTTGTGTCGTAAAGAGATGGAATTGGACCGTCATGTAGGCCAAGACGCCGCCATAGTCGACGATGATGAGGCTTTTCCGGGCTACCGTGCCGCATCGTTTTCCGATGAGATAATTGACCGCAAGCACCGGGAGCAACAGCAGAAGCAAGGCGATCGCAAAAACACGATATTTCAACCTCGAAGTTGACTGAGTCGCAATATATGTCGCTAAGCCGACTGCAATGATTACGCAAGCGATAATCACGCCGAAATATGGTCTTGAGATACCGCGTAGTAAGGAAATCCTTGCTAGATAGATAAGGTAAACGAATCCCAGAAATATAAGGAGAAAGACCTTGACCTCCGACTGGAACGCGGCGGCGGAGTGAACGCTTTTAAGCTGTTGTTGAGAGAGAGTGAACGAAGTTGCCTCACCAGCGGCCTGTGCGTGAATGGTGTTGCCGGAGATGCAGGTTAGCGTGATGTTAATGTGATCCTTCGGTATGGATATCGATGAAGAGAATTGTTGGATCGAGATATTCTGTTGCTGCAAAATCATGGACAATGTCTGCGATTGACCGTTTGCTGGATCAAGATTGATGCGTGCTGAACCACTGGTGACGGCAGTGTACTGAGTCGAACCCTTTGGAGTGTTCGAGTCGCGGTTGAATGAAAAAGCAATTTTCGTTCCATCAGGTACGTTCCCGCTGAACTCAACGGTGTAGGCAATATTAATTGGCTGTAAAGGCAGCAGCCCTATCGCCACAAACATTATGAGAAACAATATGTTCCAACAAATATGACGATGCTCTTGAACCCATGTGCGTATTGCGAATGGCGCTTGCGAAGCTTTGCTATGTCGTGGGTGCATATGACACACCTTACTTCGTCGTGTTGGGTCTGTCTTGTTAAGTGTGTGACTGGTGTTTTCATTGTTGTTCCTTGTCGCCCGGCAGGCGGTCGGCGAGGGGGTGAACGCGTTCAATGCGGGTTTCCATCGTGTGACCCGTCGCGTATTTGGTGCCCGTGGGGTCCGGTGGTTGCGCGCCGGGGAGGCATGTGAGCGCCGGGGTTTCCGCATGACGCCGTTGCAAACGTTCCCGGCCCGACCGTCCTTGGTCTTCCGGTGTTTCCCACGCCCCAGACGCCCGCCCGTCTCCTCGTCCAATGCACTCTCCAAGACCGTTTTGGTGAACTGTCTGAGCATGCCACCCGGCCCGGTCAACGCAAATCCCCGCTGTTTGGCCATGCGTAACAGCTCGATGGCCGTGTCCACTTCAGCGGAACGCTCCTTCTCGGTTTCTTTTTTGCTGCCATACCAAGCATTGTCTTAAGTCGGCATAATCACCGGCTTCTTCCCACCCATCTAGAGGACAGGCGATCTGAGCCAGTTACAAAGATTTCAAGACAGTCCCATCAATGCGTATAACATCTGTGTTGACGTATATGCTGTGTTGTATGTCTGATTTGTTTGTGCCGCGTTGTGTGTTGGTGACGGGTGGGTGTGGGTTTATTGGTTCGAATTTCGTGCGTTGGGTGGTGGGGCATGAGCCTGATACTCGTGTGGTGGTGTTGGATGCGTTGACGTATGCGGGTCGTTTGGATAACATTCGGGACGTGTTGGGGGATCGGGTGTCGTTCGTGCGTGGGGATATCCGTGACGCCGGGTTGTTGGATCGGGTGGTGCCGGGGTGTGATGCGATCGTGCATTTCGCGGCGGAGTCGCATAACGACAATTCGATCGCGGATCCGGAGCCGTTCGTGTCGACGAACGTGGTGGGCACGTATCGTCTGTTGCAGGCGGCGAGGAAGTATGATGTGCGGTTTCATCAGATCAGCACGGATGAGGTGTATGGGGATCTGGCGTTGGATGATCCGGCTCGGTTTGTGGAGGGGCGGGCGTATAACCCGAGTTCGCCGTATTCGTCTTCCAAGGCGGCGGCGGATTTGTTGGTGCGGGCGTGGCATCGCACGTATGGGCTCAAGGCGACGATCAGCAACTGCAGCAATAATTACGGGCCGTACCAGCATGTGGAGAAGTTCATTCCCCGTCAGGTCACGAACGTGCTCATGGGGGTGCGGCCCAGGTTGTACGGGGATGGGCGCAACGTGCGTGACTGGATCCATACGGAGGATCATAGTTCGGCGGTGTGGGCGGTTTTGACGCGTGGCAAGTTGGGCGAGAC
>CALNAE010000294.1 GCA_937874315.1 uncultured Bifidobacterium sp. | reverse complement strand
TCGGGCAATGGCGATGTTCGATGGCGGAAAATGGCTGTTCAAAATTTCTATCACCTAACCCGTGAAGAGAAACCCGCGTGTGTCGCGGACAACAGTCTACGAACGGGGTGTTGCTGGTAACGAAGGACTGCGCAAACGACGACGTCGACAAGTCAATAATGCGGGGAGCGTCTCGTCACCCGGATGCGAAGACAATTCGACCCCCGCACATCGCTGCACGGGGGTCGAATCACCTCAACGTGAATCGAACGGATGATCAATTCACGAATCGCCCTTGTCTAGGCCGATCGTCTAAATCGACAGTCTGGGTCAACAGTCCGGCCCAGAAGATCCTGGCCGACGAGTCCGGACCGGCAGGTCTGATCCACCGGGTCTAGCCCGCCGGTACGGTCCAAACCTTGGTCAAGACATGAACCGGATTCAGGCATTGACGCGGTCGATGCCGGCCTGGGTATCGGAGAGCACCGAGTCCCAAGAGTTGATGAACTGGGAGACGCCGGCGGCCTCAAGCTGATCGGTGACATCCTTGATGTTGATGCCCAGCTCGGCGAGCTTGTCCATGATGGCCTTGCTCTCCTCATAGGTGCCCTTGATGCTCGGAGCGCCATTGCCATGATCGGCCAGTGCATTCAGTGTCTTCTCGGGCATGGTGTTGACGATGAACGGTGCGACGAGTTCATCGACATACTTGCAGTCGGAGTAAGCGGCGTTCTTCGTGCCGGTAGAGGCCCAAAGCGGACGCTGCTTCTTGGCGCCCTTGGCTTCAAGAGCCGCCCAACGTGGATCCGAGGCGAACTTCTGCTCGAACAGTTGGTAAGCCAGACGCGCGTTGGCAACGGCCGCCTTGCCTTCGAGGGCCTTGGCCTCGGCGGAACCGTTCGCTTCGAGCAGCTTGTCCACCGCGGTGTCCACGCGGGAGACGAAGAAGGAGGCCACGGAACCGATGCGCTTGAGATCGTGGCCATTAGCCGCGGCCTGCTCGATGCCCTTGATGAAGGCGTCGATGACCTGCGCATAGCGCTCGATCGAGAAGATCAGCGTGACGTTGACCGAGATGCCCTTGGACAGCGTCGCGGTGATTGCGGGCAGACCCTCAAGGGTGGCCGGGATCTTGATCATCGCATTCGGACGATTGACCTTCTCCCACAGTTCGACGGCCTGCTGTTCGGTCTTCTCTGTCTCGTGCGCCAGACGGGGATCAACCTCGATGGACACGCGGCCATCGACGTAGTCGGTCTTCTCGGCGACTTCGCGGAAGATGTCGGTGGCATTGCGCACATCGGTGGTGGTCAGCTCGCGGACGGCGGTTTCGACGTCGACCTTACCGAGCTGCTTGAGCTGCTCGTCGTAAGGACCGACCTGGCTGAGAGCCTTCTGGAAGATGGAAGGGTTGGTCGTCACGCCGACGACGTTCTTGTTGGCGATGAGGTCCTGCAGTGAACCGGACTCGATACGCGTACGGGACAGGTCGTCCAGCCAGATCGAGACACCGGAATCGCTGGTGCGCTGCGTTGCTTCACTCATATTCATGTACTCCTTTAATAAATGGAAAATCACTGGTAAAACCGGCTGGACATCGAGGATATCGGTCTCCAGCCGGTGCTGGCATCAGGCCTTGGCGGCGCTGATGGAGGCCTTGGCGGCTTCGACGACGTGCTCGGCGTCGATACCGAGGTCGATCATGTTCTGAGCGCCGTCACCCTGAAGGCCGAACTGCTCTATGGACACGGCCTTGCCGTAGCTGCCGAGATACTTGTACCAAGGCATGGCCACGCCGGCCTCGATCGAAACACGGGCCTTGACGGCTGTCGGGAGCACGGACTGCTTGTAGTCCTCGCCCTGTTCCTCGAACCATTCCATGCACGGCACGGAGACCACACGGGCTTTGACGCCTTCATCAGCCAAGGTCTTGGCGGCGGCGACGGCCCATTGGACCTCGGAACCGGTGGCCATGATGATCACATCGGGGGTTCCATCGGCGTCGACGAGAACATAGGCGCCCTTCTTGACGCCTTCCTTGGCCTTGGCCTTAGTTTCGGCAAGGGTCGGAACGCCTTGGCGGGTGAGTACCATGGCGGTGGGCAGCGTGTTGTCCTTCTCGAAGAAGTGACGGTACGCTTCGGCCGTCTCATACTCGTCGGCGGGACGCACGACCTCCATCTGCGGCATGGCGCGGAACGTGGTCAGATGCTCGATCGGCTGATGGGTAGGTCCATCCTCGCCAAGAGCCACGGAATCGTGGGTCCAGACATAGAGATTCGGGATCTTCATCAGCGCGGCGAGGCGCACGGACGGACGCTCGTAGTCGGAGAACTGGAAGAACGTGCCGTTGAACGGACGGGTTTCGGAACCGAGCAGGATGCCGTTGGTGATGGCGCCCATGGCGAATTCACGCACGCCGAAGTGCAACTGCCGACCATACTGCGAGGTCTGCGGCCATGTGCGCGTCGCGTCGGCGTCAGGACCGAAGGACTTGGCGCCGTCGATGTCGGTCTTGTTGGAACCGCCGAGGTCGGCGGAGCCGCCCCACAGTTCGGGCATGACGGAGGCGATGGCGTTCAGCACGGCACCGGATGCCTTGCGCGTGGCGACCTTGGAGCCGTCCTCGAAGGACGCTTCGAGCTCGTCGATGGCGTTGTCGAAGCCCTCCGGCAGTTCGCCGGCCTTGATGCGCGTATACAACGCATACTTGTCGGGGTTGGCCTGCTTCCAAGCGTCGAACTTCTTGTCCCATTCGCGATGCGCCTCGGCACCGCGATCGGCGACCTTGCGAGCATGGGCCAGGGCCTCGTCGTCGATGGCGAAGTTGACATCAGGATCGTAGCCGAGGGCCTTCTTGAGTCCTGCGACGGCCTGCGCACCAAGTTTCGAACCGTGTGAGGATTCATCGTTGGTCTTGCCCGGGGTCGGCCATGCGATCAGGCTGTCGACCTTGATGAACTTCGGTCGGTCGGTGACCTTCTCGGCCTTGTCAAGGGCAGCCGCCAGAGCCTTGGTATCCTCCTTGTAGGAACCGTCGGGCTGAACGAAGCTGACCTCATCGGTATACCAGCCATAGGCCTCATAACGCTTGAGGATATCCTCGGAGAAGGTGAGCTTGGTGTCGCCTTCGATCTGGATGTGATTGGCATCGAAGATGACGGTCAGGTTGCCGAGCTTCTGATTGCCGGCCAATGAGCTGGCCTCCGAGGAGACTCCTTCCTCGACGTCACCTTCGCCGCAGATCACCCAGATCTTGTGGTCGAACGGCGAGGTTCCTGCGGGCGCATCGGGATCGAGCAGACCGCGTTCGAAACGCTGGCCGTAGGCAAAGCCTACCGAGGACGCAAGGCCCTGACCCAACGGGCCGGTGGTCATTTCGATGCCGTCGGTCAGGCCATATTCCGGGTGACCCGGCGTACGGGTGTCGGCACCGCCGCGGAAGTACTTCAGATCGTCAAGGGTGACGTCATAGCCCGAGAAGAAGAGCTGCACATACTGCGTGAGCGAGGCGTGGCCACCGGAGAGGATGAAACGATCCCGACCAGCCCATTGAGAGTCTTTCGGATCGTGTTTGATGTAGTGCTGAAACAGCGTGTAGGCGACTGGCGCCAACGAGATGGGGGAGCCGGGATGGCCATGCCCTGCCTTCTCGACCGCGTCGGCGGAGAGGACCTTCGCCATCTTCACGGCGCGCTCGTCCAATTCAGACCAGGTGAAATCGGTCATAGGTGATCTACTTTCCTTCCAATACTTCGGGCCTGACGCATCCGGCTTATGCCGTGCCATCCATGCCCTCACATTGCCCTTTCATGCTAGCTTTTGCAGCCGACTTGGTTTTATCCCCGTGGCGTGTTTCCAGCGTGTGATTTCGTTAACGTTCACAACCCGTTACGGCCGACGCGTCCATTTCGAGAACCAAAATTCTCCGATAACGAACGCATTAGCACTCGACGGTAACGAGTGCTAAAACAAGGGAGAACGGAACAATCGCGCAGGACGCACCATCGGTTCGCCGGCGCAGACCAGACAGGGATTCGACGCCAATCGCACTGCACGCCAGTGCGGACGGCGGCAACAAGGAGAGGAGGAGCACATGGCCCAGTCACGAAAAATGCTGATACTGCGAGCGGTGATAGAGGATTACATCCGGTCCCAGGAACCCGTCGGCTCCTCGGCTTTGGCGCACCACCACGATCTTGGGGTCAGTTCCGCCACCATACGCAACGATATGGCCGCGCTCGAGGAGGAGGGGTACCTCATTCAGCCGCACACCTCGGCCGGTCGCATCCCCACCGAACATGGATACCGATATTTCGTGGACCGCCTGTCCACCGCGGTCTCGTTGTCCGAAGCGCAGCGTCGGGGCATCAGAAAGTTCCTGTCGAATTCGATCAGCCTGCAGGACACGCTGCAACGGGCCGCACGCATCCTGGCCGGCATAACGGGCCAGGTCGCCGTGATTTCCTCGCCGTCCCTGTCCAAATCGACGCTGCGCCACATCGAGTTGGTTCCCTTGGCCACCAGCCAACTGCTCGCAGTGGTAATCACGGATGCCGGCGGCGTGGCCCAGCACACACTCAAGGTGCCGCGCATCCCTTCCCAGCACGATCTGGACGCATTATGCTCAACGATCAACGCCCGCTGCACCGGATTGCTGTTATCTCGCGCCTCGAGGATTATCCGCGCCTTGGACGGCGATGCCACGATGCGGCAATGGCGTCCCGTGTCGCAAGCTTTGGCCGAGGCCCTGCAGAACATGGCGGACAACGAGCAAACCGCGGATCTCTACATGGCCGGCACTTCACGACTGGTGCATCAACATGCCGTCTACGATCTCGCTCCGCTCTTCGATGCGTTGGAGGAGCAAGTCGTGCTGATGAAGCTCATGAGCGCATTGAGCGAGGAACACGAGGGGGTCCGAGTGGCCATCGGGTCCGAAACCCATAACCCGGGCCTGCTCAACGCCGCCGTGATCACCAGCGGATACGGCGGGCAGGATAGTCGTCAGACGCCGGTCGAAACGAATTCAACGGCGGTCGACGACGCCGGGGGGCGAGATTCGGCTCCCGTCGCCTTCGTCGGCTCCATCGGACCGACTCATATGAATTATTCGGAGACCATGGCCGCGGTGCGGGCCGTGGCGCGTTATCTGAGCGAGTTGCTCGCCCACGGCGAAGAATCCGAAAGGTTCTGACCTCGCCTTATGGCAGAATAGCTCCCGAACATCGATATAAAGGACAGGGCATTGGCAGATTATTACGAGGCGTTGGGCGTCGAACGCACGGCAAGCGAAGAGGAGATCAAAAAGGCCTATCGCAAGATGAGCCGGAAATACCATCCCGATCTCGCGGGTCCGCAGTTCGAGGATAAATTCAAAGAGGTGAACAACGCCTATCAGGTGTTGTCGGATCCCGACAAACGCAGGATGTACGACTCGGGCGTGGACCCCAACAACCCCAATGCCGGAGGATACGGTGCGCAGGGCTTCGACATGGGTGACGTCGGGGATATCTTCGGTCAATTCTTCGGAGGCGCGTTCGGCGGCGGCTCGCAAGGCCCCGTACCACGGACGCAACCCGGTCGAGACGCGCTCGCCGGCATGAATATCGATCTGAAAACGGCCGTTTTCGGCGGAACCTCACACGTCACCATCAACACCTTCGTGCTATGTCCGCAATGCGGTGGGTCGGGTTCAGCCGATAACGAAGCACCCAAGACATGCCCGGACTGCCGGGGGACCGGCACACGGCAGAAGGTCGTGCGAACCATGCTCGGCCAGATGATGACATCCGCGCCATGCGAACGCTGCGAGGGCCACGGCACATTGATCTCGAACCCGTGCCCTTCATGCATGGGCCACGGTCGCGTGCGCAGCCAGCGTGACGTCGGGGTGAACGTCCCCGCAGGAATAGCCGACAACTCACGCCTTCGGCTGGCCAGCCAGGGCGAAGTCGGCGAGGGAGGAGGCGCCGCGGGAGATCTCTATATCGACATCAGGGTGAAGACGGACAAGCAGTTCACCCGCGAGGGCGACGATCTGCACTGCTGGGTTCAGATTCCGATGAGTTGGGCTGTGCTCGGGCATGATTTCGACATTGATACCTTCGACGGCGAGGAGACCATCAGCATTCCCGCCGGGTGCCAACCCGAACAGACCGTGGTCATCAAGGGTCTGGGCGTGGCACGCATGCGTCACAACGACGAGCGCGGTGACCTGGTCGCGCATATCAACGTATTGATTCCCACCAAGCTCGACGCCGATCAACGTACGCTCATCGAGCAGTTTGCGCAATCGCACGACTCCGACGCCCAGCACGTTTCGCAGAGCTCCAAACCGGCCGCCATCGGCAAGAAGGGCTTCTTCAGCAAGCTCAAGAGCGCCTTGGGCTGAAACACACGCCCGGTCGGATCCCCAACACCGTCGTAAGTACCGTCGTGCTTGTCACCCGGTCGCCGACGATCCGACCGGGTGACGGATTTCCGCGCAAGCCGGGTCGTTCAGAGCAATGAGCGGCACATCGCACGGTACTCGCTGACATATCCGCCGCCGAAGAACACGCAATGGCCCGCGATTGGGTACAGCTGCCACAGCGTAATACGGTCTTGATACCCCGTCTTCAGCGCGTGCACCGACTGGTAGCCATCCATGATCTCGGCGAGGTACGACATGCCGAACAGATGCAGCATCGCCAGGTCCTCCTCGCGATGTCCACCATGGGCGGCGGGATCGATCAGCACCGCCTCGTCATATCCCCGATCGGCGGTCCACATGACGTTCCCGCTCCACAGGTCACCATGCACACGCGCCGGCATGTCGTCTGCCGCACGGCCGAGCAAGTCGGGCAGTCGATCGATCACGCGCCCGGTGAGGTCGAGGTCGCTCTGGTTCAGCGAGCCACGTTCGATGCCCATTCGCACCATGGGAAGCAGCCGGCCTTCGGCCAGATAACTCGCCGCGTCTTCCCAGGACCCTGTATCCATCGGCACGGGATCCTGCAACGGCCCGAAATAGCAGGTGCCGGTGTACCCGCGCGGCGCGGAACCGAAGTGGTCGGCCCCGGCATCATGCAAATGCGCCAGCGCGGCGCCGAAGTCATATGCGGCCTTAGGAGTGGGGGAGGCCGGCTCCACCCGTTCGATATCCAACCGGTCCTTGCCCCAGTCATAGACGTCGACGACGCGCGGGCCACCCGATCGTTGCGCCTCACCGAGCCATTGAAGTCCGCGCCCCTCGCACTCAAAGAATCCTTCCGGTGCAAACGCGCGGCTCTTGCGATACCGATTCATAACTGCCTCCCTGTCCAGATTGGCCGTGACGTTCCTTGATTCCTCCGTCCGCTGAAGCCCATCGTCGTCAGGGCACACAGACGGTTCACCAATCGATGAAGACGCGACCTGAAATATCCGTTTTCATTGTGTGTGGGCTGTGCGACAATCATCATCGACGATCGCGATGTAATATGAGCGTGCGAGTACCGTGATGACGGCTCAATGCAAACATGTAGCCTTCTATTCGAGAGCAAAAGGGATATTATGAACTTCGTTCAAACCGCATTTCCCGTTGCGGCGCAGACAATAGCCGTGCATTCCACGGCTGCGACTGCCGTGGCCAAACCTATGAACTTCATCCAGGCGGTTATTCTGGGCGTCGTACAGGCGTTGACGGAATACCTTCCGGTCTCATCAAGCGCCCATATCCGGATTATCGGCGATTTGATGCTGGGCTCGGATCCCGGTGCGGCGTTCACCGCAATCATTCAGATCGGCACCGAACTGGCGGTTATTCTCTACTTCCGCCATGACATCGCCCGAATTCTGTCGCACTGGTTCACCTGCCTCTTCGGCAAGAACGGTTCCGACTGGCATCATCGCATGGGCGCGGACGACAGGGACGCGCTCCTTGGCTGGTACATCATTATCGGCACGATTCCGATCGTCGTGGCCGGAGTGCTGTTCAAACATGTCATCGAAACGACCTTGCGCAATCTGTGGATCACCGTCACGGTGCTGTTGGTTTTCGGCATTCTGCTGTGGATAGCGGATGCGCGGTCCAGACAGGTCAAATCGATCGAGGACATGAACGCGAAGGAAGCGTTGCTCTTCGGCATCGGCCAGATGCTTGCCCTGATCCCCGGCGTATCGCGCTCGGGCGGCACCATCACCTTCGGGCGTGTTATGGGCTACAAACGCGAGGACGCCGTGCGAGTGAGCTTCCTGATGGCCATTCCAGCGGTGATTGGGGCCGGTCTGTTCGAAGCGATCGACGCCGTGAAAAACTATAAGACCGATGTGATGTTTCCCGGCTGGGGCGCCACCATCGCCGCCACCATCGTGTGCTTCTTCCTTGGCTACATCGTGATCATCGGCTTCTTGAAGTTCGTGTCGACGTATTCATATCGCGCTTTCGCCATCTACCGCATAGCCTTGGCGATAATCGTCGCGCTGCTGCTGATCAGCGGCGTATTGCCGGCGGTGAGTGTCGCCGCCGCGGCTTAGGCCTGCGCGAAACCAGTATCCGGTATCGACCGATACGCCTGTGTCGCCGATACCATACGAGCCTTCTGGAGTCCGTTCCCTCGATGATTCGGATCCAGAGGGCTTTGCTATCTCGAGGCTCTCTATGTCAAATCTCAGTCTCATTGATCACAAGGCACCGTAAACCCGTAAAACCTTCCGGAAACTCTCGAATCCTGCAGACGACCGGGATGCACGAGACGACGGCGGGACCGGCGTATCGCGCATCCCGGTCGTCTCGCACGTCACCGTCGCTTGCGTGCATATCCTCCATATCCTCAGGCGCGCAAGGGATACGCAGCGACGTCGTATGAGGGAACTCACATACAGAAATACGGGGGGAGTCCGCTGGGGGAATATCCGGCCGAATAACACCCTGCGGTTACTTGCCCATATGAGATAGATATTCCTCGGTTTCACGCACCAGCTGTTCTGCCTGCGGCTTACCCAGATCGGCCACCTCGCGCGCCGTTTTCGCCAGATCGTAATCACGCTCGAGATTGTGCACGTATTCGGCCAGATCATCGTTGCATCGTGTCAATACCGAGGCCTGAGCCTTCCATTGACGCGCCTTATCCGGCAGATCGCCGTAATCCAACTCAACCTCGAGGATATTCGAAAGACGCTCCAGCAACTGCAGCGTCGCCTGAGCGCATTCGTCCCCTCCGAGGTATTGGGGAACCGATGCCCATAACGTCGTGGCATCCCAGCCGTCCTCACATGCCATGGAATCTAGGATGGTGGGAATGCCCACCGGACCGTTGTATTCACGGTCCATATCGCACCGACAGTGACGATCCGACTCATCCAACGGCAACGGCCGGGTATGCGGGCAATCGGCGAACATCGAACCCATCGTGACGATGTGATCGACGTCGAATTCCTCGGCGATGTGCAGGCTTTGCCGACAATAATCGATCCACCGATAATTGGGTTCCGGCGCTATCTGCGCGAACACGTGTGTCTGCGGGGTGATGCCGATGTCGTAGAACGTCGTCTGCGGCCACAGAATCTTACGTCGTCCCGTCACGGAACAGGACATGGGGCGAACCGTCTGGTAATCGTAGTAGCCATCGCAACGGATGTGGCGAACCTCGCGACCCTCGTAGCGCGAAACAAGATGATGGATGACGTTCGTTGCCGCCTGTCCCGCGTCGTTCCATCCCTCGAACGCGCAGATCATCGCAGTGCTGTCTGGTTTCGCCTCTTGACTCATGTCTTCTAATGTAACTGGCGGGGTAGGAAAGTCCGCGGCTCTTATGCCATAAGTGAATGGGTGCAGGACCGGGAAGCGATCGTCTTCGTTCGAGCAACGACTCGCCGCTCACGCCCCGCAACACGCAGGCGACACGCTATGGTTTGCAAATTTCACTGATGTCGTTATAGTGGTTACTCGTGCTTCGGCGGAGGGTTTCCACCGGAGAGCAGTGCGGACATAGCTTAGTTGGTAAAGCGCGACCTTGCCAAGGTCGAGACCGCGGGTTCAAGTCCCGTTGTCCGCTCGAGGTCCGAAAGAGTTGACGACCTAGCGGTGGGTTAGCCAATCGGTTAGGCAGCGGCCTGCAAAGCCGTATAGACGAGTTCGACTCTCGTACCCACCTCTTGCCGTGTGCATGTAGTATCACAGCGGCAGGCATGACCCGGGCGGTTGGCGCAGAGGTAGCGCACTTCCCTGACACGGAAGGGGTCACAAGTTCGAATCTTGTATCGCCCACCTGAGTCGGTTCGCCGGCTTACCTGAAGTACTTGGGTGATTGGCGCAGCGGCTAGCGCACTTCCTTCACACGGAAGGGGTCGTAGGTTCGATTCCTACATCACCCACTCTTGACATCGAATGTCGTTAGTGAATTTCCTTAATGTAATGTCTTCAACGGTTTCGTCCATCCTACGTTGCACCGGCTCACTGTTTGGCTGTTTGCCCCCGTTTTCGATCCAACTTCCTCGAACACACCGTTCCGAACGCAGCAGAGCAGTAGGGGAAGATTCAGGGTTCAATCAGGGTGTTCACGGACAAGTCATCCGATCTGCTCTTGATCATGGCTGCACGCACGGTGCCCACAGCTGAATTCCAGCGCGAGCCCTCGCGCAGGACGTCCGCCCGATGATACGCTGACGAGGCAAGGTCACACAATTCGACACCGTTTCGTTGAAAGGACACGACATGCCCATCTATACCCTTCCCGACCTTCCCTATGACTACTCCGCGTTGGAGCCGTATATCTCGGGACGCACCATGCAGCTTCACCATGACAAACATCATCAGGCCTATGTCACCGGCGCGAACACCGCGCTCGAGCAATTGCAAGAGGCCCGCGACAAGGGTGATTTCGCCAATGTCAACAAACTTGAGAAGGACCTCGCGTTCAATCTCGGTGGCCATATCAACCACAGCGTCTTCTGGAAGAACATGTCCCCGGATGGCGGCGGCAAGCCCGAAGGAGAGCTAGCGGCGGCCATAGATGAGTACTTCGGTTCCTTCGACAAATTCACGGCTCATTTCACCGCGACCGCACTGGGCGTTCAGGGCTCCGGCTGGGCGATGCTCGCTTGGGATCAGATAGCCGCCCGCCCGGTCGTCTTCCAGCTCTTCGACCAGCAGGGCAATGTGCCGGCCGGTGTGACGCCGCTGTTGCAGCTGGACGTCTGGGAGCATGCCTACTACCTCGATTATCAGAACGTCCGTGCCGATTACGTCAGGGCTTTCTGGCATGTCGTCAACTGGCAGGATGTCAGCGATAGATTTGCGAAGGTGACAGCGTAACAGATGTTATACGACTGATATACGAGACTGTGCCCGGCGCCGAACGATATCGATGCCGGGCACAGTCGTATAGGTCGTAGAGAAGGTTGAACGCCGAAGGCCGATGACGATGCCGTCGAATCCGGGAACCGAACCGGGAACGCAAGACCACGGCATCGGCCGAATTCTTCGTGTGTATGACGCCCGTCGCCTCACATCCGTCGCCTCACTTGGCGAAGAACGCCTTGATCACCTTTTCGGAGGTGTCTCCACTCAACTCGGCGGCGTCGCATTTCGTCTGGTTGATTTCACCGAACAGGCGATCCGCCTGCTCGTAGCTCAGCGTCTTGCCCGCCGATTTCAAAATATTCAGCAGCTGATCTATGGTCTCGGCGTCGGTCAGTTGTTTCGTCATCGTATTCTCATCCATGAGTACTCCTTGATCAAGGTTTCCGAATCGTCCAAACGGATTCGGCCTCTACGCGATAGGTGTAATCCACACCGGCCAAGAAGTAAAATCAACCGGCAATGGTCTGTGGCGCCGCTTGCCCGGCATGCTTCGGCGTGTCGAATGTCGGCGCAGACATGGTTAAGTATGGGGTTGGCCCGGGTGAAACAGCCCGCCGCGCATACATATCACGATAGAGGAACGATTCATGGATACCGAACTATTTGAGAAGGCACCTGTGCCAAAAGCCTATTTTTCCATGGCTCTTCCGGTGGTGCTTTCGATGATCGTCACGCTCGTCTATAACACCGTGGATACGTTCTTCATCGGGCATACCGGCAATCCGGACATCGTTGCGGGCGTTTCGCTGGCCGCGCCCGTGTTCACCATGATGATCGCCTTGGGCGATATCTTCGGATTGGGTGGCAGCTCCGTCATATCGCGGTTGTTTGGACAACATCGATTCCACGACGCCCGGATCGTGAGCCTCATGTGTTTCTACGGGGCACTGGCACTTGGCCTCATCGTCGCCGTCGCCGGCCTCGTGCTGCAGGCGCCCCTCCTACACCTGTTGGGAGCGAACGGGAAAACCTTCGAATACGCCGGGCAGTACTATTTCTGGATCATCATCGCAAGCCCGTGCATCATATTCTCGATCGTTCCCTCGAACCTGCTGCGCGCCGAAGGCTTCGTCATCCCGTCGATGATAGGACAGCTCGCGGGGTCGGTCATCAACATCGTGCTCAACCCTGTTTTCATTTCCGTTCTTGGGCTGGGCGCCGCCGGGTCGGCGATGGCGACCGCCTTGTCAAACGTCATTGCCAGCGGCTACTACATCTGGTTCCTGCTGCGGCGCAGTCATAACCTGTCATTGGATCCGCGGCTGTTGTTCGCAGCGTGCAACACGCGTCACACGACGGCAGCGGCACGTGACGGGGCAACGGCCACGGATGACGCTACGCGCGATGCCGTCACGCCGTCCGGACCGCATCATCGCCTGCTGGCCGAAGCCGGAAACGTCGTGGCCATCGGCATTCCATCATCGATCACCAACATCATGCAAAGCCTTGGCATCATCATGGTGAATCATTATCTGCTCTCCTATGGCACCGATGCCGTGGCCGCAATGGGCATCGCGCTGAAACTCACCATGATCGCGGTGCTGGTGCTTGTCGGATTCTCCTTCGGAGCCCAACCTCTGATCGGATACAATTATGGTTCAGGCAACGTCATGCGGCTCCGCGAGATTCTCCGCTTCGCATTGATCTTCGAAGTCACTCTGGCCGTGATCATGAGTATGGCACTGGCAGTGCCGGCGCACGCGCTCATGAGGCTGTTCATCAATAACCCGACGATTATCGTCGAAGGAGCGGAGATGCTACGCATGCAGGTGATCACCACTGCCGTGGTTGCCGTCATCATGCTGGTGACCGTCACCTTCCAATCGACGGGCAAGGTCGTCGGCGCCTTTCTGCTGTCGGCGGGCAGACAGGGGTTCTTCCTATGGATCGCGTTGGCGATCACGAGCCGTGCTTACGGATATCAAGGCGTCATCGCCAGTCAGCCGGTAGCGGATGCGCTGACGGGGGCGCTGGCGGTTGCACTCTTCGTGGCGCTGCTGCCCGATCTGACCGGCATGTTCACACGACGCCAACATTCATAACCAATGTCCCGCTGCATTCATAGGGTGGGCATGTTGAATCACAGTCCAGGCCTGCACCCTGTAACGCGGGCCCCGATAGCAAAGGACACATCATGGCTGAACAGACCATCTCCATTATTCTCAACGGCGAATCGAAGGAGGTGGATGCGAGTCATACTGGCGTGGATCTCTTCTCGACCGATAAAGACATCATCGCGGTTCGTCTCAACGGCGAGTCGAGAGATCTGTACACTCCGTTGCATGACGGTGACACCGTCGAATCCATTGCGCTGGACAGTCCCGATGGGCTGGCGATCATGCGTCATTCCGCGACCCACGTCATGGCCCAGGCCGTGCAGGAGATCCGTCCGGACGCCAAACTGGGCATCGGACCGGTTATCGACAACGGCTTCTACTATGACTTCGATGTGAAGGAGCCCTTCACACCCGACGATCTCAAGCAGATCGAGAAGCATATGCAACGCATTATCAAGCAGTCGCAGGCGTTCCGTCGTCGGGTCGTCAGCGAGGACGAGGCGCGCGCCGAGGAACACGAGCAGCCCTACAAACTGCAACTGATCGGCAAGAAAAAGGCCGAGCTCAGCGACGAGACCGCTACGGAGGTCTCCACCGGTGAACTGAGCATGTACGACAACCTCGACCGCGACGGCAAGGTCGTCTGGAAGGATCTGTGCAAGGGCCCGCATCTGCCGAACACCCGCTATATCAAGGCGTTCAAAATCGAACGCACGGCCGCGGCCTACTGGCTCGGCGACGAACACAACCAGATGCTGCAGCGCATCTATGGCACCGCCTGGGCAAGCAAGGACGATCTCAAGGACTATGTGACCCGCATGGAGGAGGCCGCCAGACGTGACCACCGCAAGCTCGGTCAAGAGATGGATCTTTTCTCCTTCCCCGAGGAGATCGGGCCGGGACTGGCCGTCTTCCACCCCAAAGGCGCCGCGGTCATCAACGCCATGGAGGATTATTCACGCGATCAGCATCGCCGTCATCACTACAGCTTCGTGCAGACCCCGCATATCACCAAGGGTGGGCTGTACGAAACCTCCGGCCACCTGCATTGGTACAAGGACAACATGTATCCGCCGATGCGCCTGGACGAGGAGCGGGATGCGGACGGCAATATCACCAAACAGGGCGTGGACTACTACCTCAAGCCCATGAACTGCCCGATGCACAATCTGATTTTCAAGTCCCGTCAACGTTCCTACCGTGAGTTGCCGCTTCGCCTGTTCGAGTTCGGCACGGTATACCGTTACGAGAAGAGCGGCGTGGTGCACGGCCTGACCCGCGTGCGCGGTTTGACGCAGGACGATTCGCATATCTACTGCACCCGTGACCAGATGAAGGGTGAGCTGACCAGCCTGCTCAACTTCGTGCTCGGCCTACTCAAGGACTTCGGCCTCAACGATTTCTATCTGGAGTTGTCCACCAAGGACCCGAAGAAATTCGTCGGATCCGATGAGATCTGGGAAGAGGCGACCGATACGCTGGCCGATGTCGCCAAGGAATCGGGACTCGAGTTGGTCGACGACCCAGGCGGCGCCGCGTTCTACGGCCCGAAGATCTCGGTGCAGGCCCGCGACGCGATCGGTCGCACCTGGCAGATCTCGACCATTCAGCTCGATTTCAACCTGCCACAGCGTTTCGGTCTGGAATATATAGCGGCTGACGGCACGCACCAGCAGCCGGTGATGATTCACCGTGCACTGTTCGGCTCCATCGAGCGTTTCTTCGCGATCCTACTCGAGCACTATGCGGGTGCGTTCCCCGTGTGGCTCGCCCCCGTCCAGGTGACCGGGATCCCCGTGGCCGACGAATTCACGCCATACCTCAAATCCTTCATCGAAGATCTTGAGGAGCGTCTCGTCCGCTGCGAGCTCGACACCTCGGATGACCGTTTCGGCAAGAAAATTCGCAACGCCTCGAAGTCCAAAGTACCCTTCACCCTGATCGCCGGCGCCGAAGACGTCTCGAAGAACGCCGTGAGTTTCCGCTTCCGTGACGGCAGTCAGCTCAATGGGGTGCCGATGGCCCAGGCCAAGTCCTGGATTCTGGACATCATCGCCAAACGAGAGCAGGTACTCAGCGCGGACGATTTCAACAAGCTGACCAAATAGCCGGTACCACTACCTAATACGGAAAATAACGGAAGACAATATGCTAGAACATCTCCGGGCGCCGTTCAAACGGTTGATTGCACCGATAGCGCGTGCCCTTGTCGCGATCGGTGTGACCGCAAACATGGTGACCGTCATCGGAGCAGTCGGCACGACCGTCGTGGCCATCCTCACGGGCATCACCGGATGGCTTCTTGCCGGAGCACTGGTATTGGCCGTTCTTGTGGTGTTCGATTCGTTGGACGGTTCGGTCGCCGCGATCACTTCCGGCGGTACGGCCTTCGGCGCGTTCCTTGATTCGACCCTGGACCGGATCGCCGACTGGGCCGTGCTGCTGGCGGTGGTGATGTTCTTCTATCTGCATCACGATTGGTGGTACGGCGACGGCACACCCGCTACTTCTTTTCCCGATTACATCAGCATCGTCGGCATGCTGGCCGCGTTATATGCGATCATGACCTCGTTCGTGACCTCATATGCACGCGCCCGTGCGGAATCGGTCGGATACGAGGCGAAGAACGGCATCGCCACCCGGTCCGACCGTCTCGTGATCATTCTCATCGGTATGGCGCTGGCCGGCATCTTCCATAGCGGCGCGGTGCTGATGGTCGCCATGCTTATACTGTCGCTGCTTGGCACCATTACGGTGTGCCAGCGCATCTCGCTGGTTCGTCGCCAGATGGCGCATGACAGCGGCGAACATACACCGGCACGGTAATCCGGTCATATGCTCAACCGCATCCTCGTCTCAATCGCACAGGGCCGCGTGCCGATATCGGAGCGCTGTCTTCGGGTGGTGTTCGCCATCGCGGCGGACGTCGCGTGGCTGTTCGGCATCGGCGGAGTGCGCCAGTTGGAACGCAATCTCAGCCACGTGCCGGATCAACACGGCTTGCACCGTTCCCATCATGAGCTTCGTCGATTATCCAGACGGAATATGCATGCCTATTTCGATTATTTCGTCGAGGCCATGACCGTCGGCAGTCGAGATCGCGCCCAGCTGCTGGCACGCGTCCGTGGGGATGGGGATGGATTGGCTTCGCTCGTCGAGCTGATCAACGCCAATCCGGGAGCGGCGCCGCTCGCCATGGGGCACCAGGGTAACTGGGACTATGCCGGACTGTGGGCGCACGATGCCTTGGCACCCGTGACCACGATCGCCGAACGATTGGATGACGCGGCACTGCTGAACGCATTCGTGTCGATTCGCGAACAGTTGGGCATGACGGTTGTGCTCACGGGACAATCGGGTCTGGTCAGGCGACTCGAACAGGCGCTGGGGCAGCCTCATGTGCTGGTGCCGCTGCTGGCGGATCGGGATCTGAGCGTCAACGGCGAGTTCGTACAAGCGTTTGATTCCGTCATCCGCGTCGCACGAGGCCCAGCGACCCTGGCCTATGATATGGAGCTGCCGCTGTACGTGGCGAATATCTATCGCGAACGGCTCCACGGCGATCGTCGTCGGCTTGCGGGCAGCCGTCATGGCTACGTCGTGCAGATCAGTGGGCCGGTGGATATCGACCGTTACCGCTCTTGGCGACGCGAACCCGCCATTCGCGCCATCTCACAGGCCTGGGTGGATGTCTGGTCGCGTGGCATAGCCGCCAACCCCCAGGATTGGCATATGCTGCAGCCACTGTTTCTGGAGGATCTCGACCTGCGGCGGTTGCACGACGTGCCGGACGACATCGCCGAGCGGGCCGAACAACTGCGCCGTCACGGTCGGAAATAGTCGCCTGCGACATGCAATCCACCGTGCAGGCGACTTGTCAAAGATGACAAAGCATGTCTCTCGTGGAACAATGCTGGATATGCCTTCGAGAGAGTATCACCGCGCACCCGCACCCGCATCCGTGCCCGCATCCGATCCGTTACACGGAAGAAAACTCAGCATCGGCATCATCTCGCCGTATTCTTTCGAAACGCCGGGCGGTGTCCAATTCCACATCAGGGATTTCGCCCGTCAGCTGCGTTCACGCGGCCATCACGTGGAGGTGCTGGCACCTGGCAGACGCACCACCGATATGCCGTTGTGGGTCAACACCAACGGCACCTCGTTCAGCATCCCGTATAACGGATCCGTGGCCCGTCTGAGTTATTTTGGCTTCGTCGGCATCCAGACGAGGCGTTGGATCAAACAGGGGAAATTCGACATCGTCCACCTGCATGAACCTGAGGCGCCGTCCTTGAGCCACAAGGCATTGACGCTGCGCCATCATCCGCCCCTCATCGCCACCTTCCATTCCGCATTCGATCGATATCCGGCGACGCTGAGACTGTTCGAACCGTATCTGAGACGGTACCTCGAACCGCTGGAGCAGGCCATCTGCGTCAGTGACGAGGCGTTGGACGTCGTAGCACACTACCTGCCCGACAATACGGCCACTACCGTCATTCCCAACGGCATCGACCGGTCTCAATTCCATGATGCCGAATGCGACCCGGCTTGGCTGGGAACCACGCAGAGTCCCACCATTGGCTTTCTAGGGAGAATGGGGGAGGAGCGCAAAGGGTTCAAGGTCTTCGCCAAGGCTGCCGCACGAGTGCTTCAGCACGTTCCCCACGCTCGTTTTCTCTGCGCCGGAGACGGTGAGCAGGAAGGCCGCCGCATCGTCCATGAGCTTCGTGACGGGGAAGGTCTGGACGACCATATCGAATTTCTCGGCAGAATCAGCGATCAGGACAAAGCCCGGTTTTATCGTTCATTGAGTCTGTTCGTCGCCCCACAGCTCGGTGGTGAAAGCTTCGGCATCGTGCTCACGGAGGCCATGTCCGCGGCCTGCCCCGTGGTCGCCTCGGATCTGCAGGCGTTCCGTGCGGTCAGCGATGACGGTCGCGCCGCGGCGCTGTTCAGCACCGGCGATGACGCGCAATGCGCACGGCGGATCTGCACGCTGCTCGACGACCGCACGCAACGGCAACAACTGGCGCAGGCCGGATCGCGGCGCTCCATCGCTTTCGATTGGGACACCGTCACCGATCAGGTACTGGCCGTATATGCGCGGGCATTGTCGTGAAAGCGCTCTAGAATCGTTACGTTTAACGTATCCGTATACCTGCTAGGAGCAATATGTCAGGGCATTCCAAGTGGGCGACCACCAAAAACAAGAAGGCCGCCATTGACGCCAAGCGCGGCAAGCTGTTCGCCAAACTCATCAAGAATATCGAGATTGCCGCCCGCATGGGCGGTGGCGACCCCGATGGTAATCCGACATTGTACGATGCCATCGTCAAGGCCAAAAAGTCATCCATGCCGGCTGACAACATCAGCCGCGCCGTCAAACGAGGATCGGGCGCCGAGGCGGGTGCCGCCAACTACGAGACCATCGTGTATGAGGGCTACGCGCCGGCCGGTGTAGGACTGATCATCGAATGCCTGACCGATAACCGCAATCGCGCCGCAGCCGACGTGCGCTCCACGCTGACCAAGAGCAACGGTTCGCTGGCCACCACCGGATCGGTCAGCTTCAACTTCGAGCGCAAGGGACAGATCGTGGTGCCCTCCGAAGGCGTGGACTTCGACAAGCTCTTTGAAACCGCCGCCGAGGCCGGTGCCGAGGACGTGAAGGACGAAGGCGAGGTCTATACGGTGATCACCGCCCCGACGGATATGGTCAGCGTGCGAGAGGCCCTGCAAAAGGCGAGTATTGATTATGATTCGGCGGATCTGGTCATGAACCCGAATTCCGAGATCGAGCTGGACCTCGACGACGCGCACAAGGTGTCGAAGCTCATCGACAATCTCGATGACCTCGACGATGTGCAGAACGTATACAGCAACTGGACCGCGTCCGACGAGGTGATGGACCAACTCGCCGAAGAGGACTAACGCTCATGCTGATTCTCGGCGTCGACCCTGGCCTGACACGGTGCGGAGTCGGCGTCATCGAAGCCGGCGCATCGCGTCGGCTTTCCTTTATTCACGTCGACGTCGTCCGTTCAGACCCAAAGGTGTCACAGGATCTGCGTCTGCTTGCCATCTATGACGGCTTAGCGGAGAAGATCGAGCGTTTCGCCCCGGACACGGTATCCATAGAACGTGTGTTTGCCCAGGAAAACCGCAATACGGTCCTCGGAACGGCTCAGGCCGCCGGTATGGCCATGCTTGCGGCAGCGCAGCGGGGCATTCCCGTGGCCCTGCACACTCCCACCGAGGTGAAGCTCGCGATCACCGGCAACGGTCGCGCCGAGAAGATCCAGGTGGAGCGCATGGTCGCCAGGATCCTCAATCTCAACGTCCTACCGCAGCCCGCCGACGCTGCGGATGCTTTGGCGCAGGCCATCTGCCATGCCCTCAGACCTGCCGGTGCGCTTGAGGGCGGGGAGCGCGAACAGCATCTGACCACCGCTCAACGGCAGTGGGCGCAGGCCGCCCAACGAAGCAAACGTCGCAACAGCGTCGACCGGGGCATGTAGACTATCGAACAGATGTTCGAACACAGATGAGGGAGTTGTGTCATGATCGCAATGCTCACCGGTAGGGTGGAGGCGGTTGGGCCGGACACGGCGCTGATCGGAGTGGCCGGCGTTGGATATGAGGTCCGCATGCCTGCGGCCGACATCGCCGCCATGCATGCGGGTCAGGAAACCAAGGTGTACACCTCACTGAGCGTCTCACAGGATTCGATAGCGCTCTATGGCTTTCTTTCCCAGGCTTCGAAGCGGATGTTCCTTCAGCTGCAGAAGGTGAGCGGCATCGGCCCACGTGTCGCGTTGTCCCTGCTGTCTACGCTCACCGCGAACCGGCTGGCCCAGGCGGTTTCCGACGGCGATGCGACCACCCTGTCCAAGGCACCGGGTCTGGGGAAAAAGGGCGCTCAGAAAATCATTCTTGAGCTCAAGGGGTCAATCGACCTGAGCGCGCTGGATGCCGAGGGTCGGGACGAGACATCGCAATTCGATACCGGCACCATGCAGGTTATCGAGGGGCTGATCTCCCTGGGGTGGAGATCTCAGGACGCGCAGCGGGCGGTGCAGTCAGCCTGCGAGGACAATGACATCGCCACTCCGATGAAGGCGGAGGATGTCCCCAAAGTATTGCGGCTGGCCCTGGCCTCGCTGGATCGGGGCCGGTGAGCTGCGCGGCGTCTCCACGTGGAGACGTGATGATGCCTGATGCGGTCGGACGGCACGGCGACGACGCGATACGAATGCATCAACGACGCAACGGTATGCAACAGCACGGAACAGAACAATACGGTGGCAAACGAAGGACGTGGGAGGAACGATGAATTCGTCCGCACATGGATTGCCGGGGCATGAACCCGAAGCACGCGGCCTGTCGGCCAATGTCGGCGGCACGGGTGCCGTGAACGCCGACAACACCGACAACACCGGCAGCTCGGAGGAATCATTGCGCATGGTTTCGGCCGCCCCCCAGGGAAACGAGCCGATCAGCGATGAGGAACTGCGCCCTCAGGTACTGGACGGTTTTATCGGTCAGCCACGCCTGAAGGCCCAGTTACAACTGTTTCTGGATGCCGCGCGCAAGCGCGAGACCCCGCCGGATCACATTCTGATGGCGGGCCCTCCCGGACTGGGCAAAACGACTCTGGCCATGATCGTGGCCAACGAATTGGGCGTCGCCATTCGTGTGACCTCAGGGCCCGCGATTCAGCATGCGGGCGATCTGGCCTCCATCCTCAGTTCCTTGGATGCAGGCGAGGTCCTGTTCATCGATGAAATCCACCGGCTGCCGCGCCCCGCGGAGGAGTTGCTCTACATCGCTATGGAGGATTTCCGCGTCGACGTCATGGTGGGCAAGGGGCCGGGCGCATCCTCGATTCCGTTGACCCTTCCGCGATTCACGGTGATCGGGGCCACCACCCGTGAGGGGATGTTGCCGTCGCCATTGCGAGCCCGATTCGGGTTCACCGCCCATCTTGACTTCTATCCCAGCGACGAGCTGGAAAAGCTTATCGAACGCTCGGCTTCGGTACTGGGATTGACCCTAGAGACCGGCGCGGCGCATCAACTGTCCTTGCGTTCTCGAGGAACGCCGCGTATCGCCAACCGGCTGCTTCGCCGTGTCAGGGATTGGGCGACCGTCCACGCGTTGGAGACGATCGACACCAACGCGGTGCATGAGGCTCTCGCGCTGTATCAAATCGATTCGGAGGGTCTTGATCGTCTCGATATCGCCGTGCTCAGGGCCATCGTCACGAATTTCGACGGCGGTCCGGTGGGTCTCAACAATCTCGCCGCCATGGTCGGCGAGGAGTCCGATACCGTGGAAACGGTGTGCGAGCCATATCTCGTGCGCGAGGGCTTCATGATGCGCACTCCCAAGGGTCGTGTCGCCACGGCGAAGGCCTGGGAGCATCTGGGACTCACGCCCCGGGATGATGTCAGCAAGTTATTCTAAAATCGGATTTTTGGACATTCAACATTCGTATTGTCGGGTTCGTCAGGCCCGTACGCGTTAGGAGTTCCCCAGTATGGATTCACTATTCCTTATCGTCGTCATAATCGCCTTCGGCGGCCTTATGTGGTGGCAGTCTCGCAAAGCCAAGCAGCAACGCCAGCAGGTTGATGATTTCCGTAACCAACTGGAGCCCGGGACCGAGGTCATAACCATCGGTGGTGTCATCGGCAAGGTCGTCTCCGTCGATACGAAATATGAAGAGATCGTTATCGATTCCGAAGGCTCCGAGCTGCGCTTCAAATCGTCCGCCATCAACAAAGCCTATACTCGTCCGGCCTTCATCGACGATGCCGACGTGGACGCCGATGGCAATCCGTTGCCCGCGGAAGACGCCGCCGACGCCGCGGCGGGCGACGAAGCCGCCCAGCGTCCCTACGACACATTGGCATCCGCCGACTCGACGACCTCCACGAACTCCACGAACTCTGCGGACGTCGTCGACGATGATATCAACGGCAGCCTCCAGAACAATCAGTCCGACGACGCCGATGTTGACACTCGGCACGCCGCACAGGGTCCGGAGGATCAGCGGCGGATCATCGACACCACGATCAGCTCCCCGGACGCTCAAGGAACCAATCGCTAAGCTACGGTCAACGGCATCATAGGATCAGGCTTGAGTATGGCTACCGAAACAACGAAGGTATTTTCCATGGCATCATCGGATATCAGCATCGAACAATTGGCGCGCGTCGGGCGCAAGGATGCGGAATATCTAGTGTCTTTGATTCGCTCCATCCCGGGATTTCCGAAGCAGAACATCCTATTCCGGGACTTCATGCCCGTGCTCAACGACGCACGGGGACTGCGCATCATGCTGCGCGCACTGAAGTTGTCATTGCCCATCGCCAGCGATGAGTTTGACAGCATCGCCGGGCTTGAGGCGAGGGGGTTCCTCTTCGGTCCCGCCTTGGCGGCGAGTCTGGACAAGGGATTCATCGCGGTGCGCAAGGCCGGCAAGCTCCCTCCCCAGACCGTTTCCGAAAGCTATGCGTTGGAATACGGCGAGGAGAAGGTCGAGGTGGAGACCTCCGCCATCGAACGCAATGAACGAGTGCTTATCGTCGACGATCTCATCGCAACCGGAGGCAGCGCCAATGCGGCCGCGAATCTGGTGGAACGTTGCGGCGGCGTCGTCGCCGGCTTCAGCTTCATCATGGAGCTCGAGGGATTGCACGGCATCGAGGCACTCGGATCAAAACCGTCGAGCACGCTGGTGGCGATGCCGGCTTGAGTCCGACACGCCGACGCTCCTGAGCGCATGCCGACACACTAGAACGATTGCATGGAGCAAGAAAGGATTCCCATGGATCTGTATGAATATCAGGCACGTCAATTGCTTGAAGAACACGGTATCCCCACACCCCATGCGGTATTCGCGCAGAATTCTCACGAGGTCGCCCAGGCGGCCGAGGAGATCGGTTATCCGTGCGTCATCAAGGCACAGGTCAAGATCGGACATCGTGGTCAATCCGGTGGCGTGAAACTCGTGCACACCAGGGACGAGGCCATTCTCACGTCGGAGCAAATCCTTCCGATGAGCATACAGGGCCACAAGACCAGCGGGGTCCTCGTGGCGGAGGCGAAGAACGTCCTACACGAGTATTACCTGTCGATTTCGCTCGATCGCGGTTCACGCGATTTCGACGTGCTCGCCACGGCGAACGGCGGCACCGAAGTCGAGCAAATAGCCAAAGAACATCCCGACGCCGTCAAGCGGCTTCACATCTCGGCGCTGGAAAACTTCGATCTGGCCGCCGCACACGCCATGGCCGAAAGCATCGGCCTGTATCATGCCGACGTGGACCAGGCCGCGCAGATCCTGCTGAGCATGTGGGAATGCTTCAAGTCAACCGATGCGACACTCGTCGAGATCAATCCGTTGGCCAAGGTGGGTGATCCCGACGATGAATCGTCCAAGTCGCTCTGTGCCCTGGACGCAAAAATCTCCTTGGACGACAACGCGGCATTCCGACACGACGGTTGGCGGCGCTTCGTGGATCCGGTGCTGCCTGATCCCTTCGAGGCGCGTGCACGCCAGCATGGTCTGCATTACGTCCATCTGCAGGGCGAAGTCGGTGTGATAGGCAATGGCGCCGGACTCGTCATGAGTTCGCTGGATGCGGTCTCCGGCGCCGGAGAAGATCAGGGCAACGGCATCAAACCGGCGAACTTCCTCGACATCGGGGGAGGGGCCTCGGCCCAGACGATGAATGAGAGCCTCTCGATCGTCCTCGCGGACCCGCAGGTCGAAACGGTGCTGGTCAACGTTTATGGCGGTATCACCTCGTGCCAGCAAGTAGCCGAAGGTATCCTATTGGCCTTGGACCAGCTCGTCGTTTCCAAGCCAGTGATCGTGCGCTTCGACGGCAACGCCGCGGCCGAGGGACTCAATACCCTCTCAGCGGCCAACAATCCAAATCTACATGTGTGCCCCTCGATGCAGGAGGCCGCAGACACCGCCGTGAGCTTGGCTGTGAGAGCAAAGGAGGCGCGCCGATGAGCCTGTTCATCGAGGCCGGAGCACCGGTAATCGTCCAAGGCATGACCGGCCACCAGGGCATGACCCATACCGCTCGGATGCTTAAGGCCGGCACGAATATCGTCGGTGGCGTCAACCCTCGCAAGGCGGGTAGTTCCGTCGATTTCCCAGTATCCGGGGATGACGGCGCCACCGTTACCATCCCCGTCTTCGAAACCTGTGCGAAAGCCGTCGACGCCACGGGGGCGAAGGCGAGCGTGATCTTCGTGCCACCTCGATTCGCCAAGAATGCCATGATTGAGGCCATCGAAGCGGGAATCGGTCTCATCGTCGTCATCACCGAGGGCATCCCGATCGCCGATACGGCCTATTGCGTGGAACTTGCTTTGCAACGGGGTACTCGCATCATCGGACCGAATTGCCCCGGACTGCTGACCCTGCCCGAAGATGGCCAGCCGCTTGGGACGAATCTGGGAATCATTCCGGAAGGCATCGTGGGACCCGGACCGCTGGGCTTGGTCTCGAAATCCGGAACGCTCACCTATCAGATGATGGGCGAACTCTCCGATATCGGTTTCACCGCCTGCGTTGGCGTTGGAGGGGATCCCATCGTGGGCACGACACTGCAGGAGGCGCTGGCGATTTTCGAAGCGGATCAGGCCACGAGAGCGGTGATCATGATAGGCGAGATCGGCGGCAACGCTGAGCAGGACGCCGCGTCGTGGGCCAGGACCAACATGACCAAGCCGATAGTCGCCTATATCGCGGGGTTCACGGCTCCTGAGGGCAAACAGATGGGTCATGCCGGTGCCATCGTTTCCGGCGGAAGAGGAACGGCCCAGGCGAAGAAGGATGCGCTCGAGGCCGTCGGTATCCGAGTCGGGAGAACGCCAGGTCAGGCGGCCGATATCATGCGCGGCCTATTGAACGGTTCTGCGCTCTGATGCCGCGTCATCTCAAAGAATGGTTTATGGGCGCCGCGGCTGCGGTGACCTGCATCGCGGTCTATGCCATCGCTTTGGGATTTTTCCTCTCTCTTACCCTGCTGGTGGCATCCATGGAGGAGGGCGGCGGCAATCTCTCCGATTCCGCGCCCGTGCTCACACAGGCAATCATCCTGCTCAGCCAAGGCGTCGGGTTCTCGGCGGGTTCGGTGACGCTGACCCTGATGCCGCTTATGCTCACTGGGCTGCTGATAGCACTGTTGGCAACCCTGGTTCAGCGTCTGAATGCCATATCATGGCGATCGGGCACCTCGGGGGCGGTTCTTTGGCTGGTCGTCATGCTGTTGATGGCCAACGGCCTTTCACTGACGTTGAGCGATCCGCTCTGGCTGATCGCGATCAAATCGCTGGCGATCTATACGCTGGGATATTCGTTCGGCGCCATTCCTCGCTCGTCCTGGCCCGGCATCCTATGCAGGTGGTGGCGAGAGCGGGTGTCGAGCCGCTTACGTCAGGCCCTGCGATCCGGCTTCTTCCTAGGATTTTCAATATTGGCCGGCTATCTGCTCATCGGAGTCGTAACGGTGCTGCTCTGGACGGTGACGAATTATCAGGCCATGGGACGGGTGTTCCAACTGTCGGGCATGCAGATCGGTTCTCGAATCCTGACGACGATATGTTCACTGGCCTGGCTGCCGAATCTGTGTCTGTGGGCGACGTCGTGGGTCTTCGGCGCTGGTTTTTCGATAGGCGACGTCGGCACGTTCACGCTCTGGACCGGAGAATCGACATCGTTGCCGCCCCTACCCGTATTCGGCCTGCTGCCAAGCGCGGTTTCGAACGATACGACGCGCATGACCCTGATCTCGATTCCCTTTGCCGTCGGCGTCATCGTGGGACTGCTGGCGCTGCTGCTCGGCCGCGGATTCGCCATTCGTTTCGTCGCACCGCGCGACGGGCGTCGCGGACTGATCGATATGCTGATCAACCTGGCCTATGCAGCCGGGGCGTTCTGCCTTGCCGGCACCGTTCTCGCGCTTGGCGCGGCCGCCATGTTTCAGCTGTCCGTCGGATCGTTGGGCAGACAACGACTGCGCCATATAGGCGTGGACGTCATCAGCTCGACTCGTGCCGTGGGCCATCCCACCGCGTTGGGTCTGCTGAGCGCGTGGCTGCTGGTCGCGGTTGGCATCGCGGGGGGCTATGGCGTCCGTCTGCTCGTCGCTCGGATACACACACGTCTGGCGACGGGGCCAATCGATTCCCCGGACACCGTCGATGTCGAAGATGCCGAGGACCATAAGGACCATGCGGATGCCGACGCTGCAAACGGCCGGTCTGCGGCGGCCACGCCGCGTCGCCTCGCCTCTGATCCCAAGTCGGTGCAGAGCGGTTCCTCATCCAATACTCGCGTCATCATCTCGATGGCACCATCCAAGGAGGACCATGATGAAGACAACACGGCGACCGATACGCAGAGTTCTGGTATCAGTCTTCCATAAGAACGGTCTCGATCTGCTGGCCAAAGCGTTCACAGCGGCCGGAACCGAGGTCGTCTCGACAGGCTCCACGGGCAATGCCCTGCGCGAGCTCGGCGTGACGGTAACCGATGTCAGCGATATCACAGGATTCCCGGAATGTCTCGACGGCCGTGTGAAGACTCTGGATCCGCACATCCACGCGGGCATCCTCGCCGACATGACCAATCCCGAGCATGCCGAGGAACTCGAGCGCCTCTCGGTGAGGCCGTTCGACGCCGTCATCGTTAATCTGTATCCCTTCGCCGACACCGTCAGATCCGGCGCCGACGCGGCATCGATCATCGAGAAAATCGATATCGGGGGACCGTCCATGGTCCGTGGTGCAGCGAAGAACAATGCCAGCATCGCCGTTATCACCGATCCGCACGACTATGCGCTCATGGCGCGGCGCATCGCCGACGGCTCCGGTTTCACCCTCGAGGAACGGCGCTGGCTCGCGGCAAAGGCATTCGCCCACACTGCCGCCTACGATGCGACGATCAACGAGTGGACGGCGCGCAACTGGCCAAAACCCGATTCACTCACCGAAACCACCGAAACCGATGATGAGATTCCAACTTCGGATACCGGCAAGACGTCCGACATGGCGGACGACGACGTGTTTTTCCCCAAGACGTTCACCAGAACGTGGGATCTCGCTCATGTTCTTCGGTATGGAGAGAACCCCCATCAGCGGGCCGCCCTGTACCTCGATCCACTCAAGCAACATGGCTTCGCGCACGCCGAACAGCTCGGTGGCAAACCCATGAGCTACAACAATTTCGTCGATGCCGACGCCGCCTGGCGCGCCGTTTGGGACTTCGCCCCTCGGATCGCCGTGGCGGTCGTCAAGCACAACAACCCCTGCGGACTGGCCATCGGCGAAACCGTCGCCCAGGCTCATCTCAAGGCACACGCCTGCGACCCGATGAGCGCCTATGGTGGCGTGATCGCGGCCAATACCACCGTAACGCTCGAAATGGCGCAGAACGTCAGACCCATCTTCACCGAGGTCATCGTCGCGCCCGACTACGAGCCCGAAGCGCTTGAACTGTTGCAGGTCAAGAAGAAGAACCTGCGGATTCTCAGAGTCGCACAACGCCCGCGGTCGACAGTTCAAATGCGAGACATCAACGGCGGGATATTGGTCCAGAGCACCGATCATATCGATGCGCCGGGCGACGATCCACGGCAATGGAAACTCGTCTCCGGATCGCCTGCTCAAGAGTCGACCATGCGTGATCTCCTCTTTGCGTGGCGCGCCATTCGTTGCGTGAAGTCCAATGCGATTCTGCTCGCACACGATCAGGCGACCGTCGGTATCGGCATGGGACAGGTGAACCGCGTGGATTCGTGCCATCTCGCCGTAGATCGTGCGAATACCTTGGCCGATGGCGTCGATCGCGCACGCGGGGCCGTGGCCGCATCGGACGCCTTCTTCCCGTTCCCCGACGGCGCCCAGGTGCTGATTGACGCCGGCGCATCCGCCATAGTGCAGCCCGGCGGCTCCATTCGCGATGATGAGGTCTTCGCCGCAGCTCAGAAGTCCGGCGTCACCATGTATGTGACGGGAACACGTCACTTCTTCCACTGATTCCGATTCTTCCACCACTACGGCACCGATTCGGCCGAATCGGTGCCGTTGAAGGAGCACATATGAGTTCCAAGCATCCATTCGTCTCCGAGACCCGCGAGGGTAAACCCGTCTTTGAGTGGCTGGTGGCCCTCATGGTGGTACTTTCGACGACTGCCATGGTGCTCGGACACATGATGGCCGCCACGGCTATACTCGCCGGGACGGCCATCATCAGTGGGTTTATTCGTCTGGTACTGCGATCAAAGAGCCCTTGGAAAGTGCGCTCAGTCGGTTTTGACGCTTTCATTGGAATCGCCCTGGGCGTCGGTCTGCTGGTGCTGTACTTCAGCATTCGCGTCCTGTACTGATGCCGTCGGCTCGTCCGCGTCATCGGCATACCGCACCTCTTCGGTCTGTTCGACGGTCTGTTCGGTGGCATCAGTCTTGTCGGCTTCGTATCCGTCATCGGCAACCGATGCACTGAGCGACGACACGGCCGCGTTATCGCTGAAGATCTCCTTGGCGACCAGCACCAGCGACACCACGGCGGCGGCGAGCACCGGTGCGATCCAGAACACCCACAGTTGGCTGAGCGGTTCGACGGACAGGCCCTGGTGTTCGGCGAACAACGCGATGCCCGTGGCCCGCGCGGGATTAAGCGCCGCGCCAGTGACGGGGAACGTTATCGCGGCACCCAGCCCGTAGGCAATGCCCATGTGCATGGCGTGCCGTGATGTCGGAACGCCTTCGGCATCGGTGCTGGCGATGGAGGCCGAGACGATGATGAGCGAGGCCACGATTTCCACGGCGATAGCCACGGCGATGCCGAAGGTGGCGCCGGCGCCGTTCAGGGAAGAGTAGGATACCGATCCCTTGTCAAATCCATTCACCGCATAGGTGAGCCAGAGTTTGCGCGTCAAAGTTTTGGACACGGGCAACAACGAACGGAACGCCGCGGCGGCGGCGACGGCGCCCAACAGCTGGGCAACGACATAGAGTATGCCATCGAGCACGTGGGTTTTGGATGTCAGCACCGAGGCAAGCGTAACCGCCGGATTGAGCTGCACCCGGCTGAACGAACGGAATGTCATACTCACCAATACGTATGCGGCGGCGGTGGCTATGGCGATAAACGCAAGATTCGTGCCATACAGCGGCGTGCCAAACGCATAGGCCACAAAGATGGCGAAGCAGACGAGGAAACTACCGAGCAATTCGCCCGCGACGGCGAACCACGTCGCCGTCCCGCGACGCGGCGACGTACGCGCGGATACCGATTCATCGGTTGCTGTCATATCGCCATTGCGCTGCGCATCGGCGATATGCGATTCATATTGAGTCATCATGATCCTTCATTGAAACCGCGGAGTAGACTCCGCTGGACATGGCCATACTAGCAGCACCGTTCCAGCGTTCCTTGGAATTTGCCGAATCCATTCCCGCACCATGTCGAATGCGGAGGACATCGGGAGGACATCGGTCACCGCGCAGCCCTTGGTATGAGACATATGGGATGAGATATATGGCATGCGATATGCTGGACACGGCTATGCATCGACGGCTGTGGATGTC
>CALNAE010000293.1 GCA_937874315.1 uncultured Bifidobacterium sp. | reverse complement strand
CATCTGATATGCCGGCAGTCCCATGGCGAACGGTTGCGTATGCAAATCGCCGAACTGGGAGCGGCGCAGCAGAAGTCCGACCACGAGAATGATGACGATCGATGACACATACATCAAGAAGATGGCCAGACCTGCAAATCGGCCGAAGAATGCGTAGGCAAGCACGATGTAGACGCTAAGTCGCGCCGAGCACGAGGTAAAGGGGATCAACAGCCCGGTCATCAGCCGCTGACGAGAATCGGGCAATGTTCGAGTCGATGCCAACGCGGGCAGATTACATCCGAAACCAACGACCAGCGGCAAGAACGCCCGGCCGTCTAGACCGATAAAGCGCATGGCTCGATCCATGACGAACGCCGCGCGGGCGAGATAGCCGGAATCCTCCAACAAGGAAAGGATAACGAACATGATGCCCATGGGTGGAATGAAGGTGAGTACGGTAATGGTGCCATCGAGTAATCCATCCACCGATAGGGAATGCAGCCATCCATCCAAGGACGCCTGCCCGGCAACCGCGGTGAAACACCAATCGATACCGGTAGTTAGCCAACCGCGCAGAGTGACGTCGAACCAGTCGATCAACGGGCCGGCCAATGACGTCGTGGCCTGAAAAACGGCGTACATCACGGCCAAGAAGATCAAGATTCCGGCAATCGGATGCAGCAGGACGCCGTCGAGCCGATCTGAAAACGTAGTCCGATCCGCAGACGCGCCGTCAGTTCCCGACAATTCACGGACCATCGCCGCGACCCAGGCGAAACGTTCATCGGCGGTACCCTGCACCCAACTGTTGACCTCGTCTTGCGTCGCCTCGCGCTGCGGGGCAGACAGGGACGTGACGGGATCACTGATGAAATCATGACCGCACGGATGTTCGAGTACCTTCTCCAGCGCATTCTCGAGATCCTTTGTGCCCTCTCCCGTGCGCCCATCGACTCGCACGAAAGTCAACGCCGGAAATACGGCACGCAACCGCGCGAGAGTCAAGGAAGAACCGTCACGCTCGGCAAGATCAAGCATGGTGACCGCAACGATAAGAGGCATGCCCAGATCCATCAATTGGCTGAGTAGATACAACGATTTCGAAGGAGTGGTCGCATCAAACACGGCGACGATCACCGTGGGAATGGGGTTACCGGCCCTGCCCATTGCAGCCTCGCCGGCGACCTGTTCATCCGGACTGATAGCATCCAGAGACGCCGTACCGGGAGTATCAATGACCTGCCATGAGTGATCGCCGCGATGCATATGACCGGTTTCGATAAGCACGGTGGTCCCCGGAGCATTCATCACCGTGGCATTCGCGCCAAGCACTGCATTGAACAGCGTCGATTTGCCGACATTGGGATTGCCGACGAACACGATCCGCGGGCCGAGCATCGTCGCATGGTCATGATGATGGTTCGCCCGCTCCGGAAGCAACACCGCAAGGCCGCGACGGTGATGATGATGCCCGCCGTTCCCCTCGCGCATACCGCCCGGCTGATCGTGTGACATATGCGTCGTATTGCCGACACTATGTGTCGTCGGATGATTGTTCATCACGTTGGTCCCATCTCAATCGATCGACGACGTGTGGATGACGCCGCCACGTGCGACTGGGATTCAGCGGATTTCAACAGCTATATGTCTGGCGGTTTCACCGTCGATAGCTATGCGTTCCATGCCATGGGCGACAACGCGGCCGCCGAAATTGGCCTTCTGAATCACGCGCATGCGTTCATGTTCCCTGAAGCCAAGTTCATTGAGCCGGAACCGGTAGCGGGCCTCGAGATCGATGCGGCAGATCTCGATTTCCACGCCAAGCGGGCACGTGCGCAGTGAATCGGTCATACAGCGACAATAAACCAGCACACGTGCGTTGTAAATAGTTTTCAGTGAGAATCGAGAAATGTCATCTCGCCCGCGATGGGCGTCTGCATCCACCTGCAGAAGTCTTGCGTCGAGAGGCCCTGCGACAAGAGGAACACCATCTTGGTATACACCGCCTCGAAGGTCATATCCGCCGCCGAACAGATGCCCGGATGCACCAACGCCTCACCGGCCTGATAGCGGCCGAGCATGACCTCGGCCTGCTGGCATTGCGACGAGACCACGAGCGGAACGCCAGCGTCGATCACATCGTGAATCGCTTCGGCCAGACCGGGCTCCGTGTCCGGGATATTGCCGACGCCATACGCTCGAATCAGCACGGCCTCGGGTCTCGGCTGCAGCATGGACCGCACCCGCGCCGCCGTGATGCCCGGCACCATATTGATAACCGTGACGTCGTGCTGGCGATACGGCAAGGGATGCTTCCAGCCCGCGCCATTGCGGTCGAAATGATTCCAATGCCAAGGTGTCCCGGACTGTGCGACGGGTCCGGTGATCGGTGAGTCAAACCCCTCGAAGGCCCACGACGAGGTCTTCGTGACACGATTGCCGGCGAAAAGATGATGGCCGAAGAACAGTTCGACGTCGCGCGCCTGACCACTCAGAGCGGCGTTCAGCGCTCCGGTGACGTTTGCGGTGGCATCGGATTCTATCTTCCCCAGCGGATGCTGTGAGCCGGTGAATACCACCGGTTTGCCGAATGACGTCAGCGCATAGGACAACGCCGCGGTCGTGTAGCTCATGGTATCCGTGCCGTGCAGCACGATGAAGGCGTCGGCGGTATCGCGATACCGCCACAGGTCGTCGATGATCGTCTGCCAACTGTCCGGCGTGGCATTCGCCGAGTCGATCAGCGGATCGAGTTCGGTCATGCTCACCTTGGACGGGTCGAGGTCCGACCCGTGCTCGAACAAACTGAAGAGCCAACCACGCAGATCCGCACCGGGCACCAGCCCTTCAGCGGATTCCACCATGCCAATCGTGCCGCCGGCATAGGTGACGTGAATACGAATCATGCCGTCTCCCTTCTCAACATTGGACACTGTACTATCACATGAACAACCGGTCGTGACGGCACGTGGCCATCACGACGTGATACCGATCACCATATCAGGCATAGTTCCGGTGCCTTACGACCTACTCGGCGTCGGCGTGCACGTCGACATCAAGATCGTCAGAGAGGTCGATCGCTTCAAGCATGTTCCCATTGATTCTGCCCCGCACCGCGTACCATCCGGCCACCATCGCGACTACGACGACAAGGAACAGCGCCAGCGTCCAGCGGCCGGAGGCGCTGGTGAGGTTGGATACGACGACGATCACGAAGAAGACCAGGGCGAGATAGTTCGTGTAGGGGGCGCCCGGCATCCTGTATTCCGGCCGCGTCTCCTTGCCTTCCTTCACTTTCTTGAGGAATGCGAGATGGGTGACGAGGATGGATGACCACGTACCCGCTATGCCGATACCGGCGAGATTCATGATGATCTCGAACGCGTCGGCAGGCAGCACGACGTTGAGCAGCACGCCGAGCAGACCAAGGGTGGCCGTGATGGCGATGCCGCCGGCGGGCACATGGTGTCGATTCATCATCTTGGCCAGCTTCGGGCCCGAACCGGCGATCGCCATGGACCTCAGGGTGCGACCCGTGGCGTAGAGGCCCGCATTCAATGAGGACAGGGCGGCGGTGAGCACCACGACCTGGATGACATCGCCCGCGTAGGGCACGCCGATGCCGGAGAAGAAGGTGACGAACGGAGACTCGTTCGGAGAGTAGGCGGTGTATGGCAGCACCAACGCCATGAGAACCACCGAACCGACGTAGAACACGAAGATTCTGATGATCATCGAGTTGATGGCCTTGGGCAGCACCTTCTTCGCCTCTTTGGCCTCGCCCGCGGCAACGCCGACCATCTCCGTGCCGCCGAAGGCGAAGACAACCCCAAGCGTCAGCGCGAACACGATGGGCAACCCCTGCGGGAAGAACCCGCCGTGTTGGGTGATATTGGCGAAACCGGCATGTCCGGAACCGACGGCGCCGCCGGTGACGATGGCCCATATCGCGACCACCATGAAGATGATGATGGTAGCGACCTTGATGGCGGCGAACCAGAACTCCGCCTCACCGAACAGTTTGACGCTCATCAGATTCATGACGAACACCAACGCAAGGGCACCGAGCGCCAGCACCCATTGCGGTACGACGCGCAAGGCATGCCAGTAATGGAAATAGACGGCCACGGCGGTGATGTCGGCCATCACGGTGGTCGACCAATCCAGGAAGAAGAGCCAGCCGGCTATATAGGCACCCTTCTCCCCCAGAAACTCACGGGCATACGAGACGAAGGCACCCGAGGAAGGTCTGCGAATAGCCAGCTCGCCCAGAGCCCTGACCATCAGGAACGCGAAGACACCGCACACCGCATATGCGATGGTCAAGCCGGCGCCACCCTGCGACAGCCGACCACCGGCGCCGAGGAACAAGCCGGTTCCTATGGAACCGCCGATCGCGATCATCTGGATATGTCGAGGCTTGAGTTCCTTGGCATAGCCGGTATCCGCCGCGTCTTTGAGCGCGGTCTTCCCCTCGGACGGTTCTTTCCCAGACTGCTGTGAAGCCTCTGTCGTGGCTTGGTTGGCGGACATGACCCTCCTCCATCGTTCGTGCATGCATCGATTAACATGACATACAGTAAACTCGTAATGTTTCCGTAACATATCGCCG
>CALNAE010000292.1 GCA_937874315.1 uncultured Bifidobacterium sp. | reverse complement strand
GCTTAGTAAATATTCTTGCCGATTGGGGATATTCGAGAGAGAATCTGGGATCACAGAATGCTCTGTTCCCTATCGTCTACTACATCTACCATGCCCGGGCAATCAGCGCGCAGGATAGAAAGCACATGCGGTTGTTCTATATCTACGCCCAATTGAAGCAAATGTTCAGCCACATGGACAGTAATCCGCTCCGCCTGCTACGTGAGGGACTGAAAGAGGATCTCAGTTCCTTCGATTTATCCAGACTACAACGCATTCGTTTCTCGAACGGTACGGATCTCAGATTCACGGAGGAAGACGTCGATCGCCTATTCACGTACTCCAAAGGAGGACGCACTTTTGACATCCTCGCGCTTCTCTACGATGGCCTGAAATACAGTGATAAACAGTTCCATCAGGATCACTTGCATCCATACACGTCATTCGGCAATGAGCAGCTCAACCGTCTGGAGCAGCAGGGACAGCAACTCCCAGATACAGAGGACGGCACTAGAGAGAAGTGGGATCAGCAACGTGACACCATCGTGAACCTGCACTTGCTGGAGGGACATTCAAACGAAAGCAAGAACGATCGTCCACTGGCATCATGGGTATCAAATCCGATAGAACAGCAGTGGGTCGAATGTCTCCCGACCTCGCTGCCAGGAGTATCGACCGAAGAAATATACTGGTTGGAGCATTTTGATCTGTTCTTCGAAGAACGCCGGCGTCTGATGAAAGACAAGCTCATGAAGACCCTGCATGTCACGCCAGGAACGACAGCGATGCCATCAGCGCCAATCCGTTGAGCTCCTGGATCGCACTGACATGTCAGGGAAGTGACCCCCAAAGTATTCGATGTGCGAGAGGGAAGTAATGGTTGATGGCGCAGAGTGTCGACAAGGACGCTTTGTCCAGTTGCATCATCGATGGTGTTGCCGGGCTCTTCTGGATGCTTTGGGCTGCTGCGGTGCTGGCGGCCTATTCAACGGTTGCAGCTGCCGTGGTTGACGTGGCCTGGTTAATTGTCAGTCTATTGATGCTGGCGGTCGCCATACGAAGAGTGAGAGTCCTGAACAGGCAGGAGAAGACGGGCCGATCGCGTAGATCACCTTTCAGCACATGGCGGTACCGTTTCACGGTAATCGCTGGGATCATGGTGTGTGGCGCCAGGTCTATCGGTTTGAATGTGACAGGATTCACGAAATATATCCCACCATTCATCGCTGTTGTCGTCGGCGTTCATTTTTCGGTCTTCGGTTCATGAAGCGATCTTCCGGTATCCTAGGCGTTACTCTCATCATGGCTGGGTGTATCGGTATGTTGGTTGGCCTATTCGGTGGTAGTGATGACAAAATAACGGCTGTCACCGGCATCGTCGTGGCAGTTAGTCTCACTGACTGCTCTCTACTTGGATTAAGATTGCAATCTGATTCACAACAAGAATAAACAAAATGACCGCTTCATGAACAGACTAGCCACGAGTTCTATCCACAGAGCTGGCAAACATAACGGCCGTTCCCGACGCACAGGGTAATCCCCCTGGGATTCCTTGATTGCCGAGCGCCCGCTGAGCAAGGATTTTATGAAGCTCAATGCCTCGAATCCGCTTGCGGACTGTGGGACACCAACACCACCCGTCTAGCGTTTATTATGGATTCTGAGAATGTCGGATCGGATACCGACAGTCATGTGAGAAGGTGCGTGCAGATATATGGGTGACTCCACCATGGTTCAAGAATCAGTCAACGATCGTGTGTTAACAGTGTTGGTCGCCGCGGCTAAGATGCCCGGCGTGCATATTGACCGCGTGAAGTATTTGCGTGCTTCTTTGCAACGGTACTGTGATGCTGGGCAAGTGGAGCTTGCAGTGGTTGAATCTCCCGCGGCCGCTGGTGTTCCTCATGCCTTGCTGGATACTCTCGCCGGGAATTCAATTCGCCGTGAAGTGGGGAAGTCTGCGGTGTTATCCGCTGCTGCCGGCATGCCAGGGGCGTTGGCGATGCCTTTCACTCTGCCACTGGACATGACGCAGTATGTGGGGCATATGGTGCGTATCGTACAGAAATTGGCCTACTTGTACAGTTGGCCGGATTTATTCGAATCGGACGGACAGGACGTCGATGACGCGACTTTCAACGTGCTCATCCTCTTTATGGGAGTCATGTTGGGTGCGCAAGGGGCAACGTCCAGCGTAGGCAAGGTTTCTTCGATGATTGCGGAACAACTGGTCAAAACTCTGCCGCGAAGGGCCTTAACTAAAGGCACGATCTATCCGCTTGTAAAAAAGGTGGCATCTCTGATCGGTGTAAAAATGACTGAAGGGATATTTGCTAAAGGAGTAGGCAAGGCCATACCTGTTATCGGCGGGCTCGTGTCAGGTGGCATTACGGCAGGGACTCTTACACCCATGTCCCACAAATTACGCAAGCACTTAGCATCACTTGATTTGGCACAACAAACAAGAAACCACGACTACAGTACCAACGAGCCTATGCAGTAAACGACCGTTTTCTATACAATCCCACGGCTCGACGTTTCGGGTCGTTTTCCATGC
>CALNAE010000291.1 GCA_937874315.1 uncultured Bifidobacterium sp. | reverse complement strand
GTATCGCATTCCCTTATCACACTATTGCCATGCGCGGATGTGGCGGTGAGATGCCTATGACATCTTGCCATAGCATGATATCTATCATGAACTGGCCGTCGACGAATCTTCATGGGAAGAGCAACTCCCCAATAAGTCGGGCCGGCGGGATTTGAACCCGCGACCCCTTGTTATTTTAAAGGGTTGCTTCACTGGTTTCCGCGAGCTTCGTTAGTTACGGTTTCGTTGTAATGACGCCGTTTTAGTGACGTTTGCAAGATTCATTGATTGCCGCTGGCTTCGCTGTTCTCTGCGGTCATTGTGTCCCGCTTGTGTCCACGCTGGTGCAGTTGTTCTCCAGTCGAATGGGCAGGAATGACTGAGGAACAACTGCCTTCCTCTTAATACACGCGCTTGATCGACAGGCGATTCTCCAGAATGAGTTTATGCAGAAGGTTCCTGCCGTGGTCCTTGTTGTCAAGTGTATCGCCGTACTTGTTAATAAGCTTTGTGACCTTGAGATACAAGTCGGATCCGTCATACCGCCCATTGGGGCGGTATAGGAACATGAGTGTGGTTGTTCCCCCGTAGAGATCCACGTGGTCGAAGATGGATTGGAAGTATGAATAATCGGCTTCAGACAGAGAGTGTCCGAAGAACTTGATGCAATCCGGCGGTTCATTATCGAACACATCGCTGAACGCATCATAGTGGGACGTAGATTCCAAGGTGCGGAATGTCTTGGTGAAAGGAATGACATCCTCATCGTCAATTAGCGCACGCGGTCCCTGCGGCCCCTGCGCCAAGCGTCAATGCCGATGATGATGTCGCCTTTGGCTAAGGACCCATGGATGAATCGAACGGAATCAAGACCGGGAAAATATCCTTCATCCCGCCTTTGGAACGGCGATGTGTAGTTGAAGGTCAGAATGGTGTTGTGATGTTTCTCAAGAACGCTTGCATCACTGAACGCCGGCATGCCGGCGATACTTTAATACAAGTCGTCAGCGGAAACCGTGTACCACAACGGGTCATTATATTTGGTTTGTTCGACGGTTTTCTTCAAGTAGGTGTACAGCGAACGCTCGAACGAAGTCAGCTCGCTGCGCATGAATCGCAGATAAACCGCGTTTTTGTAGTTGATCGACGATTGGAGAAAACCGACCGTCTGAATCTCGTCAATCGCCGAAGCCATGCGATTGGCGAGACGAGATCCGAGCAGATTGCTGGTATCCAGAATATTGGGATTGTTCAGTCCCTTCCTCACCAGAGCTATCGCTTCATGATCTATGGCTTGTTCCCGAATGGCCTGTTCTACATTTGCCCACTCGCTGTGGTTATGCAGTTTGCGGTCGAACAACACCATGTCCCAAGCGTTGTCCATCAAGTCCATAGACGGGTTGTCGCCGTACTTATCCCTGAAATAGTCCGCATACCCGGTCTTTAGGCCCTGAGTGAGATCAAAGCCATTGCCGAGTATGATGAGCTGATGCGTATAGCGTTCCAGAGATTGCTTCATGCCTATCTCTTGTCAGTAAGATTCGGGGTTGCGCATATCGACTTCGCGTACTTCTCCGTAAATTGCTGCTACGTCGTTGAGATTGATGCGGAACTGACTGCGGGCGTGCGGCGTCCATTTGTCGTTAATGAGGGTCGCTTTATCTCCGGGATCGTAGACGGCCTTGCCGTCCTTGAACGCTTGGAGGAACAGGCCGAAGCTTGTGGAGATACCGAGGGTGATGAGAGGACCGAACTCGACCGAGACGTTGCCGTTGTTGTCCTCGCGTAGGTAGGGCACGTATGCTGCGCGATTGTGTTTGCGTTGCCAGTGCCCGAGCAGTTTCAGGTAGGACCATCCTGCCGCGAGGTTTCTCGTGTCTTTCTCGTAGAGGGCGATCATGCCGTTGGGGTCGAAGTGCTTCGCGTCGGTGAAGCCTTCCAAGACCAGTTCGAGTTTCGCGGTTGGCTTGTCCTCGCCCTCGCGC
>CALNAE010000290.1 GCA_937874315.1 uncultured Bifidobacterium sp. | reverse complement strand
GCCAATCAACACGATCGGCGATCAAAGCCAGTTACACACATAAATGGACAGTCCCGAATCAAGAGCCAAGGTACTCTTCACGCCCTATGAAACGCGACATCTTCAGAGCCGTCAAAACAAACACCAACAAAGGCAACGCATAGAACGCATACGCTTCGAACTGTACGTAGAGATACGCGACCAGCACCAGCCAGCACACCATCTTGCGGCTCCAGGCGTGGCGAATGGTGATGCCTGCAGCCACCACCACGGCCAGCAGCACGGCCATGAGCAGCCCGAATTCGGTGATGAAGCTCACGTAGCCGCTCATGGTGAAGGTGTCGGCGGGAGGGTTGACTAAGCCTTTGATCTCGGCGTTGACCAGCCCTCCTCTGGCGTCGTACCACCGTCTGGCTCCCCAGTACCCGACTCTCACGGCGTTGGAGATGTTGCCGGCCCCCCAGCCGAGCAGCGTGTGCCACGGGTCGTGTTTCCACGTCCAGGCCGGTGCAAGCATGTGGAAGATTCTGGCGCTCATGGAACCGTCACCTTTGAGCAGGCCGTCGCTGGCGAGCTTGTTGAGTCTGGGGTCTAGGAAGATCGCCGCCACTGCGCCGGCCGCCGCGACCGCAATGCCGGACGCCGCCCCGATGGTCGCCCCGCGACGTTTGAAGTTTATGGAGACGATAAGCCAGATCACACCGGCGACCACCGTGTCGATGACGATGCGGGTGCCGGCCCCCATGACCATGGAGCCGAATGCGAAGACCGGGATCAGCACGGCTATGCGGCGATCACGAGCCAGCCAGTAGATCGGCAGCAGCACGCCGAACAGATGCATGCCGATGTAGCTCGGCTCGGCGAACAGGAACTGCGGACGGTCCCACGTGTAGTTGCGGTACATCAGCCGCGCGAAGAACTGGCTAATGCCTTGCACATGCCACCGCACGCCTGCCCACTGCGCGACGCCGACCAGAAAGGCGAACCAGTACGCCGCCACCAGCACCGTGACCATCGGTCGCCACGGGAGCCGTTTGACGCGCAGAGCGATCTCCAGCGATGCCAAGCAGGCCAAACCGAGAATCACGGAACCGATGGATCGCGCCGCTGCCCAACCGTGCAAGCCAATGGTCGTCCAGCCGTAGAAGGAAACCAGCACGAGCAGCAGCGGAAACAGCACGAAGGGCAGGTATCGCCTGGCGAAAACCCTCAGATGCCTCGCGTTCACCAGCGCATAGGCAAGAAACAGCCATGGCGACAACGGCGTCCAGTAGGGCAACGGGATGCCCACGGTCGTGCCATCGACCGGCAACAACGCGAGCGCGGCGTAGAAAAGGAGATCGGAGGGATCGGCGAGAAGCGGCTGCGGCGCTTTGAGGGCGGCGTCATCTCCCCGTCTAGCGCGAACTCCCCGTCTACCGTGAGCTCGTTCGTCGCCGTCTAGCTCACGACCATCACGTTTGTCGCCGTCACGCTCACCACCGTATCGATCACCACCGTCACGTCCATCGTTATACCGAACGTCGCTGTCACGATTTCCACCATCGCGATCGTCACCATCACGATCAAGTAGATGCGGATGTGCCGGTTCATTGCGATTCGTTCGGTTCGCCATACCCGTCCTCTCGTGATTGACAGCACATTGATCAGTGGTGCTGTTCGACAGAATACGCCCGATGGAATACGATACGGGGCTTGTGACGTTGAACATACAGAACGACAGTTTGTTCACGTACGTGCCCCACATATCCGCGCACAACGACTATGCATGATGGATATATAACACCGCAGCTAAGATTCAGCCACTATGCCGAGAACGATAATCCGCCACAAATTCCGCAACATTCGCACGTTTGAGATAATCCAACAGCATGTCGCATAAGTGCACTGGAACCAGAACGTTGGCATCGAGGAACGCGGTGAACATGGCTATTCACCTCTGCGCACTCTGTCAAGAACTTGCGCATAATCATCGGCCGTATCCTCATAGAGGTGGTCTTCTACGGCCATGCGGGCCATCTCATCGAGCGCATGATGTTTTTCGACTTGTCTCTGGTGTTTATAGGCCAGAAGATCGGTAAGTCTGATTTTGCGATGCCGAGAAGGCCTTTCAAATGGTATTTTTCCACTCTCAAGAAGCCTCACCAAGGTCTGCCGAGAGATGCCAAGCATGTCAGCGGCCTGACTCGTCGTCAACGTCATGGATACGGGAACGACGCTTACCGCCTTGCCCTGCCGCATCGCTTCGGAGACCTGCACAAGAACGTCGAAAATCTCTTTCGGCACGGGGATCGTCTTTCCATCACCGTCTTGCAAGCAAGGAGTGCCAATGGAATCATTGGCGTGGCTAGAAAGAAAGTCGTAGAGATCATCAAAATCCTTTTCCGCATGCTGAGGCGGCATAACGGTGGTTTCCCCGACAGTATGCGAAGTCATGTCATTCATTGATATGGCATTCATGAGAACCCTCCTTTACCAGCGTGCGATATTGACATACTACATCAAACGACCAAAACGACCAAACTGTTTTTGCTCCGCATCTGATGCCAGACTGCATCGCGTTCGTTGGTGCCACCGCACGCGATGCAGTCTCAATCCGCCTCTATTTCGTCGATACTCATGCCCCTCTCCAAAGGACCTAGACCGAGAAACGTTGTGGGGATTGGGATATGCCGTACAGCATATACTCGATATCCTTCCCAGCTCACGACACTACCGACGGACCGCACGATGCTACCGACGCGCTGCACGGTCCGTCACATCATCCAATCAACCATGACCCACCCGACAGAGGCATAGCGGAATACAGGTAAAATACGGAGGTCGGCGCAACAAACGGCGCTGAGTATCTTCTAAAGAAGGGACCTTATGAGCGCGGATGACGTCACTGCCCTGTTGGATGCGGCAATCAGCTGGATAAAGGTTTATGGTATACGCATATTGCTCTTCGTCACAGCATTCGCACTGTGCTATTGCCTGACATACTTCATTGTCCAAACCGAACGACGGTTGAGATTGCGCCATTAATTACGCCCAGCAAGTCGGCGTACAGCTCATCGATGGCAATCAACTCGTTAAACTATGCCAAAGAGTGTGGGGAGACACCCTGCCGTCAAGCATATTGCCAGAGTCCGCGTGCCTGCTGTCGAGAAGCGACCTGTTAGCACATATCCCAGCGGATATGGTGGAAAGATATTAGCCCACATCTAACCCTATATGCCGAATGCCCGAATTCCGCTACCGGGTCGTGCTGCGCGCGATGACCTTCGAGTTGGTGGTGAGCAGCTCCGGGCGCTCCACTCCCCCATCGATGCGCTGCAGAATACGCCTGACCGCCGTGGGCGCGGTCCAATCCAAGCGTGAATCCATGGTGGTGAGCGGGATCTGCAGATACGCCGACTCCTCGATGTTGTCGAAGCCGATCACCTGCACATCCCGAGGGACCTTGATGCCATTCGAGGTCAACGTGAACAGGGCGCCGATGGCGAGCTGGTCGTTCAACGCCACCACGCCGTCGAAACCGACACCGCCGTCGATCAGCTGCTGCATGGCGCGGGCGCCGGAGCCAATGGTCCAATCCTGACCGTTGACGCCCACCAGACGAGCGTCCAGCGCGGCTCCCTGCCGCCGGCACTCCTCGATCACACCACGCAAACGCAACTCCGCATTGCCCTCGAGCGCCGCTTCCAACGCCTTCTCGTCGTACCGCTCGCGTGCGCCGATCACCGCCAGCCGGTGGCTGCCGTGGTCGAACAGGTACGCCGCGGCCATAGCGGCGGCCTGTACATCGTCGGGCGTCACGTGGTCGGCCTGGTTCCACGTCGTACGCGCGCCCACGACGACCAGCGGAAAATCAACCTCGAGATCCTTGGGATCAATGGCCTCGACCTCGCTCATCGAGAGGATCATGCCATCGGAAACCGTGGAATTGAACGATTTGAGGATTGCCCTGGCGCCCTTCCCGGAACCTTCGGCGTAGGTGGTGACATACACCGAATAGCCCAGATCGCGCGCCGCGTCGATGGTTCTGTTGGCCAATTCCGCCAAATACGGCGGGGTGAGCGAGGGCACGGCGAGCGTGATGAACCCGGTCCTGTCGCGATTGAGATTGCGCGCCGCAACATTGACCCGATAGCCGAGCTCTCGGATGACCTGCTCGACCCTGAGCCGTGTGGTATCGGTCATACGCCCCGAGCCGTTGATGACGTTCGACGCCGTCTTGAGAGAGACACCGGCTTCACTGGCGACATCACGAAGCGTTACTCGCCGACGACCGCTTTTCGACTCAGTCATACCCTCTCCTCAACGCTTGGCCCGATACCTGTAAGCCTACTCGCTGTATGCCTACTCGATGACGCACCTCGTGACGACAACTCCGTTGCGCAGCAGACTGTACCGCCGACCCGAATCGGCCGATTCCTCCGTGCCGACGGGTTCCACACGGTAATCAAGCAGGATTTCACCTCGTGCAAGCCTAAGATCCACAGCATCACGCGAACGATTGATATAGAAATCGAACCTGGCGTCCCCACCGATGCGCGTCGTGTGCATGATACGCGAGTCAACGCCGCCGCCGGGCAGCAGCGGCGACAGCTCCCCACGCAGCAACCGCACGATGTCGGGACGATCCATATCGCAACCGATGTAATAGGCCCGACCCTTCCCCACGCGGTTGGACGTGATCGCGGCCATGCCGTCAAGCTCCCACTCGGCGGCTTCGGCGCCCTCATACGTCACCAGCGTCTTCGCTGAAGCCGACAACGACCTCACCACCGTCTGCCACAACCGCGACGACGCGCCATTGGACAACCGCACCGTTTCGGGCTCGCCCGGCACGGTGCCGACGATGTTGAACTCTTCGGCACGGATGCCGAGCAGATCGCTCAACTGAGCCGGATAGCCGCCGAGCCCAACCTGGTATCGTTCGTCCACCACACCAGAGGCGAAGCCAACGATCACGGTGCCTCCGTCAGCGACGAACCGCTCCAGCCGCTTCGAATCGGCCGGCGAACACACCAGCACGGAAGGAAGCACCACGACGGCGTATCCACTCCAGTCCGCACGCAACGGCACCACGTCAGCCGGCGTCCCGCTATCGAGAAATGCACGATACCAGGTCCGGACGTCATGCCAATGGCTCAGTTTGGTGGTCGGCAAGGTCCTGCTTTCGCAGGCCCACTCGCTATCGGCATCGAATACGATGGCAACGCGGCTCTCCTGCAACTCGCTGCCCGACACTTTCGCATCGCCCAGCTTACGCAGCAGCTTGCCGAGTTCGCACACGTCGCGGAACACCTGGGTGTCCTCGCCGGCGTGGGGCAGCATGGCGGAGTGGAAGGTCTCCGCGCCGGAACGCGACTGCCGCCATTGGAAGAAATTGACGGCGTCGGCGCCCATGGCGACATGAGCGAGGGCATCGCGCACCAACTCACCGGACCGTTTGCGCGTGTTTACCGGCTTCCACTGAACCGCCGATGTGGAATGCTCCATAAGGTACCAGGGCTTGCGCAGCGACAGGGCGTCCACCAACGAGTCGGAGCACAACAGCTCGTCGAGATGCGATTCTCCTGGCGTGAAGTAGTGGTCGTTGGAGACGAAGTCGACCTCGTCGCTCCAATCCGCATAGTCCATGGCGCACTGATCCGTGGAGATCATGAAATTCGTGGTGCAGGGCTTGTCGGGGCAGATGGCCTCGACGGCGTCACGTTCGGCCGTGAAGAAGTCCTTCAGCGCGTCCGAGCTGAAGCGTTCGAAATCAAGCTGCTGGGCGGGATTGACCATCGCGTCATCCCCCATATGACGGGGCGGCCTGATCTCTTCGAAGGCGCGCACCTGCTGGGACCAGAAGGCGGTTCCCCAGGCGTCGTTGACGGCGTCGATGGTGCCGTACCGGCGTTCGCACCAGCGCTGGAAGGCGCGCATCGCGTCGTCCGAATAGTCGAAGCGGTTGTTCCAACCATATTCGTTGTTCACATGCCAAGCAGTGACATATGGATTGTCGCCGTAGCGTTGCGCCAGCCTACGGCACAAAGACAGGGCATAGTCGCGGAATATGGGACTCGTGGCGCGCCATGACTGGCGTGAACCAGGATTGATGACGACGCCATCGATGTCCTTCGGCAGAACCTCGGGATGCTTCTCATACAGCCACATCGGAGCCGAGGCGGTGGCCGTGGCGAGGTCCACGGCGATGCCGGCGCGGCCCAGCTTGTCGATGATGCGGTCGAGCCAGGCGAAGTCGAACTCTCCTTCACGAATCTCAAGCTTCGCCCAGCTGAAGATCCCCACCGACACGGTATTCACTCCGGCCTCGGTCATGAGGCGCACGTCCTCGTCCCAGACGCTCTCGGGCCACTGGTCCGGGTTGTAGTCGCCGCCGTAAGTCATGCCCCTGCCATCGGCGGTCAACAGCGCTGGCCACCGGAAGGGACGGCGTGGTCCGCCATCGCGTCCCAACGAATGAACGGGATTATTATACGGATGTGTCATAGCGCTGTCCTCATCATGAAGGTTGCGTGGTGTATCAGATGCATCGTTATCGATTGCAATCGAGGCACCGAATACTCGCTACTCAAAGTTCGTGCAGCCATTGGCGAATCGGGATCAACAACGGTCCCCACACGATTAGGTTCGACGACTAATACGAGCTCAACCCCGTCCTGCAATCGATCGAGATAAGGCGTCAAATCAATGCTCCAAGTTTCACCATTGCTAAAATTGTCATCAATCATGCTCCCGTCAAGCCACAGCGAACCGACGTCACCGAGATAGTCAATATCAAGGACGGCAACGGCATCCAATGCACGCAACGGCTGAATCTCCTCGGAAGAGAAATGGATGACGAACCGGTCGTCATGAATGCGTCTTGCGCTCACCGTCAATGGGTGTTTTGCGAACGAGAAATGAGCGATGCTCAGATCACCCTGCCACAGCTCTCCTTGCGTAATTTCGCATTGTTCAAGGCCGTTTTGCATGCCATAACTGTCCGAAGCCAGATCTGCCGTTACAGTGGCACCATCACTGGGATAGAGCAACAACTCGGCAACTGTTCTTGGCGATTCCAGACACATAACGCCATCATCATTCTCAGAACGGCGGTATATCGCGCTGTGTGGATCAGTGAAGATCAAGGTCCTCCCCGCAATCACAGTCATACATCCAGCGAAAGTTCGACTCACACAGATGATCTCAACGGTATGACCTTGTGCATCATCAACAGTGAACCGTTCAAAATCACCATTGCCCACCTCAAATCGATTCCTTATCACACCATTGCACAGGGTTCCTTGAGGGAATATGAATGCACTGCTGCTCATACCGTCAGGTCTCATGAACACGAAGGAACGCCCGTTGACACTCGGCGCATCAATATATGTCACCGGCTGAGCCGTCGCAGCAATCAGATCAATGCCATCAAGATTCATATGGAACGGCAGAATACAATTCTCGTCGGCAGCGAGACCAATCCTATCGAAATCGATATGCTCACCAGAAGCCAAATTGATTTGAATCGACTCATTGTTCCGAACAGGCAACGGACAATGGTCTTGAAAGTTATTGAGGAAAACGAATCCCGCGCGCCCATCAGTTCGAACTGCAAACCGCAGTGGTACGCCGTCTCCGGGGGCTATTGTGGACTGTCCAGCTGGCAAAACCGTAGACATCACTGTGATATCACGACCGAATGTCTTGATAAATTGATGCAGGGTTTTAAGACGCCGATACGACTCACGGATCTGTCCGCACGAACCAATAGGAGCCTGAAAATCATAGGAACGTTTAGGAACCTGTTCCTCGTTGAGATATGTCCCGTCAGAGGACACTGGATTGTTGCCGCCGTGATACATGTAATATCCCAGCAGATTACAACCTGATCCCAATTTGATGTTTGCCATCGCATCAACCGATGCCATCGGTAACACGAAACGATAATTGTAGGCATTAAACATGCCGCCACCCATTTCGCAGCAGGCATACGGTCTGGTACGTGGATCATAAGGGGGATCGAAATCAGCATTCCGAACAACCGATATACTGCGGTAATCACGATACAGATACTCGTCAGTAACTGGATGCGCACTAGGACCGTCATAGAACAACCATGGCCGGTAGGCATATCCACCCCACAACGGAAACATGTCGTTCGGAACGGGAGACCCCCATCCCGTGCAAGTGAACAACGGGACGTCGATTCCCTCATCGACTGCGATATCCCGAAGCGCACGAAGATAGGCGATGCCATCTTTCCCAGATGGGATCCACGCACGCGACGTGGACTGTGTCAAGGCCCAAGGTGAGGAAGAACTCATGTATTCGTTATCGAGCTGTACCGCAAAAACTGGACCACCATCCTTGAAATACAGTCCTGCCATCTCAACAGCCAGTCTCCGATACCATATTCTCACCTGACGAAGGAAGCCATCATCTAGTGAGCGGACCTCATAGGGTTTGCCATACATCCAATCCGGCAACCCACCATTACGCACCTCAGCATGGCAAAAAGGCCCAATTCTCACGATCGCAAATAGACCATGACTGGAGCACAACGTCAGAAAACGGCGCAGATTACGACCGTCCTTGAAATCCCAAGTCCCCTCACGACTTTCGTGATGGTTCCAGAATACATACGTCGACACCGTATTGATACCGCCCGCAGCTATCTTTCCGAGTTCGACATCCCATGCTGCTTCGTTTAATCGTGAGAAATGACATTCGCCAGCAATAGGTTGCCAAGGTATCCCGTCCATTGTTAGATATGCATTGGTGGCCCCAAGCACATGACCTTGGGGATCACGACATGCACCTGTCCTAACAATTGGAATCTCATATGCCGGGGCCTTGGTTTTGAGCCTTAGCTCGACCTCATAGTTCATTACTTACTCCCAACAGCACTCTCTAAACGGACATGACCAAAGCACATCAGCCTTTGACGGAACCGGCCACCAACCCAGCTACAATCCATTTCTGGCAGAAAATGAAGAAAAGGAACACAGGGATCAACGCGATAGTCGTAATCGACATGAATAGAGGCCAGTTCGTAGTAAACTGGCTCATCGCATTGAACACCTGCAGCACGATGGTCTGCTTACTCGTCGAAGAGATGTACACATTTGGTGTCATGAAGTCGTTCCAAGTCCACATGATTTGAAAAACCGTAACAGTCACTAAGATAGGCCGGATAAGTGGCAGTACTATCGTCCAGAAAATTCGGAACGGACCCGCACCATCAATACGAGCGGCTTCGATCATCTCATAAGGAAGACCTCGCATATACTGCACAATGAGGAAATAACAGAAAGTGGCCCCGCCTGTGTACAACACGATGAGTCCCAATAGAGAATCTACTAGACCGAACTGAGCCTCGAGACGGTACTGCGGAATCAGCAGAGTCTGCCCTGGAATGAGGAATGAGATCATCAGGAGAACGCCGATGACCGATGTAAAACGGCTCTTCTTCAATACCATGCCATAGGCCGCAAGCGCTCCGATGAACACTTGGATTCCCACACCAAATACCGTTACGATAATCGTGTTCTTGAAAGCATTCGCAATTGGCAGGTTCTGCAACGCATACTGGTAGTTTTCAAACGACCAATGCGTTGGAAGCCCTACCGGGTCCATAGACATTTCGCCGTTGTTCTTGAATGTGTTGATCACGATGACATACAGTGGCAACGCGCAAATCAAAGCTATAGCAATGACAAGCACCGAACGCATGACAGAGCCGATTCGTTCACGAGTTTTCAAAGTCATGAGATCCTCTTTTCAATCGTTCGTGTGGCAATCTGTTGCAGCATGACCAACACCGCACAGCACATAAAGAACAACACACCTAAGGCGGAACCAACTCCATAACGACTTGAACCAATGCCGGTCAGGATGATTGACTGCGTGACGGTGTACGTGGCGTAGCCTGGACCGCCACTGGTCAGACCGTACGGCAAGTCGTACACTTTCAGACCACCAGTCAACAACATAAAGATGCTAACCCCCATGGCTGGAACCATCTCAGGCAACGTAATGTGGAGGAACTGTTGCCGACGCGTAGCACCGTCAACGGACGCCTGCTCATAGAGATCTGAAGGTATTGCTTGCAAATACGCCAGATATAAGGTGGCATGCCAACCAACTTGGCCCCACACCGCCACGAAAATCACGCAGAACTTCGCTAACTCGACATTTGACAACCAAGGGATAGGCGCCACACCGATCTCCCCTAGAAGATGATTTACCACGCCGGAACTGAGCGGGGAAAAAATATATTGCCAAACCAGACCCAACACAGCCATGCTCGGGACCGAAAAGAAGAAGAACAACGAACGAGCAAAGTTCCGCCCGAAGAACTTCCTGTTGAGCACCACAGCCAATGGCAACGCAATGATCGTGATGAACACCGTGGTCGCAATCGTGTATAACAGAGTAAAACCCAGACCTGCAAGCAATGTCGGATCCCTAAAGCACTGCAGATAGTTGGCCCAGCCAACAAACTTCGCCTGAGCGAAATTGTATCCTGAATAATCTGTGAAGCTGAATACTATGCTTTCCATGAAGGGAATGAATACAATAACCACAAAAATGGCCATGATCGGCAAAAGAAAACGAGCCGAGGCAAAATTCTCCATCGTATTTCTTCGACGACGTTCTCTTTCATGTTTCTGTTCCATACTTACCGCAGCGGAAAGCCCGCCTTGGATAACAGTACTAGTCATATCACCACGCTTTTCGCCATGGCGTTGTCATCAACGCGCCGCATAACGAGAGCACCAGTTCGGGATGTGCAGTCGACTGCGGCGCGAGTGAAACGCTTGTTGTGCTTGTATGAACCGGACTCAGGACAAAGTCTGGAGTTTGGTATCGAGGTTCTTTGCAGCTTGATCGGGGGTGATCGTTCCCAAAGCGACCTGCTGAAGCTGCGTGAAGGTCTCGGATCGGAGAGCCTGCGCACCTTTGGCCCAGTGCGCCGAGTTGAGATAGACATGACCGGTTGCGATATACAGGTCATACGCCTTCTGGAAATGCTTGTCGATCGTTGGCTTGTACCCCGTTACATTGGGGATCAGCCCAGTCCCTTCCTGATACAATTTCAATCCATCATCCGAGGAAATAAAGGTAAGGAACTTTTCTGCTGCCGCCAGCTGCTTGCCGTTGATGCTCGCATTGATGCCAAAGGCAGGGTCGGCATAGCCAGGAGCGTAAGGAGTGTCACCCTTCTGCAGCATCGGAATCTGCCCATATCCGTAGTTGATGCCGGCCTGATTGTAGTTCGTGATATACCAAGAACCCGAAGGCATCACAGCGAGCCGCCCGGATGTGAATTCAGACAAAACCTGATCGCCACTCAGACCTGAGACGTCAGAGCTCATCACACCTTGCTTGATGAGTTTGTCCCACTCTGTGTAATACTTCGTGTATACACTCTCAAAAGTCTTCTTGCCACTACTGATCTGCGCGTCAAGTGCTGAACTTTGCTTAGTGCTGTCATAGCCGATCCAACCTTCGACTGGGTCCGCAAGACCATCCTTGGGTTCAAGATACGGTGTAATTCCTGCAGCTTTGAGCTTCTTGCACATCGTCAGAAACTCATCCCAAGTTGACGGAATCGCGCTGTATCCGACTTTTGCAAGCAAGTCCTTGTTATAAGCAAAAGCATTAGACCAGGCACTCACTGACATGCCATAAATCTTGCCGTCCACCGTATACGATTTTTTGGCGTTTGTCCCTATTTTAGACATGAAGCTTTCATTACTCAGATCTTTTGCAACATGGGCCTTGACCAGATCAGACAAGGCCTCCGGAGGAACCATGTAGACGTCGGCAAGCTTACGTCCAGCAATCCTAGTCTGTAGCGTCTGCTGATAGCCATTCTGAGAACCAGTGGTTGTGCTGAAATCGATGGTAATGTTGGGATTCTGTTTCTCAAACGCAGCAATAACTTTCTTGTATGCATCCTGTGAATTATTGGAGAAGAACGACAGTGTCGTCTTCCCCGAGCTGTCGGTACCGCTTCCGCACGCTGTCAAAGGTAGCAACAACGATGCAGCAGCAACCATCGTCAAAATCTTCGCACTTGTTCTCATGTGTTCCTCCTTGAACTTCTTTGTTGAACAGGAAACTCAACTACTAGGCTCACTTAAATCAAAGGAGAGCATCAACACTCCTTCATTTGATTCAACTGTGTACCTATTGCCTAATAATAGGTCCTCCGGTATACCATGTCAATTCAGTGTGAATCGCCTAAAATTTCGGCGATGAGACCCACCACTTGACGCAACATGACGGCAGATGGGGAAACATACTATCTCGCAAAGAGTCAGAGCCTATATCGACGTCAGATGTAGCGCTCTCATTGCGAGATGCGACCGTGGACGGCGTAGAACGTGGCTGTCCGCGGTCGCCTCAAACTCAACATGCCAATCTTCCGCCCACAGGTGGTTGCTTCGAGTCGGATGCCTCGCACCCGCATGTTCACATCTGTATGACGGCGTCGGCGATCTGCATGGTCTGATGACGGTGAGAGACAAGCACGACGGCGGTGCCGTGGTCGGCGAGAGCGCTGATGGAGCGGAGTATAACGGCCTCGTTCAGGGCATCCACGCGACTCGTGGGCTCGTCGAACAGCGCGACCCGCGCGCCGCGCAGGAAGACTCGGGCCAGACCGATACGCTGGCGCTCTCCGGCGGACAGCCTGCCGCCGAGTTCCCCCACCTGGGTGTCCAGCCCCTGCGGAAGATTGTCGACCAGCTCAAGCGCCGACGCCTGACGAAGCGCCTCTTTGAGATCGTCGTCGGTGACCCGCGCGGCGTTCGCACTTCCTGTCGCAGCAGCGGCATCGCGCGCAGATGCACCGTCGTCCGGCACGGCCATGAGTAGATTCTCGCGGATGGTGCCGTCGAACAAATAGGTCTCCTGACTCATCAGGGTCTGCGCACGGCGGCGATACCGGGCATCAACCGTGGGCATCTCGGCTCCCGAGAAAGTAACCCTGCCCGCCTGCGGATCCCAATAGCGCATCAGCAGCCGCAGGATCGTCGATTTGCCCCGACCGGAATGCCCCTGAATGCCAAGGATGCCAAGTTGTGGCACGGCGAGCGAGTAGTTGCGGAGCACCGGATAGTTGGCGTCGGGATACGAAAACTCGACCCGATGCAGAGCCATGCCATGATACTGCGGCTTCGCGCTGCCTTGCTCAACAACGGCCGGACTCTCGTCCATCAGCGAGAACAACCGCCTTGCGGCGGCGAAGGTCTGCGTCAGATTCGAGGGCAGCGCGCTCAATGCGAGCACCGGTCCAAAGGAGCTTGCGACCAGCGCGAAAGCTGCGATGACCGGCCCGATATCCGCTGGCGCTGGTTGACCGACCGCCAAGGCCAGCACGGCGCCGACGATCGTGGTCAGCATGACGAGAATGCCGGCGAATCCGTTGAAACGGCTGTTGCGCCGGCTTAATTTCGATTGCAGCGCATGCAACGACTCGGTCCGTTCGGCTATCCGCGCGCGACGCTCATCGCCGCGTCCATAACGGATGATCTCGCCGATGCCATGCATATCATCCAGCATCGCGTCATCGAGTTGCGAGGACTCTTTGCGCAACCGCGGACCGATATCACGCACATACCATGCGAACAACTTCGGCAGCACCACACCCAACGACACGTGCGCCACCACGATAAGCAACGCGAACCACGGACTCATGAAGCCGACCACCAGTGCGAACACGATCGTGGTCACGACCGCTATGACGACGGGGGAAATGGTGTGTGCGAAGAAGATCTCCAGCAGCTCAACGTCGGTGGTCACAAGCGCGATGAGATCACCCTTGCCCTTGCCGACGAGTTTGGCGGGAGCGAGCCTGCGCAGAGCCGCGAACACGCGGGCACGGAACAGCGCGAGCAGACGGAAGGCAACATTGTGATTCATGAACTGCTCGGCGTACCGTGCGACGCCGAGCAGAAGCGCGCACACCACCAAGGCGATGACCGCTGGTTCCACGCCGACGCCCCAGATCGGGCGATCAAGCTGGGCGAATAACGCAAACACCGCGCACACCGGCATCAGCGCGGCGCATAGCTGTCCAATCACGCCGAACAGACACGCCGATACCATCAACGGCGTCAGCTTGTCGACGGTGGACAACAGTCGACGGACAAGCGCGAACGTGCCGGCGGACGAAGTGCCGACGCTCGTGTTCGCGTCAGCGCTCATGCTCACGCTCGTATTCCTGTTTGTACTCGCGTCAGCGCCCGTGTCTGTGCTCGTACCCGTGTTTGCACCGGCTACGGTGCCGTGCGTCGAAGGCGTAACGACATGGGTCTCGGCGGCAGGCACCCGACCGGCAACTGCGGCATCGACGCTTGCGACGGATGCTTCGGCTGTGGCGGCCGAGGTCCCGGTCACGGCTGAAGTTGCGGCTGAGGTTGACTGGGCAGTCGCTGCTGCAGCCGCCTGGGCGGCCGCATGTTCGGACTTCCTGACTATGGTCGCCAAGGAGGGGCTGGCCATGACGGCGGACTGGTGAGGCTGCTTGGAATGGAGATAATGCTCGTTGTTCATGCGCTTTCGATGCTGGGCAATCATCCCCTCGCTCTGCTGCGCGCGGAACATCGAGGCGTAGATGCCATTCCTCGAAATCAACGACTCGTGCTCGCCGGATTCGACGAGATGGCCATGCTCCATCACCAGGATGCGATCGGCGTGCACGGCATCGACGAGCCGGTGCGTGATCATCAGCACCGTATGCGTCTGGGCAAGCTCTCGAATGGTGTTCACGATGAGTTCCTCACTGCGAGCGTCAACGCTGCTGGTCGCCTCATCAAACAGGTAGATCGGCGTATCATGCAGCAATGCTCGTGCCACGCACAATCGCTGACGCTGCCCCCCCGAAAGATTCGCGGCCCCCTGCTCGATCCGCATGTCCAGACCTTTGGTCTGCCGGTAGACGAAGCCATCGATGCGGGCACGTTTGAGGGCGATCCACATGTCGCTGTCGCTGGCGTCCTGATCGGCCATGAGCAGATTCTCGCGCAGTGTGCCCTGCAATAGATAGCTTTGCGTGCTCACCAGAGTGACCAGCGAGGTAAGCGATTCCTGGGTCAGGTCGGCGAGTTCGACGGTGCCCTTACCAGTCAGACGCTGATATTGCAGGATTATCGCGCCCCGATACCCCGTCAGCTCGCCGGCGACGAGCGCCGCCGTGGTGGATTTTCCAGAACCGCTTGCACCGACGATGGCGGTGAGCGAACCGGCTGGGGCTAGGAAAGAAACATCGGTCAGGGCGTCGGTCGATGTAGGCGCAGTTGCGGTTCCAGCCGCAGGCACAGTTCCAGCCGCGGCCTCAGACTTGGGCAAGGGCTTAGCCGTACTTGCTGGGGCCTGCGCGTCGGCCGTATCCGTCGCAGCGGATTGTGCGGTATACCGATATCCGACATGTTCGAATGACAACGATATGGAACCCGCATCGGCGGGCATGATGGCCGTGCCGCGCTCGGGCTCAGGGGAATCCAACAATGCGAACACGCGGCGCGAGGAGGTCATGCCGTTCATGGCGACGTGGAAGTAGGAACCCAACTGCCGTAACGGCAGGAAGAAGCTGACCGACAGCAGCACGATGATCATGGCATCCGGCAGCCAGATGCGGCCGAAGGCGAACTGCCAGATAGCGACGGCGATGCCAGCGGCGGCACCACCGTAGGCCACCACGTCCATGGCGCACAAGGAACGGAGCTGGATCTGCAGTACGCGCATGGTCGAAACGCGGAACCGCTCCGCCTTCTCATCCATGCGATCCGCGGCCCGCTGGTCGGCATCAAAGGTCTTCAGCGTTTCAAGACCCTGAAGATTGTCGAGGAACGCCGAGCCCATGTCGGTGTATGTTCCCCAATACTTGCCGAACGTACGCGAGGCACTCATGGACACCATGCCGGTGATGACGACGATCAGCGGAGCGCAGACCAGCAGCACCACCGCCGAAAGGGCATTCACCGGGAGCAATACGAAGAACAGCGTCACCGGAGCGAGCACCGCGAATATGAGCTGCGGCAGGAACAGCTCGAAGAAACTCTGCAGCTGTTCGATGCCTTCACCGGCCGACTGCACCAAGTCGGCAGTGCGCACGCGCTGCGCGTAGGACGGGCCGAGTCTGAGGATCTTGGCATACAGTCGCTCACGCAGGACGAGTTTGACACGCTGCGCGGCGAGATTGCCGAAATGAGCGGCCATGACGGTGGCGGCGTACTTGCAGACGATCATCAGCACGAAGACGAAGACGAACTCACCGATGCGCATGGTGTCGATCTGGAAGGTGCCGGTGGGAATATAGGAAGCCAACGCCTTGGCATGCGCGGTATCCAAGCAGGCGGAAAGACTGCTTTGGCGGGCGCAGGCGACCAGCGCGAGCGGCTCGACATGCGCGAACACGACGCCCAGCAGCCCGACCAGGGTGAATACGAATGCGATGTCCATCAGCAACGACACCCAAAGGCTGACGACTTTGCCCACCACCAGACGCCGCACGCCGGGGACCAGAGACAACAGCCGCGTATCGAACATGCTCCACCTCTTCTCACGAACCAAATCACCTGTAACGATAATGGATGGAGTGGTCCACGGCTAGCGCGATTCCTATTGAATTCATGCGACGATGAAACGGATGGTTGTCGACAATCTCCAAGGAAACAGCGAAAAATTATGCCTCTTCACATTGCTGAACTCCATCGACGTATTACGGTAAAATATGCGATATCGGCCTGATGCCCTTCTACACGGCGCACCCCGTTGCCGCGTGACAATCGCAACAATCGTAACGACCACAACAACCAAGCTCTAAGGAACACACGTTATGCTCACCGAATACACCGCCCCGGGAACCGTCGTCGTCAATGATGACGACAGTTTGTATTCGCTGTTGATCGAACGCATCCGCCGTAGCGGCGATGAGTCGGTTATCGCCGCCCGCAAAGTGGCCGCAGGAACGTGGGAGAACATCACCACGCGCGAATTCCACGAGGCCGTCATCACCGCCGCCAAAGGCCTGATGGCCCTAGGCATCGAACGAGGCGACGCAGTCACCATCTTTTCCTCCACGCGTTACGAATGGGGCATCATGGACTTTGCGCTGGCCGCCGTCGGGGCGATCAGCGTGCCCATCTACGACACGGATTCCGCCGCGCAGGCCGAGCGCATCTTCATCGACGCACAGGTCAAACTCGCGTTCGTGGACAACCGCGAACGCTATGACCGCGTCGCCAGCGTGGCCTCCCATTGCCCCACGCTGCAACGCACGCTCATGTTCGATGCCAACGCCCTTGGAGTGTTGGAAGGTCTGGGCATCGCCGTGGCCGACGCGGAACTCGAGGCGCGTATCGCAGCCGTTCGCGCCGATGACGTGGCCACCATCGTGTATACCTCGGGCTCCACGGGTGCTCCCAAAGGCGTGGAATTGACGCACCGAAACTTCTTAAGCATCGTGCGCGCAGGATTCGTGGGACTTCCCGAAATGATCTGCGACAATCACCCGCGGCTGCTGCTGTTCCTGCCGCTCGCGCATTGCTTTGCTCGATTCATCCAATACTGCTCCATCGGTACCGATGACGGCGTGGTCGGATATCTGCCGGATACCTCGACGCTGCTGCACGACATCCGCCGCTTCAGGCCGACGTATCTGCTGGGCGTGCCACGCGTGTTCGAGAAGGTATACAACGCCGCCTCGCATCTGGCAGGAACCGGCATGCGCGGACGCCTGTTCGCCAAGGCAGTCAAGTCCGCGCGCGAATGGTCGCGTATCGTGGAGGCTGGGGACAAGCCGACAGCTGCTCAACGGGCGCGACATGCCGCCTATGAAGCGAGCGTCTATCGGGCGGTGCGCAGCGCACTCGGGCCGAATATCCGGTTCATCGCCTGCGGCGGAGCGCCGTTGAGCGAGGATCTGGCGCGATTCTTCGCCGGTATCGGGCTCAGGATGATTCAAGGATATGGGCTTACCGAAACCGCGGCACCGTTTACCGTCACTCGCGCGAATGACACCGTGATCGGCACCGTCGGTCAGGCGGCACCGGGGGCATCGGTGCGTATCGCCGCCGATGGGGAGATCCAGCTCAAGGGAGACAACGTTTTCGTCGGCTACATCAACCGACCCGAGGAAACCAAGGATGCCTTCACCGATGACGGTTGGTTACGCACCGGGGATTTGGGGTCTTTGGATGACGATGGGCGGCTGCGGATCACCGGACGGAAAAAGGACATCATCATCACCGCGGGTGGCAAGAACGTCTCACCGATCCCGTTAGAGCAGACCATTGCGTCCTGCCCAATCGTTGAACACGCAGTGGTCGTCGGCGATGGCCGGCCATTCATCGGGGCCCTGATCACCCTTGACGAGGAGTCGTTGGCGCAGTGGCTGCCGACGCGGAAACTAGCGGCCGACATGAGCCTCGAAGAGGCCTCAGCGCTCCCCCAGGTGCACGAAGAGATCCAGCGGTTTGTCGATCAGGCGAACGAAACAGTTTCGCGCGCGGAGTCGGTGCGCAAATTCGTGGTGCTACCGGCACATCTTACCCAGGAAAACGGCTGTCTGACACCGTCACTGAAGGTGGTGCGGCCGAAGATCGTGCGGGTCTTCGAGAAAGAGCTCAACACGGAACTGTATACGCCGAAAAAGTAGTGGACTTTGCTCGCTGGATTGCTGGATTGAGGGATTGCAGGACTGCGGGACTGCGGGACTGCGGGACTGCGGGACTGCGGGACTGCGGGACTGCAGGGCTGCGGGACTGCAGGGCTGCGGGACTGCAGGGCTGCGGGACTGCAGGGCTGCGTCCCATTCCGCTGTAGTGGGCGGATTTTCGGGCCGGAGTCGGTCTGAGTGCTCAATTCGTAGATGTGA
>CALNAE010000289.1 GCA_937874315.1 uncultured Bifidobacterium sp. | reverse complement strand
CAACCACCCAGGAAACAGCAACGGCCATCCCTCACCCGCCCACGCGCTGCCCCACAACTACCTCATTCGTCAGATCGTCTGCATTGTCGTCATCGTGGCCTGCGCCGTCCCGGCGGCAATTGCAATCAACCGCACGAGTATGGTCAAACGCGCGAAGGCCCTCTACAGCAGCAAGCTCAAATACACCGCGCATGCGGCGATCCCGGCGCTATTGGAGCGGGAGAACGGCTATCATCCCGTCGGCGAGGTGCAACTGCCGAACAAGCGCGACGACGACCATGTCGTGCGCATCGTCAAGGCAGGCAGCACCGATAAGTATGTGTGTTGGACGACCGGATCCGAACAGGCGGCCACGCTGACCTTGCCCGGCGCGCAGATCCGCGTGGGCTCCATCTTTGGCAACAACCAGCAGCGCATCATCACTGGCCCCAGCGCCGCCATCCGCATTCTGCTGCGTCACCGACCGACCGTGGTGCTCGGAACGCCATATGTCAACGATCAGCACGTCATCAACGCGGCCGATGCCGGATTGGTGAGCGACAGCGCCTACAACAACAAGGCCGACAAAACCACCAAGACCATCAACACCACCGACAACACCCGACGGCTCAACACGATTCTGGCGCTGCTGCCGACCACGGTTCACAAGACGATCTCCTTCCCCACGGGACATTTCTCCTTCACCGGGGTCATCCGCATGGCCAGCAACGTCACCATGCTCGGCGTGGCATCGAAGACCTTCATTCAGCAGCCAACGCACCATGTCGGGCGGTTGGTGATCTGGTACCCGACGGGGCGGGCGCGTGGGTACGACGGCATGCATGACGTCACGTGGAAGAACATGTATTTCCAAGGCCGCTATGCGAACAGAACGCCGATTCAGCCGATCTTCCAGTCGATCATTCACGCCAGCAACATCACCTTCGACGGGTGCACGTTCAAGATGATCCAGGGTCATCTCAGCCATCTGCTCGATGTCGACGGCAGCACGAACGTCACGGTGCGCAACAGCACGGTGATCGGTTCGGCCGACCAGGGGCAGACGTTCAAAGAGGTATTCCAGATGGATGTGGCCGCGCTTGGCGCCACGGGATACAACGACCCCGACACCGTGCTCAACAATCTGCCGACCACGCATATGACCATTGAACACAACGATTTCCTGCCGTTGCGAGACAACCGCGGCAAGCTCATTCTGCCGGCCCCCGCGCCGTTCGGCACCCATATGGCCTACGCGCCCACGCCCAGCGACAGCAGTTACATCCGCTACGGCGTCTTCAAGGACAATTACGTGGAGGACCCGGTCTCCTACGAGGGCGCGGGCACGGAGAACAGCGCGGTGATTCATTTCGACGCGGCCGATAACATCACCATCGATCACAACACCTTCGTATGGACCGGAGAGACCCCGCAACCGTCGTGGGCGGTGGCGCTCTACGCGCGTTCATGGCGTATGGTCAAGCCGAAGGAATGGCACGGCATCACCATCACCGACAACGTGTTCAAACGGTTCGCCCCGAATCGAGGGGCGTTTGCTCTGTACCGCGAGGCCAACAGCGTGAGCGTTCCCGGCGAATCGGTGACGCAGGTCGTGGTGAGTGGCAACAAGTTCGAGGGGACCCCGGTACGTCTTGCGTTGCAGTGGCTACATCATTACTCAACGATGTTCATCGCGACGTATGATCAGCAGATCATCGGATCGAACAATGTCGCCGACGGGACCATTCATCTTGATGGCGGCGACACACGAATCCATCGCGGCTGAGCGGTTTATGCCGAGCGACGTCACAGATGCCGAGCGACACCGAGAAACACCGAGAAACCCAGTGATCAGCGCTGAGCAACCCCCGCGCCTTGCGAAAGATACGGGTTCCCGGCAATAACGTATCTCCGGCGGCGATCCACCGCCTTCGAGATGCCGATGCGCG
>CALNAE010000288.1 GCA_937874315.1 uncultured Bifidobacterium sp. | reverse complement strand
TTGTATTCTTGTTTGGTCTTCATCAGTTACTCGAACAGCCTCTTTTGCTTGACGATGTAGCCCACAGGCTTCTTCTGCTTTTCCAATACGCCTTCGTCGACCAGGCGCTGCAACCATGCCTTTGCCTGCGCATTAGATACGTCCAGCGCGGCTGCCACTTCGGTATCCTTCATCGGCGCACTCAAAACTTGCTGAATCGCTGCACGCACGGCAGCGAAGAGCGCTTCGGCAGGGGCCGATTCTGGCTGCGGAGATTCCCTGCCTTCGTCTATTGGCGCTACGGCCTCTGATGTGACTGGCGGAAATTCTTCCGATGCCTCAACGGGTGGCTGCTCATCGGAGACGACGTCTACCGGCGCCGATGGCTCGCTCTCGGCCTGGAGCGCTAACTCGGCATCGCGTGGCACCGGCGCTCTTGGCTTGGCATCAGCCGACGTTGGCTCTTCATTCGAAAACAGCGCAAAACCAACCTGTGGAGATGCTGTCGACGTTGGCATCGCCACGTTGAACACGTCCTCGAACGAATCCACGTCTTGCGGGTTCGGCCAGGGAAGTGCGCCTTTCTTTCGCAAACCATCCAATCCGGCTGAAGACTTGCCCATCGATCGAATGAAGACTGGGACGAACTTGAGTTTACCGAGCTGCTCGACAGCACCTGCCCAAGTGCCTCCTTTGTTGAAGTCGGAACTGACCACCAGTGAGGTGTCTGCCAATGCGTAAATCAGCTTGTTCCGCTGCATGGCGTTGCCGACATTGAACCCGGCACTCGGATCGTAGGGCGAAATCAGCACCAGTTGCCCATCGAGCAGCAGATTGCGATGCTCGCGGTTCATGGTGGTCTTTTCCAAGCTGTCCGCCAGCACGCCGCAAACTTTTCCACCACCCTCGAGCGCACCCCGCATGGCGGCCTGATCGATACCCTTGGCGCCACCGGAGACAAGCATTCTACCTGCCCGAGCAGCCAGCCGGCCAACTGCCATGGTGTAGTCTATGAGGGCGTCGTCCACATGGCGCGATCCAACGACGGCAAGCCCGCCAGTTTCGAGCAAAGCCGTATCGCCACAGCCGTAGAGCACTGCCGGGGCGTCTTCGCGCAGGCGAGCCTTCAGACGGCGGGGGTACTCTGCGTCGGCTCGACTGACGACCCAGATGGCGCGTGCCTGCCAGCGCTCAATCACTTGGCCCAGTAGGAATCCGCGCCCCAGTAATTTCTGCAGGCGACCCTCGGCAATCACTGGTTGGCACGCGCGCAGGATATCAGCGGCATCCGGCGAGAGCAGATCCGCAGGCTGACGCTGGATCTCGTGCAAATGGCGCGCGAGACGTTTGTATTCACCCGGCGAGAGCATATCCGATGACGCAGTGCGTCGTCCGGCAATGAGCGGCGCCGTCAGCAGCAGGATCGCCTGCGTATTGGGTGAGAGGACTGGCGTCATTCGTTGTACCCCGTCTGTGAAAGGGCCATCGGCCAAACTGCGCCACTACCGTTTTTGCGCAGCAGCCATGCAGCCACCGTCAGTGTCCAGCGCGAGTCGACCATGTCATCAATCAGGAGGACCGGTCCAGGAGAAATGGGCAGGCCATTGAGTGCGAGCGAACCATCAATGTTGCGCGCCTGTTGTGTACTGTTTGCCATCGTTTTCTGTTCGGGTCTTGCGTCTGTTTTTGCGATGACCATGTGAAACGGCAGATCCAGCGCAGCAGCCAAGCGTTGCGCGAAATTCGGTACCAATTCGGGATGCCGGAGCGAAGGAACGCAGGTCACCCAGGTCGGGCTCGGTCGCGGATTCCACTCATGAATCATCTTCACACACGCAGCAACGAGATCATCGGAAAAGTGGCCGTCGCAGTACTTTCCCTGTCGAACCAAACCACCCCAACCGCCATCGCCCCAGACGCATAGCGCCTTGCCGGATTCAGCCTGATGGGCAGGGGCGATGAATCCTTTGACGCCGTACTGGGGCATTCCACCATCGGGCCATTTCTTGCGCGGCTCGATAGGCAAGCTGGTGCGACGGAGAAATTCGACGGCGGCTTTAACCAGTTCGCTATTCAGTGCTGTAGGCAACGGCGGTAAGGCAGGTTCTGTGACAACACTTGGATCGCCGTCGAGCGCATCAATCAAAAAGCCCATGTGCTCACCAAACGGCAGGCTGACGTAATCCTGCATCTGCTGGTGCTCGTCTCGCCGCAGCGCGGTGAGGCGTTCCGCTCGATCCCAGAACGCTTCACTCAGCGTTGCCGCCGTGAGCTGCCACTTGCTGCCTTGCTTGGCGATGGGCGCCGGCGCTTCAAGGGAAAGCAATGCAATCGTCTTGTCGACACGTCCTTTGCTCAAATTGACTCGGCTTAGCAGCTCCGGAACGGACAAGCCATTGGGCTCTTCTTCAAGAGCCCCAAGGACATTGGCAACTTCCTGTCGGGTCGGGAAGGCGCTCCGGATAAACCAGTCAGTGATGTCAGACTCTTCCTGACCGCTGAGGAGTACTCCATAGGCGGAGTCCAGTGCGCGTCCCGCGCGACCAACCTGCTGGTAGTAGGCGACGACCGATCCCGGCATTTGGTAGTGGATGACAAACGCCAGATCCGGCTTGTCGTAACCCATGCCAAGTGCCGTTGTGGCAACCAGCGCTTTAACTTGGTTATTGAGCAGCGCTTGTTCAAGCTGTTCTCGGCGGTCACCGGTTTCACCGGTGTAGGCTTCCACGTTGAAGCCTTGAGTCTTCAGCCATTGCGCCACTTGATTGGCATCGCGAACCGTCAGCGTGTAGATGATGCCGTGGCCTTGCAGCGTGGCCAGTTGCTCTGCCAACCAGGCAAGGCGCTCAGCTTGGCTGGGTAGGCGGATCGTTTGCAGGGAAAGCGAGGTCCGATTCAAGTCGCCACGCGAGACCTCCAGCTTCGGACCAAGCACGGCAGCAAGGTCCTCCATCACGCGGTTATTCGCTGTTGCCGTGGTGGCAAGCAAGCGAAGATTTGGCGGCAGCGTTTTGACGATCCGCTCCAACAGGCGATAGTGAGGACGGAAGTCGTGGCCCCAATCGGAAATGCAATGTGCCTCGTCGATGACCAGCATCGAGATCTGTGCAGCAATGCCGGCCAGAACCTGCGTACGGAAGCGCTCGTTTGCCAGGCGCTCAGGCGAGATCAAGAGAATGTCGATCTCTCCCTTGGCCAGCTTGCCCTCGACTACCGTCCAGTCATCCATGTTGTCAGAGTTGATGGTGGCGGCGCGAACCCCCATCCGCTCTGCCGCTGCGATCTGGTTTCGCATCAGTGCAAGCAGCGGCTGTTGATTTTCACCGAGAACTGACCCGGGAAGGGTATAAATTTCCACTTAGAAT
>CALNAE010000287.1 GCA_937874315.1 uncultured Bifidobacterium sp. | reverse complement strand
ATCAAAGAAGAGAGCGAGGAGTCGTTCATGAAAGCGGTGTATGCCAAGGGTGTCAGCGCCGATCAGCCGTTGACCATGCTTGAGGTGGGCGATCGGCCGGTTCCGGCGTCTCGACCCTATTGGTCGACGATCGATGTCAGCGCCGCCAGCCTGAATCATCATGATCTGTGGAGTCTGCAGGGTGTCGGTCTTGATGCCAAGGCCACACCAATGATCCTTGGCACCGATGCGGCGGGCGCATTGCAGGACGATATCTCCGGCGCTCGCGGGCTGAAGGCCGGGGACGCGGTGGTGCTCTATACCGTGATCGGCTCGGACGGCGCGGGAGTCGGGCCGGGGGAGCGCCGCTCTATCCTCTCCGAGAGATATCAGGGGACCATGGCCGAGCAGGTGTCGGTGCCCAGTGCCAACGTGTTCGCCAAACCCGAGAATCTCACCGACGAGGAGGCCGCTGCACTAGGGACCAGTTGGCTGACCGCCTATGCCATGCTGTTCAGCGCGGCGCGTGTCAAACCCGGCGATACCATCCTCGTGCAGGGCGCGGGCGGCGGCGTGTCCACCGCCGCGATCCAGCTTGCACATGCCGCCGGAATCGAGGTGTTCGTTACGTCTCGTTCGGTCGAGCGGCGTGAACGCGCCGTTGCCTTGGGAGCCGATTCGGCCTGTGAACCCGGCGCACGGGTACCTCACAAGGTCGATGCCGTCATCGAATCGGTCGGGCGGGCGACGTGGTCGCATTCGATCAAGTCGGTTCGTCCCGGCGGTACCGTCGTCGTGTGCGGCGCCACCACGGGAGACCAGCCGGGGGCTGAGTTGACGAGGATATTCTTCCAGGACATTCGCGTTCAGGGCAACACCATGGGCAGTCGCGAGGATTTCGCGCGGCTGCTGCGATTCGTGGCCCACGCCGATCTGCATCCGGTGCTCGACGGTAGCTATGGTTTCGATTATGCCGACGTGGCGTTCGCGCGGCTGCAGCGTGGTGACGTCTTCGGCAACCTCGTGCTGCACCCCTGAGTCTCGCCGTGCGCACCTGAGTCTCGTGTTGCGCACTTAGAACGCAGTGCAGTCTATAACGCCGTGCGCACCTGAGCGCAGTGCGGCTATGAGCGCCTGTGTCGTTTTCCTTGCCGCTGCGTAGAGTTGATCATGGTTCCAACAGGAGGTACGGCATGGCAGATAGCGTTGCGTCAGTAGCAGTGATCATGGGTTCGGCAAGCGATTGGGAGACCATGAAACACGCTTGCGATATCCTCGACCGGTTCGGGGTCTCTTATCTCAAGCGGGTGATTTCCGCGCATCGCACGCCGGAGTTGATGGCCGATTTCGCCTCCCACGCACGCGAGAACGGGTTGAAGGTCATTATCGCGGGTGCAGGGGGTGCCGCCCATCTGCCAGGCATGGTCGCCGCGCAGACCACATTGCCGGTGATCGGCGTGCCGGTGCGGTCCCACGCGCTTTCCGGTTGGGATTCTCTGCTGTCCATCGTTCAGATGCCGGGGGGCATTCCCGTGGCGACCACCGCCGTAGGTAATTCGGGTGCCACGAATGCCGGCTTGCTCGCGGTCAGCATCCTAAGCACCGGCGATCAGCGTCTCGCCGACGCCCTGCATGACTATCGTGAGGAACTCAAGGGGAAGGTCATGGAATCAAATGCCCAGCTTGTATGAGGAGACCCACGGGAAGACCAGCATGCTGATGCCCGGGGCGACCATCGGCATCATTGGCGGCGGTCAGCTGGGCCAGATGATGGCGATATGCGCGAAATACCACGGATTCCGTGTAGGCGTGCTCGACCCGACCGACGACTGCCCGACGGCGCAGGTGGCCGACTTCAACATCGTGGCTGCCTACGATGACGCCAAGGCCATTCATGAACTTGCCGAGCGCAGCGATGTGCTCACCTACGAATTTGAGAACGTCGATGCGGATGCCATCGACAAGGTGCGTGACTTGGTCTGCGTTCCTCAGGGCACCGATTTGTTGCGGGTCACCCAGGACCGCGTTCATGAGAAGCGGTTCATCAACGA
>CALNAE010000286.1 GCA_937874315.1 uncultured Bifidobacterium sp. | reverse complement strand
TTCAGTGGGCGTTTTGCTCAGTAGCACTCGGCCCAAGCCACGGTGGGAGAGTTCTCGAATCGGCGGATTTTCAACGATTCCGTGAGTAAGAATTTTCCCGAGAATGCGGTGGAGCCGGAATTTTGGCATGAAAACGCCCACTGAACGCGGGTATCCCCGATGACGGCCAATCGACGCGACTCGTCCTCATTCGCGGGTCCGCCCCGGGCCTAGAGTAGGAGCCATGTCTTGCACCACCATTTTGATTGGAAAATCGGCAACCTACGACGGCTCGACGATCATCGCGCGCAACGATGACAGCGGTCACGGCAAGTATGATCCCAAGCGCTTCATCGCCGTCAATCCCGAAAATCAGCCCCGACATTATCGCAGCGTGCTGAGCCACGTCGAGATGGATCTGCCCGACGACCCATGCCGCTACTCCATCGCCCCGAACGCCCTGAACAACCGTGGCGTTCTAGCCGAGGCCGGCATCAACGTGAGAAACGTGGCCATGACCGCGACCGAGACCATCGCGGTGAATGAGCGCGTGCTCGCGGCGGACCCCATGGTGGAGCTCGAGCCCGCCAGCGGCGATGCCCAGTCTGCCGACTATGTGCCCGAACGGCCCGGCGGCATCGGTGAGGAGGACTTCATCACCCTCGTGCTGCCCTATGTCTCCACTGCGCGCGAGGCGGTGTTGCGGCTCGGAGGTCTGCTGGAGCGCTATGGCACATATGAGGCCAATGGCATCGGCATCAGCGACGTGAATGAGGTGTGGTACGTCGAGACCATTGGCGGCCACCACTGGATCGCCAAACGCGTGCCGGACGATTGCTATGCCGCGATTCCCAACCAGCTTGGACTGGACGATTTCGACATCGAGGATGCGCTGGGCGGGAGGCATCGCGATCAGCAGCAGGTTGAACAGCAACAGCGCGATCAACGGCAGCATATGTGCAGCGCAGATCTGGACACATGGATCCAAGCGCATCATCTCGACCGCAGCATGGACAAGAGCCCCGAGCATCGTCGGCATCTCAATCCTCGGCGGATGTTCGGCACCGCGACGGCGAAAGACCATATCTACAACACGCCCCGCGCCTGGTACATGCAGCGGTATCTCAACCCGAGCCATGACTGGGATTCGTCGCAGGCTCGGTACACGCCGATTTCGGAGGACATTCCGTGGTGCCGTCGCCCGGAGAACGCCATCAGCATCGGCGACATCGATTTCCTCATGAGTTCGCATTATGAGGACACGCCTTACGACGTGTATGGCAGTCGCGGAACCGAAGAGTCGCGGCATCGGTATCGCCCGATCGGCATCAATCGCAACGGGCATCTCGGCATCCTGCAGATTCGTCCCTATGAGCCACCGGCCAATAGCGCCGTGATCTGGCTGTCCTTTGGTTCGAACCCCTTCACGTCGGTCGCGCCGTTCTACGCCAATGTGCGCACGACGCCGGAGTATCTGAGCGAGACCACCGGGGAGGTGACCACGGACTCGTGGTATTGGACGAATCGCATCATCGCGGCCATCGCCGACCCGCACTTCGTGGAGAACGGCAACGCCATCGAGCATTTCCGCGAGAACATCCTGTCCTACGGCGACCGGTTGCTGGTGCAGACCGACGTGATTTCACGGCATGACGAGCATGTGCCGGACATCCTTGAGCAGTCCAACGAGACCATGGCCGACTATCTGCGTTCGCAGACCAATGAGTTGTTGGCGCAGGTGCTGTATACGTCGAGCAATCTCATGAGAAACTCGTTCACGATGTCCGATCGTTAGGATCGATTCGATCTGCTCGATTTTCTCGATTTGCGAGGTCGGTAGGGTCGTCCCGTTTTTCTCGATTTGCGAGGTCAGCGGCGTCAGCAGCGACGGCATCGTCAATGGGATCGGTAGGGTCGGCGGCGTCGATTCGATCTGCTCGATTTGTGAGGTCGGTGGAGTCAATACAATCGGTGAGGACAGTCTGATCGGTAGCGTCAATAGAGCCGGTCCGATCTGTGGGATTGATAAGGTCAATACAGTCAGCGTCGTCAGCGGGATCGGCATGATCACATGGGATCGGCAGAGTCAGCAGCGTTTGTAGGTTAGTAGGGGCTGCGGCGTCGGTAGGATCGGTTCGATCTGTGAAGTCGATTCAATCGGTGGAGTTGGTAGGAACAGTGGTGTCGTCAGCGTCGATAGAACCGGTAGAGCCGGCAGAATCCGGGACGTTGGCCGAGCTCTTGAGATCTGCGGGGTTCGCTGGAACCGTTGAATCCGTGCGATTGGCGTCGACATCGATCGCGCCTTTGGCCGCGTTGCTCCCGTCCTCGGCGCCGGAGGCGGGGCCGTCCTCGCAGCCGTGGTCAACGTCGGTATCGGGGTCGCCTTCAGTGGTCAATGCCGATGTCGATGCCGTCCCAGACGCCGCCCTCGTCCCATCTGCCGTCCCAGACGCCGACTCCGACGCGGACGCGGACACAGACTCCGGCTCCGATGCCAATCTCGACGACGATGTGCCGGAATCTGACGCGTGATCGACCTGGCCGTGGTCCTGCCGGGAGGCGCGTTGCAGACGCTTTTGCTCCTCAGCCCGCTCGTGTTCTTCGTGCTCCTCGCGCGCTTTGCGTTCCTTGGCCTCTTTCGCAAGTCGTTTCTGCTCGGCTCTTTTCGCGCGTTCGCCTTCGAACAGGAGCTCCGGCTTAGGCTGGAGCCGAGAAAGCCCGTACCAGGCGAGATTCACGATATGCGCCGCGAGTTGTTCCTTGCTCACCTTGCGCCGATCCGCCCAGTATTGCCCAGTGAAGACGGTGAGCCCCACCAGCATCTGTGCGTAATACGGCACGCCACGCGAGGGCAGATGCTGCTTTTTGAATGAGTCGGCCAAGATTTCCTCGACGCGCATGCTCACATCGCCAAGCAACGAGCTGAACGAACCCGCTGGGTCCGTGGTGGGGGAATCTCGCACCAGCACGTGGAAGCCTTCGGCGTTCTCTTCGATATAGGTCAGCAGAGCCAACGCGGTGCGTTCCACGATCTGACGTGGATGGGCCTCCGGGTCGGCCAGCGCGCTGGCGAGCGCATCGGTCAGCGCCCGCATCTCTCGGTCGACGACGACCGCATACAGTCCCTCCTTGCCGCCGAAGTGTTCGTAGACGATCGGCTTGCTCACCTTGGCGACGGCCGCGATCTCCTCGACGCTGACGGCCTCGAAGCCTTTTGCCGCGAAGAGCGAACGCCCGACGGCGATGAGTTGTTCTCGGCGTTGATACGACGTCATCCTTGCGCTACTGGTCATGGTTCAAGTCTCCCACGGGCGGGCAACTTCGCAGCGCGGAGAACAGCGGAGAACATATGCGATCGTTCGCGACAATAGCTGGTTGGCTGCTATAGGGCAGGCGGATTTGGGGCACGACGCACGCATGGTGTGACGCGCCGAGGGCGACAGGTGGCGCTGTCCGTTGAAAACCATAGGCTTGAACCATGGATACCAACATGATAATCGGCGTGGTAATCACGGCCGTTGTGCTACTAGTCGTGCTCGTAACGGTACTGGTGCTGCTCAGGCGGCGTGCGACGACCAAGACGCGTCATGATCTGGCTGCTGTCGCGCAGTCGGTGAACGCGCAGTCGGCCGCCGCTCAAGCCGCAACTGCGAAGGCACCTTCGGAACTGACGCCGGATTCGGATTCGGACTCAAAGCCGAAGTCGGAGTCAAAGTCGCCGTCGGATTCGGGTGCGACGCCTGCGCCGCCAGTGGTCCAGGCCGAGACGTCTTTGTCATCGAGCGAAGCCGTGGTTTCCGCGCGCCATGCAGGCGAGGTTCCGGAGTCTTCGGCCTCGCGGCTGGTTCGGCTCAAGGCCAAACTCGCGAAGAGCTCGAATGCCTTCGGTCGCGCGCTGTTCTCGATTCTGGCCAAGGATCAGCTGGCCGAATCCGACTGGGAGGACGTGGAGGACACGCTGCTGCTCGCCGACATCGGAGCCGAGGCCAGCGAGGAACTCGTCGCTCAGTTGCGCAGCGACGCGCGCATTACCGGAACGTCCGATCCTGAGCAGGTCAGGGAGGCGTTGCGCTCGAAGCTGCTTGACCTCGTCGGCACGGCAACTGATCGGCGGTTGAATGCCGACAAGCCCGACGCTCCAACCCCCAGCGTCATCATCATGGTCGGGGTGAACGGCACCGGCAAAACCACCACGGCGGGCAAGCTCGCGAGGCTTTTCGTCGCCGAGGGCAAGTCCGTGGTCATGGGAGCCGCCGACACGTTCCGTGCAGCGGCCGCCGATCAGCTGGAAACATGGGGCGCGAAGGTCGATGTTCCGGTGGTGCGCGCCGACAAGGACGGTGCGGATCCGGCTTCGGTCGCGTTCGAGGCGGCGCAGCGGGCGAAAACCGCTCATGCCGATGTGCTGATCATCGACACCGCCGGTCGGTTGCAGAACAAGGCGAATCTGATGGACGAACTGGGCAAGATCCGTCGTGTGACCGAGAAGGTGCTGCCCGTCGCCGAGGTACTGCTGGTGCTCGATGCAACCACTGGCCAGAACGGCATGGCGCAGGCCAAGGTCTTCGCCGAGGCCATCGGCATCACCGGCGTGGTATTGTCCAAGCTCGACGGCTCGGCCAAGGGCGGCATCGTGATCTCCGTGCAGAAGGAACTGCGGGTTCCGGTGAAACTGGTCGGGCTGGGCGAGGGGCCCGACGATCTTGCGCCGTTCGACGCCGCTGGATTCGTCGACGGCATTCTCGCCTGAGCGCTCGTGCTTGCCCCAGTATTCGCGGTTCGTACGCGCGGTGTCTCAATCCGCTGACCTGCTCATCTGACCTGCTCATCTGCACGGTTCCTCGGATTGGTTCCTCGGATTGGTTCGACGGCTAGGCTTGCCGGCGTGCACGGCTTGGCTTATTGGCTTGGCCCAACGGGTTTGGCACATGGCTGCGGCACCGACAAACGGCCGGTACACACGGCGCGCCCAGCATGGTGCGTTATGGTGGAAGACGGTTTGTTACATACCCGTAACTATTCGTATACCTGAAGAAAATTCAAAAGGCGTTCGATAACGGTGTTGGTTCCGTAAACAATGCACAAGATTGTGATGGAACCGCATCATGAACGAGACGCAGTTGCCCACGATATTTGTGTGGCGATGAAGAGAGAATGGAAGAGGAGGTAGGCATGGATACAGGCAATGCCGCGTGGATGTTGACATCCGCGTCGCTGGTTGTCCTCATGACGCCAGGTGTGGCGTTCTTCTATGGTGGCATGGTGAGGGCCAAAGCCATTTTGAACATGCTCATGCTATCCGCGGGGGCGCTGGCCGTCACCGCGATCGTGTGGACGTTCTGGGGTTGGTCGATCGCCTATGCCGGCAACGACATCGGCGGGGTCTTCGGCGATCCCGCCACGGGGTTCCTGCTCAAGGACTCGATCAAGGTTTCCGACGGCGTCTTTACGGCGGCCAAGACTTCGGGCGCCTATCCGGGCAGCATCGACGTGGGCTTCCAGGTCGCGTTCGCGATGATCACCGTGGCGCTGATCAGTGGTGCCTTGGCCGAGCGGATCAAATACAGCACCTGGATGGTGTTCGTCGCGCTGTGGATCACGTTCGACTATGCGCCTATGGCACATATGGTGTGGAACGGTGGTTTGCTGTCCGGCAAGGGCGCGATTTCCCAGGCGATCGGTGCCGTGGCGCATGATTTCGCAGGTGGCACCGTCGTCCATATCAACGCGGCAGTCGCCGCTTTGGTGATCGTGCTCATCATCGGCAAACGCAAGGGCTTCGGCAAGCAACCCATCCGCCCGCATAATGTGCCGTTCGTCATGCTCGGCGCATTCCTGCTCTGGTTCGGTTGGTATGGGTTCAACGCGGGTTCCGCCTTCGGCGCCAACGGCACCGCGGGATACGCGTGGATCAGCACCACGGCGGCGACCGGTGCCGCGATGCTGTCCTGGGGTTTCACCGAGAAGATTCGCAATGGTCATTACACCGCCATGGGCGCCGCTTCCGGTATGGTCGCTGGTCTGGTCGCCATCACGCCTGCCGCCGATGTGGTTTCCCCGTTGTGGGCGATGGTGCTCGGCGCCATCGCGGGCGTGCTCACCTGCCTGGCGTGTGGCCTGAAATTCAAGCTCGGCTATGATGATTCGCTCGATGTGGTCGGCGTGCATGGCGTCGGTGGTTTCACCGGTACCGTGCTGATCGGCTTCTTCGGCCAGGGCACGGGGTTGCTCGCCGGCGGCAGCTGGCGGCAGCTGGTCGTGCAGCTGTGCATCGCCCTGATCGCAATCCTGTATTCCGGCGTCATCACCGCGATCATCGCGTTCGCCCTCGAGAAGACCATGGGCTGGCGCGTCACCGAGGCGCAGGAGGTCGGCGGCATCGATCTGGCCGACCAGGGTGAGGGTGCGTATGATTTCGCTGGCACCGCCAGCGCCGTTCTGAAGGAGTTGAGGTGAGATGAAGCTGATAACTGCTATTATCCAGCCGCATAAGCTCGATGACGTCAAGGAGGCGCTCGCCGCTTCGGGCGTGCACGGTCTGACAGTCTCCGAGGCCAACGGTTATGGGCGCCAACGCGGCCATACCGAGGTCTATCGCGGGGCTGAATACACGGTCGATCTCATTCCGAAGATCCGTATCGAGGTGTTGTCCGACGACGCCGATGCCGAGACCTTGGTCTCCGTCATCGTCAAGGCCGCGCAGAGCGGCACCATCGGCGACGGCAAGGTGTGGGTCACGCCGTTGGATTCGGTGACGCGCGTACGTACGGGAGAGAACGGATCGGCCGCGATCTGATAGGCGTCGTGCGTTGTTCGCGACGATGACGAACGCAACATTCAGGGTGATTCGTGGGATCGGGAGGTTCCACGGGTCGCCCTGTTTCGATATGCGATATGACGGTATCGGACGGTGCCGCGCAACACGCCATATCCGTCGTGCGAACGGTGTCGTGCGAAAAACGTCGCCGCGGCGATGATGGTCAACGGTGGTGGAAGAAGGTAGCTATGGCATCGGCGGTGGATGGGTTGAAGCAGCGGCTGCTGGATCTGAGCGTGACCGACGAGGACGGCATCTACCGTCACGGCGCGGATAAGCGTCGGTTGCGGACCCGGTATGCCGTCGATTGTCTGCGCGGGCTCTGGCGGGAAGCCGTGGAGTCGGTGTCTTTCGACGTTCCCGATCACGGCATCGGGCTGGCCGCGGTCGGCTCGTTGGCACGTGGGCAGATCGGCCCCAGCTCGGATCTCGATCTTGTCGTGATCTATGATGCGCACCGGATAAGCGACCGGCAGCTCAACGAATTCGGCAATAAACTGTGGTATCCGCTCTGGGACTGCGGGCTCGATCTCGATCAGTCGATGCGGACGAAACAGCAATGCGAGGACGTGACCGACAAGGATCTGCCAGCGGCGGTCGGCTGGCTCAACGTGCGGCCCATCGCGGGGGATATGTCCTATCTCGAGGACACCGCCACGGTTGTTCTGCAACGATGGCGCAAGGCGGCCCGACAACGGCTCCCCGAGCTGCTGGAGTCGGCGTCGGCTCGGCTGAATCGCTTCGGACGCCTGGCCTATCTCAACCAGCCCGATGTCAAAGAGTCGCGCGGCGGTCTGCGTGATGCGGTGCTGGTATCGGCGCTCGCCGCGTCGTGGCTCGCGGACAGGCCACACGGGCAGTACGACCGTGCCGTCGAGCGGTTGTTGGATGTCCGGGATTGCATTCATCTGTCCGCCCGCAAAGACACGGATCTGTTGCTGTCGCAGTATCAGCCGCGTATCGCGGCTCATCTGGGACTTGCCGACCCGACGCTGCCGCGGGAGGAACGCGACGCCAAAGCCGTTGACGACCTGCAGACGCTGCTGGCCCGTGTCGGACGGCAGATCGCATTCGCCTGGGAGTCGACGGCGGCGCGCGCCGAGCACTCGCTGACGCACGACAGGCCACGGTTCGCCTTCTTCCAGCTGCTCAACCCCCGTTCCGGCGGCAAACGGCAGGCTCCCACCTTCACGCCGTTGGCACAGGGCGTCGTGGAGCATGAACACGAGGTGGTCCTTTCCGCCTCCGCCGAGCCACGGAGCGATCCCACGCTGCCGTTGCGCGCCGCCGTGGCCGCCGCGGAGTTCGGCATGCCGATCAACGCATTGACGTTAGGCAATCTCGGATCGTGCCCCATTCATGATCGCGATTGGACGGCCGCGATGCGCTCGTTGTTCGTTCGGCTGCTCGCCTCGGGTCCCGCGTTGATCCAAGTCTGGGAGGAACTCGATTTCGTCGACATCCCCGGACGATGGATACCGGAATGGCAGGGCATACGCAACCGTCCATCGGCTTCTTCCGCGCATCGTTACACCATCGATCGCCATATGGTGGAGGTGGTCTCCCGTCTGGATCGTGCCGGATATGGGGGACGACGCTATGACGATGACCAGCTCGCCGCCCTGCTGCTGGCCGGCATTCTGCATGACATCGGCAAGCGACCGGGTGTGGCCGATCACGCGGCCGAGGGAGCCCGGCACGTTCCCGTGATCCTTGGACGCATGGGGTTCGACGCGGGCATCGTGAGGCGGGCGACCACGTTGGTGCGCCAGCATCTCGCGTTGTCGCAATTCGCAACGACCCGTGACCCGCATGATCCAAAGGTCGCACGGACACTCGCCTCGATGTTGGACAACGATCCCGTAACGCTTGACATGCTGGTCGATCTCACCCGCGCCGACGGCTCATCGTTGGGAGCGACCGCAGCGGAGTCGATCACCAAGCATTACGGGTGGTCGAAGTGGCGTGAAAGCCTCGTGTTCGCCATGGCGCAGGCGACGCGTGAGGTTATGCGCGAGTCCATGCGTTAGGCTCTGCGGACGTCTCCGTGCGCGGCTACGCGGACGGGTGCATCCACGCCTCGCCTCGGATCCGAGTGGCGTTGAATATCGCGCGGCCGCCTATGAAGAACACGTTGAGTACCAACCAAAGCAGCGCCATGCGCACCGATGCCGACGGGTTCAGCGTCATGTCGAGCGCGTTGAGCCCGGCCAGCGCGCTCAGATAGATGACGGCGGTTATGGTGCAGGTCACCGCCAGATAGCGGTAATCCCGTGCCCCGATGAGAATGCCGTCTAAGGCCCACATCCAGCCGGCCAGTGGCAACAGCACCCCTTGAACGACCATGCCGACCATGATGAGATGCTGAATGGACGGGCTGGGGCTGAACGCCGCCGCGGCCACGAATCCAAAGACGACCATGCCGATGCCGATGACTATGCCGGATATCCAGCCGGCCTTGCCCGCGAGCGTCGTCATGGCCTTCGCGCGCTGTCGTCTGCCCGCACCCAGCTCCGTGGCGACCAGGGTCTGCCCTGCGATGCCGATGGCGTCGAGCATATTGAGCACAAAATTCCAAGTCGCATTCACCGCCTGATACGCCGCCAGTACTTGGGTGCTCATATGGGCGGCGAGAATCACGGTGGCGACCAGCGAAGCGCGCAGTGCCAGCGTGCGAATGAACAGCGGAACGCCATCGCTCGCCGTATGGAAGATGCCGGCCAATCTCGGGCGCCAATCGGCGTCGTCCTTGCGGGCCCAGACCAGGGCGGGGACGACGAGGAAGATGCCCATGAACCATTGGGCTATGAGGGTGGCGAAGCCGGAGCCCGCCACGCCCCAGTTAAGACCGAAGACGAACAGCACGTCCAACGCCGTGTTGACGAGCGCCCCCGCGCTGGCGGCGATGAATGTGATGCGTACCTGCTTGATGCCGCGGAAGATGCCATTGGCGGCATACACCAGCAGCATGCCGGGAAGTCCGAACACGATCGCCCGCAGATAGCGCACGGCGTTGATCAGCACGTCGCCCTGCGCACCCATGGCGCGGCACAACGGTTGGGCGAACAGGAACAGTGTCGCCGATATGATGATACCGATGCCAAGTGCCAGCCAGAGTCCGTCGATGCCGGCCTCGAGCCCTTGCTTCCGTTTGCCGGCACCCATCAGCTGCGCGACTTGTGATGTCGTGCCGTAGGCGAGAAAGACGCACAGTCCGACGGCGGTGAGGACGATCGTCGAGCCCACGGACAGCCCGGCCAATGCGGCACCGGTGATATGCCCGACTATGGCGGTATCGATCATGACGAAGGCCGGCTCGGCGATGAGTTGTCCGAAGGTGGGCAGGGCGAGTGCGAGCAATTGCGTGAAAGCATGTCCGTTGCGTCCGTCATTCCCGTCATCCCCGTCGCGTTTGTCGCGTCCGTCGGGTGCGTCATGGCTGGCACGGGCCGTTGCGGTGCTGTCGTCTATGGTCATGTGTCCCCTCGTGCTCGATCCTGTCGCCGGGCCCAGTCTAGAAAGTCTCATTGGCGAAAACAAGCCTCGGTCCGCAGAAGAAGCGCCGACGAGACATATCACCGAGCGGTTCGTCACGCAAATCGTATGAGACCGGCTGGCCGTTTACACCCATGATATGCACTGAGTTATCCCCATTGTGTGGATAACTCGGTGCATTATCCCCAGCAACACGCCTGAATTGTGGATAAGTATGTTTTGTTATCCACTGTGAACACTCCGTGCGTGTCGCGTGAATCACGCCCGATTACGCCCGCCGCGCTCCGCCGGTCTCCCTATACTCGGGCATATGGCTGATGGAACATCGTGGAATGACAAGAAGTCGGGCGCAGGCTCGGGGGGCTCGGCGTCGGGGTCCTCGTACCTTTCCGGCGTGACCGGTTCCGCCTCGCATGATCCGCTGTTCGACCGCGTGCCGCCCCATGATGACGATGCCGAGATGGCGGTGCTTGGCGGCATGCTGATGAGCAAGGATGCCATCGGCGAGGTGTCGCAGATGATCGGTGTGACGGATTTTTATCAGCCGAAGCATCAGACGATCTACGAATCCATCATCGGACTGTTTTCGACGTCGCAGCCGGTCGACGTCGTGCTGGTGGCCAATCAGCTGCTTAAGAATGGCGAACTGGACAAGGTCGGTGGCGCGGACTATCTCCATAGTCTCGTTGCCTCCGTGCCAACCGCGGCCAATGCCACCTACTACGCCGAAATCGTGCATCAGCGTGCGATCCTGCGCAACGTGATCGCCGCCGGCACGAAGATCGCGCAGCTGGGTTATTCCGCGGAAGGCTCGCAGGCCGAGGACGTCGTCAATCTCGCGCAGTCCGAAGTCTACGAAATGAGCGTGGGCAAGGTTCGGCAGGACTACTCGCCGATCGAGAAGGTCGTCCACGATGCCCTGGACCAGCTGGACAAGCTGCAGAATCATGAGATCGAGGGCGGCGTACCCACCGGTTTTCGTGATATCGACGACGTGACCCAAGGACTGCAGCCCGGTCAGATGGTCGTGGTCGCGGGACGTCCGGCCATGGGCAAATCCACGCTGGGCATCGATTTCGCTAGGTCGGCCGCACTGCATCACAATATGACCGCCGTCGTGTTCTCATTGGAGATGAGCAAGGTCGAGCTGGCGCAACGCATCATCTCCGCCGAAACGGATATACCGCTCAACGCCTTGCGCCGTGCGGACGAGATCACCCCGGAACGGTGGAACACCCTGAATACCTTCTGGGGCAAGCTGCAAAACGCCCCGTTGTTCATCGACGACAGTCCGAATATGAGCCTCATGGAGATACGCGCCAAATGCCGTCGGCTCAAGCAGACCAACGATCTCAAGCTGGTCGTTATCGATTATCTGCAGCTGATGAGTTCCGGCAAACAGGTCGAAAGCCGGCAGCAGGAGGTCTCCGAATTCTCCCGCGCGCTGAAACTGCTTGCCAAGGAGCTGGCGGTCCCGGTGGTGGCCTTGAGCCAGCTGAATCGCGGCCCCGAGATGCGCAACGACCGCAAACCGCAGCTTTCCGATTTGCGCGAGTCGGGCTCCATCGAGCAGGACGCCGATGTGGTGCTTCTGGTGCATCGCCCGGATGCCTATGACAAGGAGGATCGCCCCGGCGAGGCCGATGTCATCATGGCCAAGCACCGTAATGGACCGACCGATACCTTCCATCTCGCGTTTCTGGGTGCCACGTCCAAGTTCAAGGACATGCCGCAGGACTATCAGCAGGGGGTATGAGCATGCAGATGCAACCACAGGACCCGGGGGAGGGCGCTCGAACACAAGGTGCGGGGGAGGGCGCTCGAGGCCATTGGTGGTGGCCTACGGCGTTCACCCCGTGGGTCGGAAACGCGGTCCGGCGGCTGTCGCGGTTGGCCGGGCACGGCGGCAGCGCGCTTCCCGGCCGCGTCGTCGAACGGCTTGATCCCGGATTCCTGGCCAGAGCATTGAGCGGCCTGCCGTATGGGGTCGTGCTGGTGTCGGGCACGAATGGCAAAACAACCACCACGCGTATGGTGGCCACGATGTTGGAGCGGCTTGGTCTGAAGGTCTTCACCAACCCCACGGGCTCAAACTTCACGCGCGGCGTGGTGTCCGCGTTGCTGGGCGCGGTGGACGGTTCGGGCCAGCTGAATGCCGATATAGCCGTGCTGGAGCTCGATGAGGCCTACGCGGTGCATTTTGTGCATCAGATCAGGCCCCGGTACTGTCTGCTGCTCAACGTGATGCGTGATCAGCTCGATCGGTTCGGCGAAATCGACAATACCGCCCGGCTGCTGGGCGAGGTGGCGAAGACCACCACCGGCACCGTCGTGCTCAATCGCGAGGACGTGCGTATCGCGCGGCTGGCCGCCGAGGTTTCACCCACGGCCAAGGTCAGCTATTTCGGACTGGTGAACAGCCTGCGCTCCTATTTCCCCTCCGATGATGATATGCATGCGGCCGATATGCATGCGGCCGATACGAATGACGAGACACGCGCACCTGGTGCCGAGGCGAGGACGGTGGACGACCCACCAACGTCGTTTGCGCGCTCGCCGCGGCTCGATGTGGGGCGTGAGGCGTTCGTGTCGACGGCCCAACCCGCCGATGTGACGTTGAAGCATGTCGCAGATCATGAGGCCGAGTTCATCATCGACGGTGCCGCGGTGGGCGGCCCGATGCGACTGGAGGGGATGTACAACCTCTTTAATGCCGCCGCCGCGTTGGTGATCGTCCGGGCGGTGCTCGCCGACGCCGGCCGGCCTGTGGACGACCAGCGGTTGATCGCCGTGCTCGGTGAGGTCACCCCCGCCTTCGGACGCGGTGAGGTCATCGAGGTCCAGGGAACCCCGGTCGAGCTGCTGTTGGTCAAGAACCCCATGGGCTTTAGGCTTTCCCTGAAATCCTTCGCGCCGCAGGGACACCGTACGATGATTGCCATCTGCGACGAATACGCGGATGGCCGCGATATGAGTTGGCTGTGGGACGTCGATTTCACCTCGCTGCGCGACACCTCGGTGGCCATGGTGTCGGGAACGCGCGCTTGGGATATGGCCCTGCGGTTGGAATACGACGACGTGGGCGTCGAGGCCACGGACGTCGATCTCGAACAGGCGGTGACCCATTTCGTCACCTCCGACCCTGCGACGCCGAAGCGCATCTACTGCACGTATACGGCGATGCTTCGGGCGCGCGCGGAGCTCGCGGGACTTGCCGACGTTCCGGATGTCGGCGTCGGGCGCTGATGAACGTGAACATCGAAGGCCGT
>CALNAE010000285.1 GCA_937874315.1 uncultured Bifidobacterium sp. | reverse complement strand
AAAGTCAAGGAAAGGAGGAGAAATGGCACGACGCGGATACGTAAAAATCAGCAACGACTTCTACATGAACCCGAAGATTCGTGAGCTGCGCGCCGTCTGCCCGAGCGCCATCGGAGAGTACATGTTCGCAATCTCCTATGCGTCGGACAATCTCACGGACGGCAGACTGTCCGAGCGGGCGATGCTGTACGTGCTCAACGCATCCAGTGACGAGATCAACGCATTGTGCTCGACCGGGCTGCTGGAGCCCGACGGCGACGCCGGTTACATCATCCACGATTATCTCGAGTGGCAGATGTCACGCAGTCAGATAGAGAGGAAGCGCGCCGACGACCGGAAAAGAAAGACCGAAAAATCGGATTCCGACGACTTTCCGAACACTTTCCAATCGGATTCCGCGCGGAATCCAAGCGGAAACGCTACGGAAATCGGACAAAACACAAGAACACAAGAACACAAGAACTATTCCATACCTGACGGTATGGAATATGCGCCAGATCGAAAATCAGATTCCGATCCGATCGAGGACCATACCCAGAGCTTCGTGCAGTTCTGGTCGGTGTATCCGCGCAAGCAGGGGCGGCGCGACGCCTCAATCGCTTTCGCCGTCGCGAGGCGGAAGAAGCAACCCATATATCTCATCGCTCAGGCCCAGCGTTACGCGTCGGACCCGAACCGTGAGGAGCGTTTCACATTGTCGCCTGCCAAATGGCTGAACGGCGAGCATTGGGACGACGCACCGGAACCTGCGAGGAGCGGTGTCGGCAAGGCGGCTACACGGTTGCGGAACCACCTCGACGTCGCGCGGAACCTGCGCGGCGACAACCAGCAGCCCATGCGGTTGGGAGCGTGACATGAACAACCAAATGGCAGGTTCGGTGAAGGACCCGAGCAACGCCGCGCTCCTGCTGTCCGCGATAGCCGAGGTGGACGGACGCGATTTCACGGAACTGGGCGCGCGTATGTTCGCCGCCGCCCTCGACGACATGACGTTGGGCGAGGCGATGGCGATAGCGTCGGATTGGCTGGGCAGACCGCACGAGTATTCGCGCATCATGCCCTACGACATCAACGCCGCATACCGGGAGCGCACCGAGTCGCAGTCTCCCACATGGTCGGACTACTGGCACAAGGATCTCAAGGACCTGACGCCGGGCGAATGGCAGAAGTGGAAGATGATCGACCCGACCGGGCAGTACAAGGCTTGGCGCACGTTGCAGCGGTCGAAGGGCGTCTCGGACGACGATCCGAACGCTCCGCTGTACATCGCGGGGCCGAAGCGCGAGTGGAGTCCGCCCGGGCATCACTTCATCGG
>CALNAE010000284.1 GCA_937874315.1 uncultured Bifidobacterium sp. | reverse complement strand
GACAACGGCGCTCCCATTGACAGGAGTATCACGCTCGGAAAATACATGCCGGTGTTCCTGGCGGCCAAAGAGAAAACCAAGACGCCGAAAACCATGGAGATGTACCGAACCGTCTGCTCCATCCACCTCAAGCCATACGCGATGCTGCGCGTGGCGGACATCCGGGCGTCCGACGTGACGCGCATGATGAGCGACGCCAGGAAACACGATAGGTCCGGGCGTGAGACGGGGCAGGTCGGCAGCAGCATGCGCAGGCATATTCGCAGCACCATGCACTCGATCCTCGACATGGCGGTGCATGACGGCCTCATCCCCCACAACCCCGCCGAACGCATCGAGATACCGGAGTCGCGCGACGTGGCGATACGAGAGGCGGCGCACGAGCGCAAGGCGTTTACCGTCGAAGAAATGCGCGCCATGCTTGTTGCCGCAAGCAATGTGGGTGGCGTGTTCGGAGCACGCATGTGGTTCAGGCTCCTCACCGGCATGCGTCAAGGAGAGATACTGGGGGCCACGTTGGATGATCTCAAGATCGGACGCAGACGCGTCGAAACCGATACCGGCGAAACCGTCAGCGTGCTCGTCGGCGAGTATGCGGTCAACTGGAAACTGGAGCAGCTGCACTCGATCCACGGGTGCGGCGAGCCGGACCACGGCGTATACCCCTGTGGTCACCGCTCCGCGTACCGCTGCCCCGAGCGTGCCACGCGCACCCCAGTGGGGTTCGACGGCAGAAAAATCATAGACAACTGGTATCTAACGCGCCCGAAAAGCAACACGGGGCGCATCGTCCCCATCGTCCCCGCATTGGCCGAAAAACTGCGCGCACATATTAAGGAGTCAAAACGGCAGCCGAACGACGGCGGACTGCTGTTCCACCACACGGATGGCACGCCGATTCTGGCGCGTGAGGACAACGACGATTTCAGACGGCTCATGGCGTTGGCTGGGATATCCAACATCGCCGGGCATTCCGGGCATGAGACGCGGCATAGCGTCGTCAGCCTACTGGCATCCATGGGCGTCGACATGCAGCTCATCCAGCAGATCGTCGG
>CALNAE010000283.1 GCA_937874315.1 uncultured Bifidobacterium sp. | reverse complement strand
CCCATCCTCAGCATCTTGTGTCATGATGATGGCATGCTGATCATGTTCACCGTTTCGCACGCGGTTGCCTCCGCGCTCGATGTATTGCAGCGTATCTGGGACGCCTCCACCGCCCGCACGCCGAGCCTGGACCCGAGGACATCCCTATGGTGCGCGGTATTAGCCCTGATTGCCGTGGCGGTCAACCAGCTATGGATCATCGCCCGAAACGTCATCACCATCGTGCACGAAGGGGGTCATGCGCTGATCGCGCTGATCACCGGTCGACGGCTGGAAGGCATCCGACTGCATTCCGACACCTCTGGCGTGACGGTCAGCGTGGGCAAAGACCATGGCCCGGGGCTGGCCGCCACGAGGTTCGCGGGGTACGCGGCGCCTTCGCTGTGCGGCCTGGGGTGTGCGGCCATCATCGCCCACGGCTATGCTACAGGCGTGTTATGGCTGTTGGTGCTCGCGCTCGCGCTGCTGATCACCCGTGTGCGCAACGGATACGGCTGGATCACCATCCTGGTGGTCGGCGCGCTGGTGATCGGCATCGCATGGTTCGGCGACCCGATACAACGCACGATGCTCGCCCACGTCATCGTCTGGTTCATGTTGTTCGGAGCCATTCGGCCGCTCTTCGAACTCATGCATCAACGCGCCACCGGCCAGGCCGACGATTCGGATGCCGATCAGCTCGGCAGAACATGGCTTCCGGCCGTGGTCTGGATCGGAATGTGGCTGTCGGTGGCCGTGATCTGCCTGTGGCTGACCACCCGAGCACTGCTGCCGACGTGGAGCATGTCGGCATTCAAGTTCTGAAATCAGGCCGCTTCAACCCGTGGAGTTATACGATGATCCATGGCGGCATACATACCGCCTTCACCCGTGGGTAGGAACGCGAGCTCCGTCACTCCCCGGTCGCCGGGGAACTGCACCGCATAATAACCCTCCGCCGTGGGGTATACGGGGAGCGTGATGCGTGCGGCGTATGGCCCGTCGTCGGGATCCGGTTCAAAAACGGCCTGCAATCCGGTAGGGCCTTGCGCTGCGAACGAGAACTCGGTGTTGAACCGCCGATAGCTGCCGCATACTCTGCCGGCCTCGTGTTCATCGATATGCCGGTTGTCGACCGTCGCCGTCCGATGCTCGCCAAGGCCGAGCCGGCCGGCGATATCCGCGGTAAGCGATGCCGCCATCGCCGAACCCGAATACGCATTGGTCAGAACGCCGATGGCACAGCGTCTTTCGGGGAATACCACGACGGCCGCTCGTTGCCCCTCCGTGGCGCCTCCATGTCCGAAAGCCGGGGTATCCCCCCAATTGGGCAATTGCCAGCCAAGACCCCACCCAAGGTTCTCCACACCCTGCGCCCGGATATCGACGCTCTGTCGAATCATCATCGAACAAGATCGATCAGATAACAATCTGACCCCGTTGGGAGCCACCCCATGATTGAGAAATATCGAAACGAATGACAGCAGGTCCTTCATCGAGGCGCTTACCGACCCGCACGGACCGGTGCAACGAGGCAGCTGCCACACCCCGGAGGGCTCGATCGGGGCCGGGAATAGTCGTTGCCCCGCGTTCACGGCACGGATATGTCCCAACGCGGATGAGAAGCGAAGAACATCCTCGGGCAGGGTCCAGACATGGTCGAGACCGGCGGGCTTGGCGATATAGCGTCTGAGTGCGGTATCCCAGGTGACGCCACGGAGTTTCTCGATGATCCTGCCCAAAATCACGAAGGCGCCGTTCGAGTAGCTCAGTGGGCCTCCCAGTGGCGTTCGGGGAGGAAAATCCGCCAGATACCTCACATACCTGGCCACGCAGTCATCATCACGACCCAGATCCGGGAAGGCGTCGCCCTCGATGCCGCTCGTGTGGTTCATGAGATGTCGAACCGTGCAGTTGAAGGTGATGTCCGGAGCCATATGAATCGCGAACTCCGGAAGCACCTCTTTGACCGTCGCGTCCAAATCAAGCAGCCCCTCGTCGACCAGCTGCATGGCCAGCACCGTCGTCCAGATTTTACTGATGGAGCCGATCTGGAACAACGTATCCGGTTGTACACGATATCCGGTATAGGTACTGATCGATCCTGCGCATACCGTCTGCGCCCGTATGGATTCCCCTTCACCGGTATCCGTCAACAACCCGAGCTGGGCGCCCGGCACCGCGAAATCCTTGATGGCCGCAACGAGAAGATCCTTCAACTCGCGGTCCTCAATGCTGTATCTCCGCACCACTGTCGTTCCTTTCGACTGCTAGCAATTATGCGACGCACGCGATGGGCTCAGGCATCGACAAGATCATCCATCCAGGGATCGAGCAGGGCTTCGGCCAAGGCATGCATGGCTTCATGCGCGGCCTGGGGTTCATAACCTCGTGTGCAGATTGCCAAGGTCAAAGCCCCCGCCCGCCCCACATCGGCTATGAACGCGACATCGTGCTCGATTCCCACCACATCGCCCGACTTCGATCCCCAAACCGCAGTCGATGGAAGCACGTCGCCGATCACCGGGAACCGCTGTCTACGCAGAAGCCCACACAATTGCGAACGATATTCCTCACCCGCCCACGTTCCCGAGACGGCCTGGAACATCAAGGACGACAGATCATTCGTCGTGACTTCATTGGGAGTTCCAAAATCTCGCGCCGCCAAATCTCCGATTTGCCGCTCCACATGGAGCCGTTGCATATGGCAATCGTGGCACAACCGCTGAATCATAGGCAATCCGATTATGCCAATAAGCATATTCGTCGCCTCATTGCTCGAACGTGTAATCATGGCGTCCAACAGCCCTCGTACCGAGATCGCGGTTCCATCCGGAGGTAATTCCATATCGACCTCGTCCGGATCATCCGCAAGCGAGAACGTCTCTCCTCGTGCCGACGTGAACCGATGCGTCGATGGCACCGTGTCTTCCCAGTCGAGAGCGCCTCGCTCGATCTGTTGAATAACCGCCATGGCGACGGCCAACTTTATCGTCGACGCCGCGTAGAACACCTGTTCGCCCCTACGCTGACTAATGATTGTTCCGTCGCAACCACGTAAAGTGAAACTGATGTCGCAGGTTCCATTGCTGTAATCCCCTACAATGCCCATGATTCTCCTCCATGCTATGAATCCGTGCCGGTTTACTCGATCACCCGACCGGCATCGGCCCCGCCACTCGGCTTGTCATCGGGCGATGAACCGCTGCTGATATTCGCACCTAGTCAATTATCGCCTGCGATTTTCGAGGGAACCACGCTGAGCAGTTTCTTCGTGTAATCGTCTTGCGGGTGGAGCAGCACCCGTTGCGCGGGCCCATCCTCGATGATCCGTCCCTGATGCATCACAATCACCCGATCTGCTATATTCCAAGCCAATCCAAGATCATGCGTGATAATGAAGGACCCCATGCCGAATTCATGCTTGAATCGCAGGAACAACGCCAGGATATCGGCCCGAGCCGATGCGTCAAGACTGGCGACCGGCTCATCGGCGATCAGATATGACGGCGACAACGCCAACGCACCGGCGATGACCACGCGCTGGCGTTGCCCTCCGGACAGCTCCTGCGGGAGCACATCGAGGTAATCCTGCGCCGGAGAGAGACCGGCCGTCTCAAGCGCCCGGCGGACGGACTGATCTTCGTTGCCTTCGCGGAAGATCCTCGGGCCTTCCGCAACGAGCTCATAGACGCTCTGTTTGGGGTTGAGCGAGGCGGAAGGATCCTGCAGCACATATTGCACCCGTTTGTGTAAGGCCTTCAGCTCACCGCCAACGGGAAACTGGCCGCCTTCGTATCCTATGGTGCCGCGCGTCGGGCGCTGCAGTCCCAGAATGGTTCGCGCAAGCGTGGATTTGCCCGAACCTGATTGGCCGACAAGCACGATAATCTCATGGGGAAAAATATCCAAGGTCACATCGTCGACGGCATGCATGCTGGAACGACCGGTGCCGAAATCGACACCGACATGCGAAAGCTGGAACAGCGGAGCATCCCTGGCCGTACCGTCGGCCGGCGCCTGAGGGTTCTCAGTCTTCGTCGCATTCGGCCACCCTCGGGGGTCTCGCGCCCCAGGCGCATCCGGCGCGGTGTATGCGGGCAACGATAACCGTGAATTCATATCGCCGATAACCGGAAAGGCCGAAGCCAACTTACGCGTATAGGGATGCTTGGGGGCGACCATCACCTGTTTCGAATCGCCCGTTTCGACGATTCGCCCCTCTTTCATCACCATGATGTGTTCGCACGTATCCGCCAATACCGATAGATCATGGGTGATCATGACCAGCGCCAGGCCGCGTTCATGCACCAGCCGTTTCAGTAATTCAAGAATCTGCGCCTGAACGATCACGTCCAGTGCCGTGGTGGGCTCGTCGGCGATGATCAGCTCGGGAGAACAGGCCAAAGCCATGGCAATCATGATGCGCTGGCGTTGCCCTCCCGACAGTTCATGCGGATAGGCATGCCGCTTCGAGCGCGGGAGGTCCACATCGGTAAGCAGCTCCCCGACGCGTGACGCTCTGGCCTTCGAAGACGCGTATTGCGGTTGCTGGAGGACATGGATTTTCAGCGCCTCCTCAATCTGTTCCCCCACGGTCTGTACCGGGTTCAACGAACTCATGGCACCTTGGAAAATAATCGATTCCTGGGTCCATCTCAGGGCCCTGAGCTTTCCCCAGTTGAGCGAACCGATATCAGTTCCCTGGATGGTGATGTCCCCCGACACCATCGTATGATGTGGCAGCAAACGCAACGACGCCATGGCCAGCGTGGATTTCCCCGACCCTGATTCTCCCGCTATGCCCAGGGTCTCGCCTTTGTCCACGCTAAAGCTGACGTCTTGCACGGCAGGCAGCCTCGACACGGTCCCGTCCCATAGCCGCCGAGAGTAGGTAATGGACACATGATGGAATTCCAGATACGCCATGTCTCTCATCCTTCCTGCAAAGTCGGGTTGATCACGGATTCCAGCGCGCGCCCAACCAAGGTAAACGCCAGGACCACGATCACGATGGCAAGCCCGGGCGGAATGATATACCACCAGTATCCTGCCGTCGCAGCGCCCGTATCCATCGCGGATTTCAAAATCGATCCCCACGAGATGGTCATCGGATCCCCCAAGCCAAGGAACGACAGGGTCGATTCGGCGATGATCGAGGAACCGATGGAAAGCGTCGTATTTGACAGCACGATTGGCATCACGGCCGGAAGTACATGGGTGAGGATGACATGCCAGTTCGAGGCGCCCAGCGCCCAAGAACGTTCGATGTATGCTCTGGACTCCACCGCCATGGTTTCGCTGCGCACCAGGCGTGCGGTACCGGCCCAGCTCGTGACGCCTATCGAGATGATAATCGTCAGCAGACTGGCGCCGATCACCGAACTCAGTGTGATCGCGAGCACCAAGGAGGGAACGACCAGGAAGAAATCGATGATACGCAGCAGCACGGCTTGCGCCGCGCCATGAAAATGGCCCGCGGCCATGCCGATCAACGTTCCGATCACCGTCGACATGATAGTCGCGGCAAAACCTACGATCAGTGACGCACGTGCTCCCCATATCAACAGTCCGAGATTGCTTCTTCCCGCATAATCCGTACCCAGAGGGGCCCGCAGACTGGGTGATGCGAACGACTTCGCCGTCACCTGAGTCACGTCCAGCGTCGCGGAAGGAACGAGCAGCGGGGCGAACACCGCGATGAGAATAATCACCATGAGGATGAGCAATCCCGTCATACCCGAACGATTCGCAGCAAATTCACGCCAGTTCCTACGCAACTGCCTGATATGGCGACGACGACGAATGTCCGCCGCCGGAGCAGGGGTCTTATTCGCGTATTGGGATGTAGTGCTCATGAGCGCAACCTCGGATCAATGATGCGATACACGCTTTCGGACAGAAAATTCATAATGATGACGATTTCCGAGAAGACGACGAAGGTACCCTGCAATACCGGAAAATCGGGAGCCGATAGCGCTTCGTACGTCAGATACCCTAATCCCGGCCAGGAAAATACGGTCTCCACGGTGACGGCGCCGCCGATAAGCCCTCCGAGCGTCAGGAAAATCATCGTGATGGTCGGCAATAGGGCGTTCGGCACCGCGTGGTGTCTCCGCACATCATGTTCACGCAATCCCTTGGCACGCGCGACCAGCAGATAATCGGCGTTGAGCTCCTCCAACAGCGATGAGCGCATGATGACCAGATACTGCGCATAGGAAACCGCCGTCATGGAAAGCACCGGCAATACCATATGTCGCGCGACATCAACGATCAGAGGGAAACCGCCGCTGGGACCACCCACGGTCATCATACCGCCGGAGGGAAACCAATGGAACGTGCCCGAGAAGATGAAGATGAGCAGCAATCCGAGCCAAAACGTCGGCACGGACCAGAACACCAGGGCTGTACCGGTATGCAGCCTATCGAACGCCGAATTGCGCTTCCACGCAGCGCGCTGCCCCAACCACAGTCCGAATATCAAGCTCAGTGCGGCGGATGTCGCGGTGAGCAGCAGGGTAGGTCCAATGCGCTCCCCGATAAGCTGTGTGACGGGCTCATGATAGACATACGACGTGCCCAGATCGCCCCTGATCATGTCGGTCAGATACTTCCAGAACTGCATGGGCACCGATTGATCGAGACCGTACTGATGACGAATCGATTGCAATTGCGCTGGAGTGACCTGCCTGCCGCTTGTGATCGATTTTGCAGGGTCGCCCGGCAAGATACGGAATGCGAAGAAGCCCAATACCACGACCATCACGGAGCTGATCGCGGCTCCCCCGGCCTTGATAAGGATATACCTGACCCAGCCACCGCGATTACCGCGAACATCGCGCTCCTCATCGATCGCCTCTTGCTGCGCGACCGTTTGCGTCCCTGATTCGTCTTCGTTGCTTGGCCGGATCATGTTCTTCTCCATACGCACACGATTCTCAGGAAGGTGAGACAAATCGTTCACTCCTCCTCGTCACTGTTGCCGTGTCGACGTGAGTGCAGGAACACACCCGTTCCCGCGATCACCACGACCGCGGCGGCCAAGACAGCAATCCAAATCCAAGAGGAATCATGACTCTGCGATGACGTGGCATTTGCGGGCGGATGGGCCGCCATCATGCCCCAATAACCGTTCTGAGAGGTATAGATTCCCCCGTTTTCAGGCTGTGCCACAAAGCCGGTAACGGCGTTTTTACGGTACGCCACCATCGACTGCGGATAGGTGATGACATCGTTGACCGCGGCGTTGTAAATCAGCTGCTGCATGCGACGAACCAACGCGGATCGCTTGTTCTGGTCCAATTCAACATGCTGCTGGTCGTACAGTTTGTCGAATTCGGAATCACACCAATTGCTTTCCGACGTGGCCCCGGAGCCATCCGCATTCGGACGCGACGAACAGAGATTGATCGACATCTGCCAATCCGGATCAGGACCGATGCCCCAACCGGTGAAGTACATGTCGTATTTCCCTACGGTAGAGGCGTCGGAAACCTGCGAATACGCCTCGGTAATGACGCTGACATTAAGCCCGACCGCCTTCAGCCACGGTTTGACGTATGTTGCCATCTGTACCCAATTGGGGTATTCCGCCCCGACCAGGAGCCTGAGGGTCAAAGGCTTGCCGGATTTGTCGGTGCGGTAACCGTCGGCGCCCACCTTAAGCCCCGCCTCATCAAGCAGCTGTCTGGCCTTTGCGGGATCGTAGGACAACGACAGATCGGATTTACTTGCGTTCCAGTGGTAGAGCGGGTATACCGAGGGAATCTCACCCGTCGCCTCCTGCCCGAAGCCGCCGAACGCCTTTTCGATCAGCGTCTTGTTGTTGATGGCCATCACGATAGCCCGGCGCACTCTGACATCTCGCAGCACCGGGTTGCCATCACCCAAATCGTTGCCCTTGCTGTCCTTCGCCCCGGGATTGATCGCCAATGAGTAGTACCGCCGATTGTTGGCGGCGTATGCGGCAAGCGACGTATCGCCTTTCAACTGATTGTATTGAGCGGGCGTGAGACCTCCCACATAATCGACCTCGCCGTTTTTCAAGGCTTGCACGGAGGCATCGGCGTTCTTATACGAGATATACAGAAGCTTGTCAAAACCGACCTTGCCTCGCCAGAAATGCGGATTGGCATCGAGTTCCACCCCGGATTTCTTATCATACTGTTTGAGCACGTAAGGACCTGTGCCTACGACGTCCTTGTCGTTGGCGTAGGTTGCGGCATTCACATGTGACCAGATATGTTCGGGCAGGATCCAGACGACGGTTCCCGGATTCACCGATTGTGGCTCTTTGGTCCTGATAACCAGCGTCGTGTCATCCTTGGCCTTCACCGAAGAGATCGTGGCGACGTTGGAGCCGAATGCGGTCTGCAGATCGGCATGGTTCATGATCGCCTGATAGGTCCATGCGGCATCCTGCGCCGTAAACGGCTGGCCGTCAGACCACTTCACCCCGGTGCGCATCGTGTACGTCCACGTGAGCTTATCGGCGGAAACCGTCCAACTTTTCGCCAGCCCGGCCGAATCCGCGTTGTCCTTCGCCGCACTCTCCACAAGACTGTCATATCCAAGAGTGAGCAGGTCGGTCGTGGACGCCATGGTGGCGTTGAATGGATTGAACGTATCGTAGCTACTCGATCCGGCGAGTTTCAGAACCTTGACCGAGGCGGTATCGGCTTGGGCGGAAAACGGCGTCATCGTTAGAAGAAGACCCGCTGAGAGTAAGACCCCACCCAAGCGCGCAGATGCTGTTTTGAGATTCATGCAAGTTCCTCCCACTCGTTGATTCGCGGACCCGAGTAAATGCCTGCGATTCAATCCATTACAGTACCTGTGGGTTTCGTTCGTGTTTCCAACCATCAAGGTATGAGACAACCCGTCCGCATTCGTGGCGTGCACGAGTCCGATTCGCTTTGAAATCACCGCCTGAAGTAGACGCCTTGCGAATGAGAATGGAGTAGCGTAGAACGCATAACGTAGCAACAGAATTTGAATTCGTACCCGGATCGTCGAGTGGCGGATATATGAGCACCATGCGATACAAACCGAGTATTCCCTGCAGATGTCGACAACGGAGGAGCTGGTATGGCACGGCCGAAAGCATTGGTAATCGGACATTCTCGGGCCGCAAGCCTTCGACGCCTCGGCCCTTGGCTCGAGCATTCGGGGTTGGATACCGAAGTCAGATTCGGCGGCGACGGACTGCCGTCCGATCTCGATGGATACGATGCCATGCTCGTTTTGGGCGGCGCTCCTTTGCCATATGAGGATGACCGATTTCATTGGCTTCCCCAGACCCGTGCGCTGACGCAGGATGCGTTGGATCATGCCCTGCCATTCCTGGGCATCTGCCTCGGCGGACAATTACTCGCCTATGTCGGCGGTGGGTCGGTTCATCATCGGCAGCTTAAGCCCGAACATGGCATGACCAACATCGTGCTCAATCCCGCCGCCCGACGCGATCCGCTATTCAGCGTCATGCCAAACCGCTTCCATATGGCGCAGAACCACGTGGATCACATCACTCTGCTGCCCGCCGGCGCGGTGCTGCTCGCGCATTCGCGACGTTCGCCCGTGCAGGCCTTTCGTCTGGGTCCATGCGCGTGGGGCCTGCAATTCCATCCTGAGATCGGCGCAGACGATATCGCCAAGTGGGACGCGGAGACCCGCTCCGACATCGAAATGGATGGGTTCGACTGGACGCGAGTGGTCAGACATGCGCGTGAAACGCAGGATGAAAACGACGAGGCAGCCCGACGACTCGCAGAACGATTCGCACGGATCGTATGCGGCGAGGTCGCGGCGTCGACATTGTAACGGTCGGAACGAAGTTGGACGCCCGCCGTCGGCCAAGCTGACGCGACCGACACTTCGACCTCCGGCGCACGTCATCGACGCCGGAAGCCGTCGGCTCCTGATGCTGCTAGCTTCTCGCCAACCGCGATAACACGTTGATCTGTCGATAGTATTGCGTCTCGCTCAGACCGTCGACCGTCGGCGTATTGAGCAACGTCACGCCGTCAAGGCCGCCGGCCGCCGCGATTCTGCCAAGCACGGCATGATGCCAATGCTCGTCAAGCAGGGAGGCCACCGAACGACATCCAAGGGCATACAGGGCGCAGACCAAGGCATGACCGCCCCAATTCGAGGTTCCCGCAACAATCAATTCGTGCGTCGGAACCCGGCATGCGATGGTCTCACCGTGCAGTACGATATCGGCTATCGCGGAGGGCGTGATGCGCCCCATGCCGATTTCATTGCCGCCGTCACCGATACCGATGGTGTGCAGGCCCAAGCGCGAAAGACGACTCAGCGGGGCCGTCCACTGCAGCATATCAGCACCTCGCATGTTTTTTGGTATGCCGTCAAACGATGGCCCGACGCGTTCGATGAAGATGACGCTATCGATATGTTCATGCCGCACCAAAGCACGTATATCGTCGAACCACAATTCGAATGCGGCCCCGCTCGGAGCAATCAGGATATGATCGTCCGGCAGCGTATCTTGCGCCGCCGCCGTAACCACAGGACCGCACGGCTGATCACTGACCAACCAGCCTTCACCGCCGATGCCGCGCAATGCGGCGCACAGCTCCACCGCCCCGGCAGGCCCGTCTGATTCCGCCGCCGGCCGCCTCGCCGCTGGGATGTAAAAGCCGGTCACGACCAAAGCTCTGCTTCTTTGTCGGAGCGCGAGAAGCCGCGCGGCGCGAAACAGGTCACCTCTGGCGAAGGTCATCAACGTCTCACTGCCGCGTCCGACATCAACCGCGGCGTGATTTTGAATCCGCGTTATCTTCGGATACCACCGCAGGCTGCCCCAACCGGACATGGCATGTCCTGCCCTCCCAAGCCGATGGTGCGAGACGTTGCCGTAATCGAGCGACGATGCCATGAAATCTCCTTAGCTGCGTATTGGGTCGACGTCATCAGTGCGTTGAATCGACATCGATGGTGGCGATGCGCTGCGCTATGACGATTTGTTCGCCGACCCGTCGAACATGATGCAGGACACCCGCGCACGGTGCCGTGATCTGAGTCTCCATCTTCATGGCCTCCAGAACTGCGATCGGCTCATCTGCTCGTGCCAATCGCCCGTCCTCGACGAGCCAGCGCACCAGCGTTCCGCTGATGGTGGCCTTGACTGCGGCGTCCTGTGGCGATCGCTCGACGGAGTCGGCGTCTCCTTCGCCCGAATCGGCCGAATACGTACCGCCTGCCGCGCGGTCGTTCAACCGGGCGAATCCCGCTTGGCCACCGTTGACCATACAACCAGCCGGCAGCCCCACCTGCACGCGGCGACCGTCTATTTCGATCCATGCGCGTGAAACGATGACATCCGCCGCGCGCGGACCGTAGCTTTGCTCATCTAAACGCTCCATGTCGATGTCGGGCAACAGCTTCTCCTCGATCCACCGCGTGTAGACGCCGAACCGTTGCTCCGCGGTGAAGTCAGAGTTCTCCAGCACCACCCTGTCAAAGGTAACGACGGTTGGCACGCCTTCGATGCGCAGTTCGCGCAGCGCCCTGCGAGCTCGCGCCAGACACTCCGCCCTGGTATCGGCGTGGACCACGAGTTTGGCCAGCATGGAATCGAATTGATCGCTGACCCGGGAACCGACGGCGATACCCGTATCGAAACGGATGCCTGGGCCGCTTGGGGTACGCAGCGTCTTGATCACGCCGGGATACGGCACGAAACCATGCGCCGGATCCTCGGCATTGATGCGCATTTCGATGGCATGACCATGGGTATGCACGTCAAGATCGGCGATGGATCCTCCCTGCGCGATACGCAATTGCTGAGCGACGAGATCTATTCCGGTGACCGCTTCAGTGACCGGATGCTCGACCTGAATTCTCGTATTGACTTCCATGAAGGAAGCCGAACCATCGTCATCCACCAGGAATTCGACGGTCCCCGCGCTGATATACCCCGTCCGCTCGCATATCGCCACAGCGGCGTCCTTAAGCCGTTGCGCAACGGAAACGTCCAGAAACGGCGCAGGTGCCTCCTCGATGAGCTTCTGGTTTCGTCGCTGCAGCGAACAGTCGCGCGTTCCTATGGCTAGAACGTGACCGTATGTGTCCCCGAGCACTTGGACTTCGACGTGCCGAGGATGGTCCAGAAACCGTTCGATGAAGCAATCACCATTCCCGAACGCCACCTGCGCCTCATGACTCGCGCTGAGCAATGCCTCTTCGATATCCTCAATGCGCCGCACCACCTTCATGCCGCGTCCACCGCCGCCATGAACGGCCTTGATGGCCACAGGAAACCCGAACCTTCGCGCGAAATCCGCAATCTCACCCGCATCGCGAACCGGGGTCGTGGTGCCAGGCACCATCGGTGCACCGACCGCCGCCGCGATGCGACGCGCCTCGACCTTGTCGCCTAAGGCGCGGATGGTCTGCGGAGACGGCCCGATCCACGCCATGCCGGCATCCGACACGGCCTGGGCAAAATCCGCGTTTTCCGATAGAAACCCATATCCGGGATGGACGGCATCGGCATGACAACGACGCGCGATGGCGATGATCTTGCCGATATCGAGATAGGTTTCGCGTGGCGAGCGCCCTTGCAAGGCATACGATTCATCCGCCAGCTGCACGAACAGCGAATCGGCGTCGTCATCGGCGTAGATGGCGATTGCGGTTCTGCCCTGATCATGGCAGGCATGAATGATCCGCACCGCGATTTCGGATCGATTCGCAATCAATACCCGTTGCAGTTGCTTGTTCATCGCTCAGCCTTCTTTCGATGGTCCGTGGAACGCATGGTGTCGGCGACACGGATCCAGCGGCACCAACCGGATCTTCGCTCCGATGGGCAGTTGCGCAGCCGTTGCCAGCGCCCGTCTGGTCAACACGCCGATAACCGGATAACCACCGGTCACCGGCTGATCGCAGAGGAACAGCACCGGCTGGCCATCACTGGGCACCTCGATCGAGCCGGGCACGGTCGCCTCACTTACCAGTTCGCTCGTGACGCTGCGCCGAAGTCCCACATCGCCGTGCAGTCGCAGACCAACCCGGTTGGACCGCGGGGTGAGCGTCCATATCATCTTCGGCAGATCCGCCAACGTGCGTTCGGCGAACCAATCGTCACGCGGCCCCAGCTCCAACGCCAGCTCGGTGATCGTGGTCGTGGTCGGCAGTGCGGCCCATGACATGGGCAATCCCACCGTGCGATGCGGATGTCCCGCGGCATAGAGCACCTCACCGGCGGCCAACGGCCTAGGGCCGAGTCGCGCCATGGTGTCGCTCGACGCACTGCCCAGCACGCGGCGCACGGCGAAACCACCCTGTACTGCGAGGTAGTCGCGCAACCCGCTGGACGGCGTGGCGAGGGTCATCGACTCACCGGAGCGCAGCAAGAAAGCTTCCTGGCGCTCGATGCGCTGCTCGACTCGTCTGACCTCGGGCGATGTCTGAGCCGCACCTCGACGCGCACTATTTGTATCCGTATGTGAATCGTCTGCTTCATCGTCTGCCGAGTGTTCAGCAGCACCGCGAATAACAATCGGCACGGGCGCACCGGTGATGGCGATCACCACGTCTCTGAACGCCGTGAATTCGGCATTGCCACCGGTCAGTTCGATGACGGGTTCACCATCGGGGTTGCCGACCAATGCATTCGCCACGTGCGCGGCCGCGCGATCCGCCGATCCGGAGCCTGTCACCCCTAGGCGAGCGGCCACGCGACCGTCATCCTCGACAACCGCAAGCATCCCCGGACGCACCACGCGCAGCGCGGGGTCGTCTCCCGGCGTTCGGCCAGTTGGTTCGAAACCATGCCGTGCCGTAGGCACCACCATGACCGCGACATGCTCACGCACGGCCCGGAAACTCACACGATCTCCCGGGCTGATCGTTGCCGGAGGATCACCCCGATCATCCCACATGACCATATCGGTCGCGCCGATAAGCTGCCACCCGCCGGAACTGGCACGCGGATACACGCCGCTGAACCGTCCCGCCAAGCCCACCGACCCCGCCGGCACGCTCAACCGCGGTTCCGCGCGCCTCGGCACGTCATGGATGCGCGATCCTCCGGTCAGGTATGCGAAGCCCGGAGCGAAACCAGTAAACGCGGCACGCCAAGGTTTGGCCGTATGCCACGCGATAAGCGATTGCACGCTCATGCCCAGCACCTTGGCGACACCCTCCAAGTCTTCGCCGTCATACACGACCGGAACCACGACGGTTCTTGCGTGGGTGTCGTCGCGATGCGTGGCCGCGACGACACCCAGTCGGCGTATGGCCCGGCCCAATTCCCGAGCCGAGACCAGCAACGGTTCATAGCTCACCAGAACCGTACGGGCCGCCGGAATGACCTCTCGGATCGCCGCGAATGCGGCATCGTCGCCTTCGTCACGATTGCTGCCGTCGTCGTTGCCCCGGTGGCCGTCCTCGAGGCGTTGCCGGGCATCCTGAATCGAGTCGTACAATCCCATGGCGGCATCCAACCCATCGGTTTCGATAAGCATCGCCGTCTCGCCGGCCTTGAGGATTCGCAGCCGTCCCATGTCAGCGTCCGATGAATGAAGCGACGGACACGCCTTGCGATTGCAGACGCGCCTTGATGGCGGCCGCCATCGCGACGGCGCCCTGGCTGTCCCCATGCACGCATACGGAGTCCGCATGGACCGTTACCGTCGATCCGTCGATGGCCTGAACTCTCCCCTCGGTCACCATTCGCAGGACCCGGTCGGTCACCGCGTCGACGTCGGTGATCACGGCTCCCGGCCTCGTCCGCGGCACCAGATGGCCATCGGGCAGATACGCGCGATCGGCGAACGCCTCACGATAGACGCGCAGACCTTCACGTTGGGCGATATCACCCACAACAGAACCCGGCAATGTGAGCAGTCCCAAGCGCCCGTCGATCGCCTTGATCGCATCGACCACCGCCCTCGCATGTCGCTCGTCCGTGGCGATCCGGTTGTACAACGCGCCATGCGGCTTCACGTACGAGACCTTCGCCCCCACGGCGCAAGCCATGCCTTGCAATGCGCCTATCTGATAGATGATGTCGGCCGTGAGCTCGTCAGGCTGCTCGTCGACGAATCTACGACCAAAACCCGCGAGATCGTGGTACGCAACATGGGCACCGATACATACACCGTTCTGAGCGGCACCGGCGACCGTTCGCAGCATCACCGTAGGGTCGCCGGCATGGAAGCCACATGCGATATTCGCGCTGGACACCGTATTGAGCAGAGCGCGGTCATCACCTAAGACCCATCGGCCATAGCTCTCCCCCATATCGCTGTTGAGATCAACGCTCACCGAACGTCGTTCCGTCCGATTCGTACCCGCAACCGACGGGCCGCCCACGCCGACGCGCGCGTCATTGATCAAGTCTCCCTGCGCATCATGATCCGATAAGACGGTAAGCGATGACACGATATGACCTCCTTCAGTAGTTTGAGTGCGTGCAGATTCTCGACGATCTCACACCATATAACGCCGATCCGGCACGTCCGTGATGAACATGTATCCCGGGGCATGGGTGATGGCGAATGACGGTTTCGACGCCATTACCGCCGCCTGCGGCGTCACTCCGCAGGCCCAGAACACCGGAATGTCGCCGTCTTGCAACACCGGTGGATCACCGTAATCGGGATGCCCCAGGTCCGTAATGCCGATGCGCTCCGGTTCGCCGATCTGCACGGGCGCTCCGTGAACGCTGGGATAATAGCCAGAGATTCGCACCGCGTCGGCGATACGGTCCGGCTGGATCCCCCGCATCGAAACGACCATGGTCGAACTGAACCGACCGGCGGTGCGACACCTGATCGACGTATCGTACATCGGTACGTTCCTGCCGGCGGGAATATGCCGCACCGGTATGCCGGCGTCCATCAGCGGGAACTCGAAGGTGAAACTGCACCCGATCAGAAACGTCACCAGATCCTCGTGTTCGGCCCAAACGTCACTGATGTCGGCACATGTCTCGACCAGTCTGCCGTCGCGCCAGACGCGGTACTGTGGGATGTCGGTGCGGATATCCGAATTCGCGGCGACACTCGGCGTATGGGATCCCGGCTCGAGCACGTCAAGAACCGGGCAGGGCTTGGGATTGCGCTGGGCGAACAACAGAAAATCAAACGCATATCGCCGAGGCAGGGCAATCATATTGGCCTGCGCAAAACCCTTGGCGATGCCGCACGTGGGTCGCAGCCCACCCCGTCGGAACACTTCACGCGCCTCGCGCGGCGATGTATCCGCATTCAACGACGCCTCTGCCTGCTGCATCCCCGTCTCCTCCATGTCGCACGTGAACCCGGTATGCGTTGCGTAAGCAACTTGTGATACGACGGTAGGTCGGCGCCATTAAGCCGTCGTTACGGACATTCGCCGGTCATGTTACTCAGCGGCCGGGCAGACCGCCGCCATCGCGTTCAAAACGGCGGCCGCGGATGATTCGACCATGTTACATGCGCATAACGCAGCGGCATCTCACGGTAATATCCGCGGGTTATCTTAAGCGTGACATTTCAAATGACCCTTTGGATCCAGACGATTTTGGGATTCACAGGCATGCAGCACGCAAGGAGCACGATGACAACCTCAATAGTTCTGGCAACCGGCAACGCCCAGATATTATTCGAGCCCGAGAGCACCACCGTATCGGCCGACGCCGAGGGTCTGGTTCATTTCATCGATCCGCATGATCCCTGCGCTTCGGCATTTGATCTCAGCGTGCTGCGAGGGGATGGCATTTTCGAGGCGACGACGGTGTGGAAAGGCTACCCCGTATCCCTGGAGAACCATCTGCGTCGTCTGGCCGATTCCGCCCGGCTGATGAATATGCCCGAGCCGAACATCGCGGCGTTCGCCGCGGCCGTCTCGCAGGTCGCAGCCCGGTATGATGCGGCCGAACCGGGGCCGCTGATGCGCATTCTGATCTCTCGCGGTCTCGATCCGAGCACGGGCGTCGGTGAGAAATCGCCATGTACCGGCACTCCCAGCGTATGGATATTCCTCGATGGCGAGGGCACGCTGCATTCACAGACGCCTATCGCACTGACCTCGCTGACGCGCGGCTATGATTCGGGCATCACCGCAAAGGCCCCCTGGCTGCTCAACGGTGCGAAAACGCTGAGCTATGCGGTGAATCAATCCATGCACCGCGAATGCGATCGACGGGGCGTCGACGACGCCGTAACCGTCACAACCGATGGATTCACCCTGGAATGTCCGAATTCCTCCATCGTCGCCCAATTCGGCGATGCCTTCGTCACGCCGGATCCACGTATCGGCATTCTCAACGGCACTTCGCAACGGGAGCTCTTTGCATGGGCTCAACAGGAAGGACGATCCACCGCCTACCGCAAACTGCCCTTCGCCGAATTATGCGAAGCCGACAGGCTCTACATGACCCATGGCGGTTGGGTCATGCCAGTGAAATCTCTGGACGGACGTAACTATATCGTCGATCCGACTAATATCAGCACGATCAACGAGGCAATCCATTCCGGCCGCACGCACGACGATGCGATGACCATCGGGCCGGACGGCGATTA
>CALNAE010000282.1 GCA_937874315.1 uncultured Bifidobacterium sp. | reverse complement strand
CACTGCGCACCATCCGCTCTTAGAGCTGCGCCATTTTGCGAAGGAAGTCGTGCTCGGTACCCTCGCCATGGGCATCACCTACACCCTGTTCTATATTCTCGGCACTTGGTCGCTCTCCTATGGCGTGAAGAATCTGGGATTCAGCCAACATGAGTATCTGTTCATGCAGGTGTTCTCCGTCTTCTTCTTCGCCGGCTTCATTGTCCTCAGCTGCCTGCGTGCAGATGCCGTGGGGCGCAAGCGGGTGCTTGTCGTCGCGACCGCCGCGACGCTCGTCTTCAGCTTCGCGGCCCCCGGCCTGCTCACCGGCCAGCGTAATTTCCTCGGCGCGCTGCTTTTCCTATGCATCGGGTTCATGCTCATGGGCAGTCTGTTCGGGCCCTGCGGCGCGTATCTGCCGGAGATGTTCCCCATGAAGGTGCGGTATTCAGGCGCCGGTTTCTCCTATAATCTGGCGGCCATTCTCGGAGGTGCGTTCGCACCGACCATCGCCACTTGGCTGGTAAGCCACTATGGCATCTGGTCGTTGGGCTGGTACATGGCGGCCATGGCGGCTCTGGCCCTCGTCGCCCTGCTCGCGTTCAAGGAAAGCAAGGACATCGATTTCGATCGGTAGCAGTTCCTCGGCCAACGACCGTACGGCGTCACGTATCATCACGCGGCACCCACGCGGCAGCGCATCCCCACGGCACCATATGCCGGCTACACACATCGTCATAAGACACCCCATCTCCACCATGCGACATCATGCGGCACCGTGCGGTGGGGTGTACTGCTACGGTGGCGTAGCTGTACCGGCAGCCTAGTCGTTTCGGCCGCGGTATCGGCATCGCATAAGGCTTTCCCGCCATAACGGCACGATGCCAGAGAAGCATCGAAAGGAACACTCGTGCTCACATCCCCGCACCGCCGCACCCAACATGGCATCATGATCGTATTGCTCACCGGAGGCTTTCTCTCTCTGCTCAACGAGACGATCCTCAACGTCGCCCTTACCGACATCATGCGCGACATGCGTGTCACCACGACCGTGGTGCAATGGCTGTCCACCGGTTACGTGCTGGTGGTGGCGGTTATGGTGCCGATCTCGGCCTTCCTCATTCGCACCTTCACGACCAAACAGCTTCACCTCGGCGCCATGGCGCTCTTTCTGGCCGGCACGGTGGTAGCGTTCCTCGCACCTTCGTTTCCGACGCTATTGGCCGGGCGGATGCTTCAGGCCGTGGGTACCGGGCTGCTTGCGCCGATCATGATCAACACGGCGCTGTCGATCTACCCGCGAGAACGCCAGGGATTCGTGATGGGCATCTGCACCTGCGTGATTCTCGTGGGGCCTTCGGTCGGGCCCATCGTCTCGGGCGTCGTGTTGCAATTCGTCGATTGGCGCGCGTTGTTCGCCTTGCTGCTCCCACTGATCATCGTCTGCATGGCCGGCGGCGCGACATTGCTCGGCACGGCCATTCCACTGACCAAACCCCATATCGACCTCTGGTCCATCGTGCTGTCCACCGTCGGATTCGCGGCACTCGTCTACGCGATGAGCATCGTGAATTCCTCCGAATGGTGGCTGGCCGCGCTGCTGTTTGCCGTCGGCGCACTCGCCATCGGCGGCTTCTGCAAACGACAGCTTTCGCTGCCCCAACCGATGCTCAACGTGAGGGTGTTCGCCAAACCGTCGTTCGCCGTGGGCGCGCTGTTGGTCGTCGCCATCCAGATGGTCCAGTTTTCCATGAACATCGTGTTGCCGCTGCTCTTCGAAAACGGGCTGGGTCTTTCCTCGTTGCAGGCGGCCCTGCTGCTGCTCCCCGCCGTCGTGATATGCAGCGTGATGACCGTCATCGCCGGCAGGCTCTTCGACCGCATCGGCGGCAAGACGCTGATCCCCCTGGGGCTGCTCGTCATGCTCGTATTCCTTATCGCGCTGATCTGGCAGCGGCCCTCGACACCCGTGGTGGTTATCATGCTGCTCAACGTGGGCATCTACTTCGGCATCTCGCTGACCTGGTCACCCAACCAATCCAATGCCTTGGCCGAGCTGTCGCCCAAGGACCAGACGGATGGCGTGTCCATCATCAACACGCTCATCCAACTCGGCTCGGCCTTGGGCACCCCGCTGTTCGTCGGCGTGATGAGCGCGGGCGAATCCTCATATCTTTCCTCGCATCTCTCCAAGACGTCGCTCGTGCACACCTCCGAACTGACCACGGCAGCGTTCTACGCCGGATTCAGTCGAGCCATGCTCGTGGGCTCGATCCTCATCGCGTTGACGTTGCTGGCATCCATGGTGCCGCGGCTCTCGTCTCACCTGCGGGACAGCACGAGCGTCTCCTGAGACCTGACGCGCACACGCACCATATCACCGACCGTCGGTGAGAACGCCGTGTCCTGCACGGACAACTGGACGGTGAGCCACATGTCGCGATCCTGGTGAACCTGCGGCAGCTGGTCCGGTGAAACGACGACGTCAACACGCGTAAGCGGCCCGAGAAAATGCACGGATTGCACGCGCCCGAGCACTCCGGCCGATGTGGCGGTCGCCGAGGTCCCATTCGCCGACGTGGCGACTCGAGACGTCGGGACGGCACTCGCCACTGCCTCATGACGCCGATCGCCGCTCTCCGGCGACGTGAGGTATAACGCCTCCGGCCGTATCAAAGCCTGCGCGGCACCTTCATGGATCGGCGCATTGAGCATCGGGACCCGTTGACCGAAGATCAGCGCAGAATCCCCCATGCTCAGGCACGGCACGTGATTCGTCAGACCGACGAATGTGGCGACATACTCGGTCTCGGGACGTTCATACAACGTCTTTGGATCGGCGATCTGCTCGATCCTGCCATGGTTCATCACCCCGACACGATCCGCGATGGCGAGCGCCTCCTCCTGATCATGCGTCACGAACACCGTCGTGGTGCCGGTTTCGCGCTGGATTCGTCGTATCTCCTCGCGCAGCTGCACGCGCACCTTCGCGTCGAGCGCCGAAAGCGGCTCGTCAAGCAGCAGCACCTTGGGCTCGATCACCAAGGCCCGCGCGAGCGCCACCCGCTGTTGCTGACCGCCCGACATCTCCTGAGTGAAGCGGTCGGCAAGATCGGCGAGGCCGACCATCTCCAGCTGACGCATTGCCTTGGCACGCTGCTTGTCGCGACTCATATGACGTACGGCCAGACCGAACTCCACATTCTGCAACGCCGTCAGGTGGGGAAACAGGGAGTAGGACTGAAACACCATGGCCATGTTGCGCCGATTGACCGGCACCCCGGTGACATCCTGTCCAGAAACCATGATTCGTCCGGCCTGAATATCCTCCAGCCCGGCCAGCGAGCGCAAGGCAGTCGATTTGCCGCACCCCGATCCTCCAAGCAGCACGACGAGCTCGCCGGGGCGAATGTCGAGGCTGAAAGCGTCCAATGCCTTGACGGCGCTGCCTGGGTAGATCTTGTCGACATCGACCATATCGATGCCGGCGGCCTCACCATGAGGGTTGTGTGTCATCATCGTTAGCTCACTCTTTCGTCCCATTGTTTCTCCGTCGGCGCACCGCATCGGCGATCAGATCCACCGCCACCAGCAGGATGATGCCGAAGGCCAGTGCCAGCAGCGACATCGCCGTGGAGATCTGTGAATTCGATTGTCCCATCTGGAACAAGGCGACTTGAAGGTTCATCCTGCCCAGCAGCGAAGCCACGGTGTATTCGCCCAGCACCACCGCGATGGATATGAAGGACGCGGAGAGTATCGCCTGCCACAGGTTCGGTATGACTACTCGGAAAAACACCCGTGGCCACGACGCCCCCAAGGAACGTGCCGCCTCGCACAGCGTTTTGGCGTCGATGGATTGCAATCCAACGGACAGCGCCCGGAAGGCGAACGGCATAACCAGCACGCCATAGACGAAGCATAGCCAGATGGGATCGGTGTTGAAGACGTCGGCCGACAACCAGCGGTAGATGGGTCCCAGTCCCACCACCAGAACGATGGCCGGGATGGTCAACGGCAGCGTGGCCACCCATTCTATGGCCCGTTCCCAGCGAGGCGAGCGGATATGGACGATCACCATGGTGGGCACCAACAGCACGAGCATGATCGCGACCGTGACCGCGGACAACGCGAGCGATGAACCCAAACCCTGCCGTAACACGCTCATATCGGTTCCGGACGAATCGGGATCGGCTGCGCCCCCTGCGGTCACGATGGTCTTCCATGCGTCCAAGCTCCAGTGGCCGGACAGCGGCTGGCGAACGGTGAACACCGCCATGGCAATCAACGGAATAAGCAAAAACGCGAGCGTCACCGTCAGGATCAGGGTTTTCGCCACGGACTGCCGGAACCGGCGGCGGGCGCGCAACTGCACCGGCATGCCGGCGGACGACAGCCGTGCCCCCTTGTCCGGCTTCAGGCCTACATCGGTGTCATCTCTCATTGCCATCTCCCCACTCCGCGTTCGATGGCGTGGCTGATGACCATGACGATCGAGACGACGATGATCATGGCGAACGCCAGCACCTGGGCCGTACCCTGCTGATTTGGATCCATCTCGTTGCGCATGGCGCTCTGGATCATCAGCGGCACGAGAATCGAACGCTGCGAGAACAGCGCCGCGGCCGTGGCGAAGGCGGAGAACGCGTTGGCGAACAACAGGAGCGTCGCCGAGATGAACCTCGGCATGAGAATGGGAAGCCCTACCCGCCACCAATACTGCGCGGTATTGGCCCCCAGACTCTCCGCCGCCTCACGCCATTGCGGCATCATCGCGTCCACTGCGGGAAGAAAGACAATGATCATCAGCGGTATCTGGAAATAGCTGTACACCACAACTATTCCGGATAGCGAACTCAACCAATTCGGATTGACCGTAACGTCGAATGCAGTTTTGATCAATGTGGTGACGATGCCGTTGATGCCGATGGTCGCAATGAACGCGAACGCCAGCATCACCCCGCCGAACTGCGCCAGAACCGAGGACAACGAAGAGATGATGCGGCGCAATACGCCATCGGGATGCGCTCCGAGCACCAAAGCGTAGGAAGCGCAGGCACCCACTCCCGCGCCGATCAACGCCGAAATAAGCGACACCAAAATCGAGGTGACGAAACTGTTCACCGTGTTCGCCTCAAACAGATGAGAGAAATTACTCATCGAGAAGCCGCCGTTGGAGCCTGTGAAGGCCCCCACCACCACGATGACGGTGGGTACGAGCAGGAAACACGTCATATAGGCGAAGAACGGCACCATGACCGCGACCGTGCCCATCGAGCGACGACGCGAGATCAGTGCCAGCTTGCCGGGGTTCCGGGAGCCATCACCGCCGCTCGCCTCGTGCGGGGACACGGTCGAACTCATTGCTCGCGAACTCGAATCAATCACCGATCGTCGCATCCCAATTATTCTGCAGCCAGGAGGTGATTCGTGTCGAATCCGCATTGGTGTAGGTCACCGGGGTTCCCGAAACCGTCGTGGCGGTGGCCAACGTCGCCTTATCGACCGTGCCGGCCTTCTTCATGGCCGCCAGCAGCACCGGGCTCGCCCCGCCCTTCAGCCAGAGATTCTGCGCCTGGGCGGTATACAGATATTCCTCCCACAGCCTGGCCGCGGCCGGATGAGGGGCGTTCTTGTTGACCGCTTGATTGTAGTAGCTCACGACCTCGGCCTTCGGGAACGTCTTATACTCCCAATTCACGCCCTTGGCCTTGAGCTCTTTCTTGTAGGAGGCCTGGTTATAGGTCCAGTCGAAGACGACGCCTGTCTGGCCCGAATCGATGGTGCCATCCGTGACGTCGATCTGCGTGAGATTGCCGGCAGTCTTGAGTTTCTTGAAGAAATCGAGGCCGGGCTTGAGATTGTTGATGGTCCCACCCGATAACTGGTTGGCCAGCAGGAAGCCGTTGAATGCGGCGCCAGCCTCCGCGGGCTTGCCGTTCAGCGCGACCGTGCCTGCGAACTTCGAATTCATAAGATCATCGATCGAATTGATCTCGCCGTATTTGTCCTTGTTCCAACCGATCGACATGATGCCGGTGTAATCGGCGTAATACAATCCGCTGGACTCTTTTTGCGCAGCGGGGATGGAATCCCATGCCTTGACCTTATACGGCGCGAAGTACGACGTATTGGTCGATGCCACCGCAAGGCCGACATCGAAGACATCGGGGGCCGACGCCGTTCCCTTGTTCGTCTTCGCCGCGTCAATCTCCTCCTTGGAGGATGCGTTGGCATTCTGCTCGGCGACCTTGATCTTGGGGTATTTCTTCTTGAACGCCTGAATGACCTCGCCATAATCCGCCCAGTCGTGTGGCAGCGCGATGACGTTGAGCGAGCCTTCGCTCTCGGCGGCCTTGACCAGATCGTCCATCGAGCCGAAATCGGCAAGTGACGTCGCCGAGGCGGCCTTGGTGGACGCCGCGGTCGCGCCGGTTGAACTCGCCGATTGTCCCGACCCGCAGGCGACCGTGGTGACCAACATCGCCATGGCCAGCGCGCCGCCGGCCATCGTACGCAAGAAATGCATGGAGTGCATGGAGTGCATGGAGTGCATGGAAAAGATCCTTTCAGAAATCCGTCTTGTCGCGGGATTCGATCGACCTATTCGGCCTTGCCCGGCAAACAACACACACTCTATGGTCTCTGGTTGGATTGCAGAAGAACGCAGGATGAACCACGGCTGAACAAAGGCAAACCTTTGGCGGCACCCATGCTAATGAGCTCATCCGTCGTTTGGTAACCCTCTAGCAACCCTCTAGCAACCCGCCCTTTGTCTCCCGCCATACCCCTTCACACCCCCAACCAGCAGCCCACCGTCTAAGCCGTCCATACCCCTTGCCGCCCTCCAGCAGCCCACCGTCTAGCAACCCTACTTTTTGTCGCCCATTACACCCCTTGCCACTCACCAGCAGCCGCCGTCTACGCTGCTCGCCGTCTAAGCCGCCCCACGTCTAATCCGCCCACCATTCGACAGATTCATCCCCCATGGCCCCATGGCCCCATGGCCTCGAGAAAATCCTCCAAAAAATCGCTTCACTGGGCGTTATTCTCCTTTAGTGGGCGTTCAAAATCGACTCCACCGCACATCCACGATCATCCCAACATCCAATTCGGCCAGATTAAGCCGTTCCCAGCCCGCTGCCATTTCCTGCCGCCACCGCCCAATCCGGCAAAACGCCCACTAAAGAAAAACAACGCCCAGTGAAGGGAATGACCCACGATATCACCCGCCGCATAGGATCCTGGACGTGATTTCATGGGCAATTCTGCATGAAGCTAGCCAGCGTCTGCCCGTCAATCCAAGGATCAGCGATCAAAGTCAGTTACATCCATTTCAGAACAGCCCC
>CALNAE010000281.1 GCA_937874315.1 uncultured Bifidobacterium sp. | reverse complement strand
CTCCGCATGCTTTCCAAAGCCGTTCGAGGGCAGGGAACGGCGCTTCTCAGACAGGAAGGCCGAACTGGAGGACCAGCTATACCCCATGCTTCGCTCGTCAACCGAGCGTCCGACGCTCGCTGCCCTCATGCAGGACGCCGAGCGCTTCATAACAGACTGGGTCCTTCCCAAGACGGACGGAGAGCGCGAGTACCTTGAACGACTGGCGGACGGGGACTACAGACCGGAGCTCGTCTTCCAGAACGAGTCAATGGTCAATGCCGCGGCCGTCAACCCCGAAGCGCTCTGGAAGCTCGAGAACCTCAGGAAGATGCACCGATAGAACGTTCTGCTCTGAGAGACCTCCGGTCGACGCATTGGGGCCGTATCAGAAGGTACCTAGCAAATACGAGCGGGGCCAAAAGGCTCCGCTCGTATTTTGATGGCGAGAGCGGTTTCCCGAAAGCCCGCTGGAAGAACCAGATATGGCACTCTACCTGCTGATATATGGTCAATATGGTATAATTGGCCCATCCGACGGAGAGGTGGAGCCCACGCCCGATCCCCAGTTCAGAGAGTGTAAACAGGACCAGTTCATGCTGCTCCCTCCCGACATCTCGGAGTTCATGTACGAGAACTCCCTCGCCCGCGTCAGTGAGTGTCCTGTATCGTTTTTTCGGACACAACCTTCAGAGAACATGTTCTTGTATCGTGTTTTGCAACCGCGACCGAGGAGACGATGCGTTATGGATTGCCCCAGCCCCAATCCCCAACTCGGAGGCTATCAAAAACAGCCCCTCGACGCCGTCTGCCAGGCGACCGGTCCGCTGGCCTCCAGCGTCCGCTCTGTCGCAGAGTCGTGGCTCCTCTTCCTCTAGGGGCTGCGATGCCGATCCTGAAGCCGATATCCGGGCACACATCCTGCACCGAAGTCTACAAATACCTCACCAAGAACGGCAGGGTGTTGGCGCGCGACTTCCTCAACATCGACGCGCCGGAGGAGGAAAGCTTCGACTGAGTGGCCGTCATGGACGAGACCCGCCGCGCCTACCGGAACGACACGCCCTGTGGCGACAGGCCCGCACGGACCTACAAGCACTACGTGATCTCACCCGACCCCGGCGACGCCGTCTCCCTCGACGGGCTGCGCGACCTCGCCGTCGCGTGGGCCAGGGATAACTTCCCCGACTACGAGGTGGCCATCGTCTACCACGACGACAACGCGAGCCGTATCCCACACGCGCACGTCATCGTCAACAACACCAACCTCGCGACCGAGCGGAGGCTGCAGAACCCGGATCCGAGGGCGCTGAAGCACAACCTGCAGACGCTCGCGAAGGGCCGCGGCCTCAGCGATCTCGACACCCGGGAGAGGGAGCGGTTCGGCGGCCGCGCGTCCCACCGAGGGCGATGCAGCGTGTATCGTGCACAACCGACGGCTACAGAAGGGTGACACTTGGCGGGAGATATCGCCACCTGGCGTCCCCCGACCTTGCCAACGCCGCGCTCACCGTCGCCACCAGCCGCTTCCACGCCCGCACACCAAACCCCGTCAAATGCAGCAGCGGGGGCGGCTCCGTCGCCCCCGCCAAACGCAAAGCGGCCAGGCCGGCATTGCACCACACTCATACACGAGCCCCATAGCAAGCGGGGAAGAGCGCCGGTCTATGTGTCGAGAACTTCGGAGACAGATTCCGACGTTTCTTCCGTAGTTACCTCCGAAGTACCGAAGTTACTAGGATGAGTCCAGCCATGATCGGGGACCAAATGGAAGAGAGGCACTGGAAGCCGCCCTGAGGGCAGGTGAGGGCGCGCAGGTGGAATTCAAGCGCTGCGGCTCACTGCCGGGCAACGACGTGTTCGAGACCATATGCTCGTTCGCCAACCACTTTGGCGGAAGCCTCTACCTGGGCGTAACGAACGAGGGCGAGCTGGAGGCGCAGGGATCGACAAACCGCCGTCGGTACGTCCGCGCAACGGGCAAATAGAGAGTGAGCATCATAGGATGGAAGATGCGAGCTTCGAAGTGGAGATATCGTGCGATGATGACGGCTACGTGCTTCTCCAATGTCCTCATGCGGCCTCACGGCCGATAGTTTCTTGACAGATGACATTGTCGATCTCGCCATGGCCAAGACGAAGAACTGGGCTATGAGCCAGATAGACGCCAAGCTGAAGGAGCTGAGCAGAAAGTCCAAACACTCAGGCGGTCTCATCTCGTTCGATTACAAGTCTAGCCACAGTCGGTATATATCTGCCCCTTCTGCGGAATAGGACAATTCAATGGACAATGACAATACGACGCTGAAAATGCTGCTATATGAGTTCAACGATGAGGCAAGCATGTTCTTACACACCAACATATCCGGATCTCAACGATGCGTCAGCAAGATTCTTGGCGTACATTAAGGGCAAAGAGGTCATTAAGTCGTTTCTGGCAGATTGCGTGCAAAACCATCTACCAGCAGACTTCGATACAGAAGCCGAAATCGATGAAGTTACCAAAGATATAGGCACGATCTTTGGCAACTTCGCGCACGACTACAAAGGCGAGACGGCAGAGGTCTATCTAATCATCAAGAACATTACCGACCGCAGTATGTGGTCGAGTGGAACGACTCCGGATTCACTGCAAACGTGGCAACATGTGAGATAGGGAAATAAACAAACAGAAGAAGAGATATACGCTCGCGGGGTGGCGATACCAACTTTCGTTTTCACGCGGTTTTTGACTTGCCAGAAAAATTTTTGGTGGTCAAATGGTGATCGCGATGGTGGCCAAGTGGTGGCAGAAAAAATCCCCGACCCGTTTCTGCAGGTCAGGGATTGTGTTTTTGGTCGCGGGGGCTGGATTTGAACCAACGACCTCCGGGTTATGAGCCCGGCGAGCTACCAAACTGCTCCACCCCGCACTAT
>CALNAE010000280.1 GCA_937874315.1 uncultured Bifidobacterium sp. | reverse complement strand
CTGCGTGTCGCGACTATCCCTGCTTACACTCATCTGCAGAAGTCCAGTTGACGGTGGAGGATGCAATGAACGCAGGACCGATATCTTTAACGAGTTTGATTGCGGACACGAGTCGGCGGTTCATCGTACCGGTGTATCAACGGCCCTATTCGTGGGGTACTGAACAGTGCCAGCAATTGTGGGAGGATGTGCTTGCCATCGGAAGGCGTGAGAAGGGCACACATTTTACTGGTTCGGTGGTGTGGATTCAGGATGGCACGATGAGCGCTGCCGGCGTGACGCCGTTACTGCTCATAGACGGCCAACAACGCATAACGACTCTTATGTTGCTGTTGGTGGCGTTGGCTGACTTTGCACGAAACTACGCTGATCGCGCCAATGAAAATTACAGCGTCGACGGTGCGCAGCAGCTTCATTTCTCGTATGAAGAGATTGTGGGCACCGGTTTCCTCGTTAGTCCATACAAGAAGGGTGAGGATCATTATCGTCTCACCCTGTCGCAGGGTGATTGCGCGACGTTGCGCTCTATCGTTGATCATCTGGAACATCAAGATGTTGCAATCGTCGATAATGCGCGTCGCCTGATCGACAATCTCGATTGGTTCTGCAACCACCTTAAGAATCTCGCCGACCCAAACGACATCTGGGATGGCATCCAGCGGTTGGAGATCGTGTCGATCTCATTGACGCAGGGGGAGGATGATCCTCAGCTGATTTTTGAATCGATGAACTCCACCGGGAAAGATCTTTCAACTTCAGATTTAGTGCGCAACTATATCCTGATGGGTTTGCCGGTTGATCAGCAGGATTCGTTGTATCGAAACCACTGGCGAAAGATCGAAGAGACTCTTGGTGCCGACTCCTATGATGAGGTTTTCGATGAGTTCCTGCGCGACTGGTTGATCGTCGAGACGGCCCCAGCTCCTCTGATTTCCCGCGATCTCTACCGCGTATTCAAAAATTATGTGGAAACGAATGGGTATGACAAGGGAAATCGTGCGGACGATTTGCTTGTCGAGGTCCGTCGTTTCGCCGAATATTATGCGTGCATCACACAGAGCGCGGAAAAGGACACTGAGCTTAAACGACTGCTGGACGGTATTCAATCCTTGAACATGTCGGTGGTCAACCCATTGCTCCTGACGATGTATGAACACTATCACCAAGACGCGTTTACTCACGACGATTTTATTGCCATGCTGCGCACTGTGGAAAGTTACTTGTTCCGACGTGCGATGTGTGGGGTGGCCAGCAACAGCCTGAATAAATACTTTCTCTCCGTAATCGCTCGTCTGAACACGATATTCGATACCGGTAGCGGCGATTACCGTGAAGCCTTTGAAGCCATCTTGCTTGGTGAAAACGGAACCGCACGAAGGATGCCGGACAATGACGAATTCAAACAGGCTCTGCTCACGCGGGACTGTTATGCGTTTAGACGTAGCAATTACCTGCTTGCTGGGTTGGAGAACGGCAAGCATCCGAAAGACCCTATCGATTTTGCCAATGGCACCTACACCATTGAACACATTATGCCGCAGAATGCATTGGCTCATGACGAGTGGAAACGGATGCTCGGGGCCGATTATCGCAACGTATTCGAACAAAATCTCAATCGGCTCGGCAATCTGACATTGACGGCGTATAACTCCGAGCTGTCGGACGGTTCATTTAGCGAGAAGAAGCAGCGAGCTGTGGGCGGTTATAGCAATGAGTTTTTGACAATTTCGGGCGAGTTGCGCGACACGAGCGTATGGAATGGGCGAACCATCGAAGCGCGTGCACAGCGCTTGGCGCAAGAGGCGCTCACCATCTGGCCAAGACCGCAACTGAGCGACAAGATAATAACGAAATACCAGCCGCAGAAGAAAACCGCAGTGAGTGATCGCACTGTGACGTTGCGCATGTTGTGTGCGGTTGGGCTGCTACATGCTGGGGACCAATTGAAAGGTCAGTCCTCAACCTACCAAACCAGTGCGGTAATTACGGATGGATTCCGTATTCGACTGGATAACGGCGAGGAATTCGATAGCCCATCTCCTGCGGCGGTCCGTGCTTTACAACTATCTGGGTCGTCAGTCATCTCGCAGAATGGTTGGGTGTTCTGGTTAGACAATGACAGGCGGCTCGCCGACGTTCGTGGCGATTATCTTGCGACTGTCAGGGGCTCGGAGATCCTCGAACGGCCTGTACTATACAGCCAGTTTTGGAGTGGATTCTTCGAATACTGCGCGGATCGGAACGATTTTGGTATGGCATTTGGGGATCAGACGGATCGTACAGCCCATCAATCTTCTTCGGCAACCTTTGGGTCGGGGCATCGTGATTGCCGTATCATTGGAATGCTTGGGGTTCGTGACAACTATCTTGGTGCCGGGTGCTATTGCTCGAACGCTGACCTATATCGAACCTTGCTATCCCGTCGAGATGAGGTTGAAGCTCGCGTTACCTCGTTGCAAGGAACGGTGCAGTGGGACGATATCGAGGAGGACAAGCCTACTACGCGTCTGATGATTCTCCGCCATGCCGCTTTTGATGCGGATGATTGGAACGATCTCTATGTGTGGATGGCAGATGCTCTGCTGTTCGTGAAACGTCTCGTTTCATTGTGTGGCTGAGAGAGAGGATTTGTATTGAGAGCCAGATAGACGATTGACCTGATTGGGTGTGGAATGACGGTTGGATTGGTCAGGTCTTTTACTGAAGCGCAGAAACAATAAACATTGAGATCAGGTTATAAGTCCGTTT
>CALNAE010000279.1 GCA_937874315.1 uncultured Bifidobacterium sp. | reverse complement strand
CCAAGATGGATTTCGATCTGTTTCAGCGCCCGCAGGGCGGCGATGCCGAGCGCGTGGCTGATGCCCCACTCGTCGATCTCCTTGTTCGTGGCCTGTCCGACCGCATAGGCCATGCACCAGACGCGAAGCTCGTCGAGGATGGACTCGCGTTGGCGGGGAGTAAGCAGTTTGGAATCGGCCACGCCGGCGGGCACGTCGCGTGTGGGCATGGTGAGGGCGTCGATGGCCGCGGCGCCGACCATCACCGGGCCGGCGAGCGCGCCACGACCGACCTCGTCGAAGCCGACGATGAGATCGTATCCCTGATCGGCGAGGGCGCGTTCGAGGTTCAGAGTCGGTTGCGGATGCTTGGGCCGGGGACCGCGGGAACGCGGACGGGAACCGTTTGAATCGGCGTTCCGAGGCCCCGGTTCTTGAAGGCGGGATCGGGCATCGGAATCACGTGATTTTGCAGTCATATGGGAGGAATCATGCGTGTCCGTGGTCATGACATCACCCCAGCGTCGCGGCAGACCGGCGTGGGGCGGCGGCGCTCTGGGCGGTCGCGCTGCGGTCCGGGACATTGCGGAACACGTCGGCGTGGTTGTCGAGTCTGCCGATGCGGTTGAGCGGCCAATAGGTCACCAAGCCGATGCCTCTGATATCGCTGATGGGCACCAGCCCCTGATCGCCGTCATCCTGATGGTATCGGGAATCCGCCGAATTGGCCCGGTTATCGCCCAAGACGAATACATGTCCGGCGCTCACCGTCACCTTGAAGGCGAAGTTGCTCGGCGACACTCCCGGCCTGATATACGACGTCTCGTTGATGGCGACGCCGTTGATGGTGACCGGTTGGCCATTGCCCTTGCATTCGACGACGTCGCCGGGCAGGCCAATCAGTCGTTTGATGAGGTCGCCTTGACCGGATGCATCGCCTTCATTGGCCAGCCAGTGGGCAGGGTCCCTAAATACGATGATGTCTCCGCGGGTCAACGACGTGAATCTCGTGGTCAGTTGGGTGGTGACGACGTGGTCGCCTATCTCAATGGTGTCCATCATCGAGCCCGAAGGGATGGAATAGAAGCCGAAAACCAGGAAACGCAGGATGAGCATGATGACGACGGGAATGCCGAACCAGATAAGCGTGTCGCGCCATTCATCGGATTCGCCGTCCGGTCGCGATGGTTTGCGGTGAGCCGGTCCGGTGCGCTCCACAGATGTCACCGGACCCGAATACGGCCGCGGATCAACCCCGAAATCGGCGACGGATACGATATGCGAATCCTTGCTGTTCTGGTCACCGGTGAGCGCGACGGTCTCGCTATCGCGCGCCTGTTGCGAGGCGTCGAATTCGCCGTCACCGGGCCGCGCATCAGGTCTGCGCATAAATCCCCCTCCGCATCCTCGTTTCCATCGGCATGCCGTACGGGTTCGCCCACAAACAGTGGACGACCCGCACGACAAGACGCCATGCACACAGCACACCACTGTACTCGGGCCCCCTGCGCGGCGTGTGCGGCGGCGAAGTTTGATCCATCGCTTCGAACAGATACAGATAGGTCAGGCGCCGGCTGGATATGGCATCACCGAAGCAAGACGCCGGAGCCGAACGAGCGGTGGGACCGTCGAGACATGATACCGGACATGATACCGATTCCGCATGCACGGCACCGTGAATTCCAGCGGCGCAGGAGCGCGGGGCATCGCACAACCGATCCTGCGCATACGGCGCCGTAAAACACATCGGTCCGGCTCCCATAAGGAACCGGACCGATGCACGAGACGTCATGCAGTACAGGCAAAGCCTGCATTCACTACTTGGCGGTGTTGTCGCGACGTTCGACGATACGCGCGGCCTTGCCACGCAGCGAACGCAGGTAGTACAGCTTGGCGCGACGGACACGTCCGCGACGAACGAGCTTGATGGAATCGATCGCCGGGGAATGCAACGGGAAGCGGCGCTCGACACCAGTGCCGAAGCTGACCTTGCGGACCACGAAGGTCTCACCGATGCTGGAGCCCTGGCGGGCAATCACCAAACCGGTGAAGGTCTGGATACGAGTATTCGTACCCTCCTGAATCTTCACGTTCACGTCGACGGTGTCGCCGGGACGGAAATCCGGGATGTCCTCGACCGACTTCATATTCCTGGCGTTAAAAGCCTCAACGGCGTTAACCATGTTTATCTCCTGTCGCCGCCGCATACCAGCGCACATCCTGGGACTGCGCGCCACCGTGGGTGGGCGGCCGTCCAAACCTTCGTCCCTCAGAGACAATCCCTGCGGAAGCGAGCCGATTCGCCGGATGCGGATGCATTCGTCATACACCAGCAGCGACTGAACCTATTGAGCACCGGGTCTATGCGGCAACCCGGTTCTCGGCATAGCAAAGCAATATGATACCGAAATCACCAGACAGCAGACGACATCGTCCGGTACCCGTACCTGCAACGCCCCGCCTGGTGCACGAGACGCATGCACGAGACACGCCGTATTGACAAGAACGAGACGGAACTTTAGGTTTAATCGTGTCGGTAGGCAAGGCTACCGCAGGGATACGGGTTACTGCCGCAAAACAGTGGAGACACTGTCAGCAGGTTAACAGTTTCTGTCGTTTCAAGGCACTGACTAATGCAACTCCATGGCCCGGCGATGCTAAAGCTCAAACGATAACGAACCCAAGCGGATTCTTGCAATTCACTTCCACGCGATCGTTCCGGGCATGCCCTCCGCAGCATCGGACCCTGTGCACAGCACACGACGTGAAGGAGGTGGGGGTTTATGCCAAGCGATGTTCCCAGTAGTCGCAGCGACCATTATCATTTGTGCCTTTCCATGAATCTTCATCCGACTCAGACGGCGGCGTTGTAGAGGTACCGCCCGCCAACCCATATCACAGGAACCGGCCGGTTCCGACGCGGTGACGAACTACGCCGTCCGGAACCCGTCTCATACCAGCCTGTTCGGATGATCCCACGTATATGACTTTCATCCATCACAATTTCCAAGGGATCTGTCAGTATGACGTTCGCATTCAATCGACATATCGCACCGGCCGAACAAGGGCCGAACCCCACGCGTCTTAGAACCCGCATCCTCTCGGACTGCGTGGTCGTCGCCGGCATCCTGGCGTTAGGAGGCCTCGTGGCCTATCTGGTGCCGGACATCACGGCGCCGATCGGCCCCAAAGGGGTGCCATCGAGTGTCTCCACCCAGCTATATCTCCTTCCCTACTATTCGCTGCGCTCGGTGCTGCGCATGGCCATCGCGCTGATTATCTCGTTGATATTCTCCTTCATCTATGGTCTTGCGGCCGCGCGCTCACGACGAGCCGGCAAGGTGCTTATCCCTCTGCTGGACATCCTGCAATCCATCCCGATCCTCGGTTTTCTGTCGGTGACGGTGACGTTCTGGCTGGCGATCTTCCCCGGCTCCATGCTGGGGGTCGAGGCGGCTTCGGTTTTCGCCATCTTCACCAGCCAGGCATGGAATATGACTTTCTCGTTCTACCGTTCATTGCGAAGTGAGCCTCGGGAGCTGGAGGAGGCGTCAAACAATCTCAGGCTGAGCAAATGGCAGCGGTTCTGGACGCTGGACGTGCCCAACGCCACCATCCCCCTGCTCTGGAATTGCATGATGAGCGTCAGCGGCGGCTGGTTCTTCCTCACGGCCTCCGAAATGATCTCGGTGAACAACCGCACGTATGCGCTGCCGGGGATCGGAAGCTTCGTCGCGCAGTCCGCCAAGGAGGGAAATTTCGGCAATATCGGCTGGGCCGTGTGCGCCATGGTGGTGATCGTGCTGCTTATCGACACCTGCGTATGGAAGCCGCTGACGGCGTGGGCGGAGAAATTCCGCATCACGCAAAGCGCCTCCACTGTGGAACAGTCGAGCTTCGTGCTCACCATCATCCGTCAATCGCATGTCGATGAATGGCTGTTGCGGCTGCTCCGGCCGCTGGGCGATCTCATCGATCGGATCATGCGCCCGTTGGGCCGGACCGGCGCGGGACACCCCGTGAACGCATCCCGCCGACGGGCCGGAGACGTTGTGTTCGACATCGTCGTCATCGTGTTGCTTATCGGCGGCATCGGCTATCTGCTGTTGACCATCCACCGCGCCACAGGCCTGGGAGAGCTTGCCTACGCCTTCGGCTTGGGAGGGCTGACCTTCCTGCGGGTGCTGGCGCTCACCATCGTCTGCTCGATTATCTGGGTGCCCATCGGCGCGACCATCGGCATGAATCCGAAGATCTCACGCTTTGCGCAGCCCATCGTGCAGGTGTTGGCCAGCTTCCCCGCTAACTTCATCTTCCCCTTCGTCACTCTGTGGTTCGTCGCATGGCATATCGACATCAACTGGGGATCCATCCTGCTCATGGCGCTGGGCACGCAGTGGTACATCCTGTTCAACGTGATCGCCGGAGCCAGCCAGATTCCCGACGACCTGCGCGAAATGACCCGCAACATGCAACTGAGCCGGTGGATGCGTTGGAAGACGCTGATTCTGCCCTCGATATTCGGCGCATGGTGCACCGGCGGCATCACCGCGGCGGGTGGGGCGTGGAACGCCTCGATCGTCTCGGAGATCGTGAGTTACCGCAGCAACACCCTGACGGCGCAGGGCATAGGCTCATACATCACGCGCGCCACCGCGAGGGGCGATATGATGCGCACGCTCATCGGAGTGGCCGTGATGGCCGTGCTCGTCGTAGCCGTGAACCGGCTGTTCTGGAATCCCATGGAACGGCTCGCCAACCGACGCTTCGCATCGAGTATATAAACCGAGCAAGCACAACCTAATCAAGCAACCCAAACAAACAACCCAAAACAAACAACGATGTCGCAGACCAATTCACACCAGCATTGAGAAATCGAGCGATTATGACCTTCACCAACCACCTCATCCAGCCGCGCGAGCCATCCCGGTCACCGATCTCGACGATCGGCACTGCCAATCCGACCGGCTCCGACGCCCCAGCTACCATCATCAACGCAACGCATATCAGCAAAAACTTCACATCCGACAAGGGTGTGGAACTCAGCGTGCTGCATGACCTGTCCTTCGAACTGCACGAAGGCGAGATCGTAGCCATCCTGGGACGTTCAGGAGCCGGGAAATCGACGTTCCTTCGCATCCTCGCAGGACTCGTCCCTCCCAGCGACGGCACGGTGACCTACCGCGGCACTGCGCTTTCCGGACCGAATCCGGGAGTCGCGCTGGTCTTTCAGACCTTCGCGCTGATGCCCTGGCTCACCGTCCAGGCCAATGTGGAACTTGGTTTGCAGGCTCGTGGCGTGCCGCGCGACAAACGCACCACGGTGGCGCTCGAGGCCATCGACGCCATTGGCCTTGACGGGTTCGAATCGGCGTACCCCAAAGAGCTGTCCGGCGGCATGCGTCAACGTGTCGGCATCGCGCGCGCCTTGGTGCTGCAGCCCGACGCATTGTTCATGGATGAACCATTCTCCGCCCTCGACGTGCTCACCGCCGAGAATCTGCGGCAGGAGGTGTTGAACCTGTGGAACGATGAGCAGCGCAGCATCAAGTCCATCCTCATCGTCACCCACAACATCGAGGAGGCCGTGCAGATGGCCGATCGAGTGGTCGTGCTCGGCTCGCATCCGGGGCATCTCATCGCGCAGATGCCGATCAACCTGCCGCGCCCACGAGATAAGCACAGCCCCGCATTCGAGGAGACGGTCGATACGTTGTATTCGATTCTCACCGGCACGGCCAAAACCAAAACGACCGAAACCGACGGGAGCGCGGGAACAGGCGCGCGCACCGTATCCGGGGCCACGACGGGAACTCCTGCCACGAGCAGCGCGGTCAACGACACCGCCGAGACGAACACCGCAACGCAGGCCCAAGGTACGCCTAGTTCCGACACGCTCGGCGCGTCCAACGAGGGGACGTCC
>CALNAE010000278.1 GCA_937874315.1 uncultured Bifidobacterium sp. | reverse complement strand
GCGTCATCGTGCGTCATGGGCGCTACAGCCTTGTGCGTGGTCCTCGTCGTCTTACTCGCGGTCGTGGGCTGTCAGGATCAACGCCGTGTATCGGCACCCAAGCGACTATGGTCCTTGTTGACTTGCCTGCGCTCAGGGTCCTGATTCTGCCCTATCCGTGTATCGCACGTCGCGCTGGCTCTGGTCCTGATCTCCGTCTTGTTCCTGATTCTGATTCTGTCCATCCTCGACACGACCGGGTTTTGATGCACAAGTCGGGTAATAGCGATATGTGATGGCGGGGAATGGCCGTTCGCAATGTGTATCACCCGACTTGTGGAGGAGAATTCGGGCGTGTCGCGGGTGACAGGTGACGAACAGGATGACGGACTGTAAAAGTTACTTGGGGAGGGAGAACTCAGGTGCGTCGCGGGTGCAATGGTGAGAGGCGCTAGGTGTGTCGCAGGCGACGAGTGATGAAAGGGCTATTGGGGGTACTTGGGGAAGAAAACCCGTGCGCGTTGCGGGCGATCGTTACGGACTCCTCTGGTATTGGATACCGAGTCGGATACCGGATACCAATGCTCCCGTTCCCAGTCACGCACCTATCGAGAGGCAGGGGATTGGGAACGGGAGCATTAACCGAGCATGCTGTGGAACTGCGATATTGATCAGTGTTCGTAGTCAACGTTTACTGTCAACGTTGACAGTAAACGTTACTTGACCGCGTTGAGCCACTGCTGCTTGGTGGCCTTCTCTGCCTCCAGAGCCTGTTTCTTCTTCGGGTCGGAAGTCGCCGCGATTCTACCATCGAGATCGGCGAGCTGCGCGTTGAGCTGTTCTTCGAAGCTCGATTTTCTGGCGTCCGCTTCCGGATCGCTGCGCTTCCACTCGGCATCCTCGACCGCCTTGATCTGCTTGTCGACGGCGTCGAGACGACCTTCGATGCGTCGCATATCCTCGCGTGGCACGTAGCCGATCTCATCCCACTGTTCCTGGATGGCGGCGAGAGCCTGACGGGCCTGCTTCGCGGCCTTGACGTCCTTCACCGGCACCAGCGCCTCGGCCTTCGTAAGCAGCTCCTCCTTCTTGGAGAGGTTGGCCTCTTCGGAGGTATGCATCTGATCGCGGTCGGTTTGACGGGCGTTGAAGAAGGTATCGGCGGCCTCGCGGAAACGCGCCCAGAGTGCGTCGTCTTCGTTGCGTCCGGCGCGTCCGGCCTGCTTCCACCGATCCATCAGCTCGTTGAATTTATGCGAGGTCTCACCCCAATCGGTCGAGTCCTTGAGCGCATTCGCCTCGGCGATGATGGTCTCCTTGACCTGCTTGGTCGTCGCGCGTTCGTTGTCACGCGCCTGAGCCCACTTGCGTCTGGCCTGATTGAACGTGGTCCGGGCGGCTGAGAAGCGCTTCCATAACGCGTCGGCATCGGTTTTATCCAACCGGGCCGAGGTGCGCTGATGCTGTTGCCACTGGTCGAAGAGGGAACGGAATTTGTCGGCCGTCTGACGCCAATTGGTGCTGTCGCCCAGCGAATCGGCAATGCTTTCCGCCTTTGCGACGATGGCGGTTCGTTCCTCCAGAGCCTTGGCGACCGCTTCCTTACGAGCCTTGGCCAGTTCCTGCTTTTTGGCTTCTGCGCTCTGTTTGATCTCTTCGTACTGTGATCTCAACGCGGACAGATCGCCGACCACTTCGGGTTCCGAGGTCTCCTCTCCAAGGGAGTGAATGGACTCCTCGATTTCCTTGGGCTTGATATTCGCCGTCTCGAGGCGTTTGGCGAACAGATCGAGTTTGTCTTTGATGTCAAGGAAACGATGTGCGTACAACGTCAATGCCTCGTCGGCCGAGACGCCGGGGAACTCACCGACTTTGCGTTCACCGTCATTGTCCTTGACATAGACCGTGCCCTGCTCGTCGACTCGCCCGAAGGTCTTGGCCCGCACGATGTCCTCGTTGGCATGCTGGCTCGCCGTGGCTGCCGGCTTTGCGGTCTCATGGCGCGCTCCCTTTTTCGCGAACGCCGCGGGGGACGGGAAATGAGGATGTGACATCGCCTTGGGAGTGGGTGTTGGTGTCGGCTGAACCTGGGCGGCGGCGGGGGAATTCTGCGCCTCGCCGGGTTGCGAGAGTGCGGCTGTCGCGGCCTGCTCATTGTGCTTGTTTGTGTTGTCGGGTTCGGTGACGGTTTCGTCGGCCATGGCCAGCTCCTTACGGGTACGTGATGCACGGTGCCGTGAAAATCAAGAACCGTTGTCCTCGTTTTCCGCGACCTCACTTATTATAGGGAATTGTGTCAAAAGGTGCATCAATATCAGGATTTCCGGAATGGCTTCCCGCCGAGCGAGTGGTGGAGCAGCGCGTCATCGATACCGTACGTAGGGTTTTCGAGCTCAATGGTTTCATCGGCATCGAGACACGCGCGGTCGAAGAAGGGGCAAGTTTGCTCAAGAAAGGGGAGACCAGCAAGGAGATATACCTGCTGTCGCGCCTACAGGAGGTCGGTCATGAGTCGGATACCCCGCTCGAAGACAGACTTGGATTGCATTTCGACCTGACCGTGCCGCTGAGCCGGTACGTCGTCGAGCATTCGGGCGACATCGCCTTCCCATTCAAGCGTTGGCAGATTCAGAAGGTCTGGCGTGGCGAGCGGCCGCAGGAGGGCCGGTTCCGCGAGTTTGTCCAGGCGGATATTGACGTGGTCGGCAACGGCGTCCTCCCCGAGCATTACGAGGTGGAGTTGCCGTTGGTGATGGTCCGGGCACTGGAGGCGTTGCGTCCGTTCGGCCTTCCCAAGGCCACGGTCCATGCGAATAACCGCAAGCTGTCGGAAGGCTTCTATCGGGGCCTCGGACTCGACGACATCGAAGGTGTGCTGCGCGAAATCGACAAACTCGACAAGATCGGTCCCGACGCCGTCGCCCAGCTGCTTATGGACACCTGCGGTGCCGATGAACGTCAATCCCGGGCATGTCTGGCGCTGGCCGATCTCAGCGCCGCGAACGGCGAGGAACTGCAAGTCAAATTCGATGCGCTGTGCGAACGATACGAAATAGCGCATGATGGCGAGGCTTATATGCTGGCTCGTCAGGGATTGGACACGCTGACGATGATCATCGACGAGGCGGCACGCATCCGTCCCGGTTCGGTTATCGCCGACCTCAAGATCGCCCGCGGACTGGATTACTACACGGGCTCCGTCTACGAGACCTTCCTCGAAGGCGTGCAGTCGCTTGGCTCGATCTGCTCCGGAGGCCGCTACGACAACCTGGCCACCCAGGGCGGCAAACGCTATCCCGGCGTAGGCCTTTCCATCGGCCTGTCCCGACTGGTCTCCTACATGCTGCACACCGCGGGGGCCGAGGCTTCTCGGGTCTCGCCCGCGGCCGTGATGGTGGCGGTCTGGGACGAAGCGGACCGTGCCCAGTCGAATACGATCGCCAACGTCTTGCGCGAACGCGGCATCAGCGCCGACGTCTCGCCGAACGCGGCGAAATTGGGCAAGCAGATTCACTATGCGTCCAGACTGGGTATTCCCTATGTCTGGTTCCCGGCGCAGGCGGTGGACGATGCCGGTGAATCGGGCGGCGACGAGGTCAAGAACATCGTTACCGGGGACCAGCGCGCGGCCGATTGCAAGTCTTGGGAGCCGGATACTGTGTATGCCCGGCAAACCATTGGTCTGAAGGCTGAGTGAAACGCGGTTCCATGCAGTTTTGCGCAAGGAAATGAAGAAAGAGGAACTATGAGCCAGACGGCTTATCGAACATATCATGCCACTGAGGTCACCGAACAGCTGATCGGTCAGCAGGTTACGCTGGCCGGCTGGGTTGATCGTCGTCGCGACCACGGCGGTGTGGCATTCATCGATTTGCGGGACAGTACCGGGTTGGTCCAGATCGTCATCAACGACGAGGATATCGCCCGTCCATTGCGCAGCGAGTTCGTCATCCAGGTCGTCGGCAAGGTGCGCCTGCGTCCGGAAGGCAATGAGAACGAGCATCTTGAAACCGGCAAGGTCGAGGTCGTCGTCAAGGACCTCAAGGTCTTGGCTAAATCCGACGCGTTGCCGTTCCAGGTGTCCACGGCGTTGGAGAACGAGTCGGAAAATCACCTGCCGGGTGAGGACGTGCGGCTGAAGTACCGCTATCTCGATTTGCGTCGTCCCGAGATGCAGCGCAATCTCAAGTTGCGCTCCGACATGACCAAGGCTGCCCGCCACGCGTTGGAAGACATGGAATTCACCGAGGTCGAGACCCCGACCTTCATCAAGTCGACGCCGGAGGGCGCGCGTGATTTTGTCGTGCCCGCACGCCTGGTGCCCGGCTCTTGGTATGCGCTGCCGCAATCTCCGCAGCTGCTCAAGCAATTGCTGATGGTCGGCGGCATCGAACGCTACTATCAGCTGGCGCGCTGCTATCGAGATGAGGACTTCCGCGCCGATCGGCAGCCTGAATTCACCCAGCTCGATATGGAGATGAGTTACGTCGACCAGGAGGACGTGATGGCCATGGGTGAGCGCGTCATCGCCGCGATCTGGAAGACCCAGGGCTACGACATCACTCTACCGTTGCCGCGCATCACCTGGCAGGACGCCATGGATCACTACGGCTCGGACAAGCCGGATCTGCGTTTTGGCAACGAACTCATCGATTTGACCGAGTATTTCAAGGGCACGCCGTTCCGCGTGTTCCAGGCGCCGTATGTGGGTGCCGTGCTGTTCAAGGGTGGTTCTTCCACGCCGCGTCGTCAGTTCGATGCCTGGCAGGAATGGGCTCGCCAGCGGGGGGCGAAAGGTCTGGCCTATGTTCAGTTCGGCGATGACGGCGAACTCAAGGGGCCGGTGGCAAAGAACCTGTCCGAAGCGGAACGCGACGGGCTCAAAGATGCGGTGGGCGCCGACGATGGTGACGCGGTCTTCTTCGCGGCCGGTTCACGCGAATCGTCCCAGCTGTTGCTCGGTGCCGTGCGCGTGGAATTGGCCCGCAGGGCCGGTCTGTTGCATCCCGATGAATTTGCGTTCACATGGGTGGTCGACTTCCCGCTCTTCAAGCGCACCGACGATCCGGATGACGATGATGTGGCCGTCGGCCACTCCAAGTGGACCTCCATGCATCATCCCTTCACTATGCCGTCGGCCGATTGGATCGACAGATTCGACAAGGATCCCGAACACGCCATGAGCGACTCCTATGACATCGTGTGCAACGGTGAGGAGATGGGCGGTGGCTCGGTTCGTATTCATCGTGACGATATTCAGGATCGCGTGCTCAAGGTACTCGGCATCGAACCCGATGAGGCGAAGGAGAAATTCGGGTTCTTGCTCGAAGCGTTCAAATATGGTGCGCCGCCTCACGCCGGTATCGCGCTGGGATGGGATCGTACGGTCTCCATCCTTGCCGGTGCCAGTTCCATTCGCGACGTCATCGCCTTCCCGAAGGCCGGCGGCGGCCGCGATCCGCTTACGGGTGCCCCGGCACCCATTTCGGACGCGCAGCGCGCCGAGACTGGCGTCGACTTCGATCCCGACGAGGATGAGGGCGAGTAGATTCTGACTCACTCGGTATCTCGGGCACGCGTATAGCGCTACTTGGCCGCTGACAATCGCGTTGACCGTCATGTTGTGATCGTGCCGTCATGTGCACCGACTGATTCGATATGCAGATTTTCGTAATCAGCGAATGCGGATGGCGGCACTGGCATATCTGAATGCCCATGGAAGGCCCTGGCGATCGTTCACACTGTCGAGGTCGACGCTGGAATCGTCGACTTGTACCCGTGGCACTGTGAATCCCGACCTTCGACCATGGTGTGAGCCAGAAGTTCCGTGGAAACATGGCTTCGCTATACTGAATTGATATATCAGCACAGAAAGAGGAAACCGTGGCAGCATCAGCAGCAACGCAGTCGTCGGCCGTGGCCCAGCCAGGCCATCCGTTGGTCGAAATGGCCCATGTCGAGAAGCATTTCGGCTCGCTCCATGTTCTTAAGGACATCAACCTCAGCGTGGACAAGGGCGAAGTACTCGTCGTGGTGGGGCCATCGGGTTCCGGCAAATCGACCATGTGCCGAACCATCAACCGGCTCGAGGGCATCGATTCCGGCGTGATCCGCATCGACGGTAAGGAGCTGCCGCAGGAGGGCAAGGATCTGGCCATGCTCCGCGCCGAGGTGGGCATGGTGTTTCAATCGTTCAATCTGTTCGCGAATAAGACGATTCTCGACAACGTGACGCTCGCCCCGATCAAGGTGCGGCATATGTCCAAGAAGGATGCCGAGGACCTTGCCATGGATATGCTCACCCGTGTGGGCGTCGATTCTCAGGCGTCGAAGATGCCTTCGCAGCTTTCCGGAGGTCAGCAGCAGCGCGTCGCCATCGCGCGCGCGTTGGCCATGAAGCCCAAGGTCATGCTGTTCGACGAGCCGACGTCGGCACTTGATCCGGAGATGGTCAACGAGGTCCTCGATGTCATGATCGAGTTGGCAGGGGAAGGCATGACGATGATCTGCGTGACGCACGAGATGGGATTCGCGCGCAAGGCCGCCGATCGTGTGGTGTTCATGGCTGACGGCCGCATTCTCGAATCCGGCACGCCCGAAGAGTTCTTCGACCATCCCAAGACGACGCGTGCGAAGGACTTCCTTTCCAAGATTCTTACGCACTGAGTGACGCGGGAAGCATAGGAGGTCAACGACATGTTCATGCGAGGGTATTCCCACGCGCTCCGGCATTGGATGCGAGTGCTGCTGGCGGCGTTCTGCGCCGTGGCCTGCGTTTTCACGGTAGCCGCGTGCGGTTCGAACGACGCGGGCAAGATACGCATCGGCATCAAATTCGATCAGCCGGGCGTGGGATTCAAGAAGTCGGGCACTTATGTCGGCTTCGACGTGGATGTCGCGCGGTACATCGCCAGAAAGCTGGGATACTCGGAGGATCAGATCGTCTGGAAGGAAGCCCCTTCGAAGCAGCGTGAGGCGATGTTGCAGAACGGCGACGTCGATATGATCGTCGCCAGCTATTCGATTACCGACGCGCGGAAGAAGGAAGTGTCCTTCGCCGGACCGTATTTCGTCGCGGGTCAGGATCTGATGGTACGCAAGGACGACACCTCCATCGAGGGACCGCAGGACCTCAACGGCAAACGGTTGTGCTCGGTGACTGGTTCTACCTCCGCGGCCACGGTCCAGAAGAAATTCGCCAACAAGGTCCAGCTCATGGAACAGCCGGGTTACGCCGAATGCGCCACGGCGCTGTTCTCCGGCATCGTGGACGCCGTAACCACCGACGACATCATCTTGGCGGGTCTCGCGGCGGCCTCGCGTGGCCGACTTCGCGTGGTCGGCAAGCCCTTCACCCAAGAACGCTACGGGATCGGCATCAAAAAAGGCAACGTGAAACTCGCCACCCAGATCAACAACGCCATCACCGAAATGATTCAGGACGGTTCGTGGAAGCGCGCCATCGATGACAACACCCGTGGGGTGGCGTACACGCCGAACGCCCAATACAATCCTCCGGTCCCGACGGAAGGAGAAAACTGATGCACACGTTCCTGCAGTTGTTCGTCGAATATGACATTCCCGGGGCGTTTCTCGTCAACCTCGAGTTGACGTTATGGTCCGCGCTGTTTTCATTGATTCTCGGCGTGGCGCTGGTCACGATGCGCATCTCGCCGATCTCCTCGCTGCGGCTGGTGGCTTCCGCCTACGTCGAGCTGTTCAAGAACATGCCGTTGACCATCATCATGGTCTTCATGGTGTTGGGTGCCTTCGCGCAGCTGAAACTGAGCTTTTCGAACACCTTCGCCACCAACTTCTTCTGGCTGGCGGTGACCGGGTTGTCCTTGTACACCGCCGCATTCGTCTGTGAATCGTTGCGTTCCGGCATCAACACCGTTCCGCTCGGTCAGGCCGAGGCCGCGCGCGCTCTGGGACTAAGCTTCTCGCAGTCGACCTCCCAGGTCATCCTGCCGCAGGCGTTCCGCGGCTCGGTGGCGCCGTTGGGCAACACGCTAATCGCCTTGTTGAAGAATTCAACGGTCGCGGCCGCGGCTTCGGTCGCTACGGAGACCTCGTCGCTGATGAGCCAGATGATCGAGTTCCACGCCGACGCCATCGTGGCGATCTTCCTGATCTTCGCGTTCGGTTATGTGATTCTTATCATTCCCATCGGCATGCTGACCACCTACCTGTCCAATAAGCTTGCGGTGAGGAGATAATCATGAATGGACAACACGATACTTCCTTGCTGTTTGATGAACCGGGTCCACGCGGCCGCCATCTCATTCGTATGCTGAACTGGATTGCGGGCTTGATTTTCGCCGCGTTGTTCGTGCTGCTGCTGATGCGTCTGCACAATCCGCCGGATGGTGAGAATCAGCTGAGTTGGGAGCTGTGGAGGCCGGCGCTTGAGGGGGAGGCCTGGAGTGACTTCTATCTGCCCGGATTATGGATGACCATCAGGGCGTCCGTGCTTGCCGTGATCGGTGCGGTCGTCTTCGGGTTGGTCTTCGGCATCGGGCGTTTGATTCCCAATACGCTGTTGCGCAGCGTTTCCGCCGTTATCGTCGAATTCTGCCGTGCGGTTCCCGTGCTCATGTTGATGATCTTCTTCTGGCGGTGGTTCTCCTTCGTCGGCGTCCAGAGCGCATCATACTGGGCCGTCGTACTGGCCCTGATCCTCTACAACGGTTCGGTGGTCGCCGAACTGGTGCGTTCCGGGGTCGGCAACCTGCCCGATGGCCAGCGCGAGGCGTCGTTGGCTTTGGGGTTGACACGCACTGAATCGCTGATGCAGATAGAGGTGCCTCAGGCGGTCTATGCCATGTTGCCGGCAGCGGTCACCCAGCTGGTCGTCGTGCTCAAGGATACGGCGCTCGGCTCCATTATCATGTACACCGATCTGCTGCAGCAGTCGCGTCGTTTGGGATCGATGTACTTCAACATCCTGCAGACCCTGTTGATGTCCGCCGTCATCTATTTCGTCATCTGCTGGCTGTTGTCGAGGCTCGCGGAATGGTTGCCCAGAAAGATGAGTCAGCGTACGTCGGCCCCCGCCGAATTGGAGCCGCAGGCACCGATCGCCTTCATGGATGCATCCAATTCCACCCAGATCGCGGTGGCCAAGGAGATCAAGGAGCTGCCATACGGCGGTGCCCCACGTCAGTACCATGTACGGCATACGGGCTCCAACTCCTCGATTCAGGATTGGCGCAGGATTCGTTACGTGCAGGGATTCGATATCATGCATCCCGAGGCGAGATCGGACTCCCGCTCGTTGCAGATTCCCGATTTTCTCAAGCCGATGGTCGGCGGCAGACCCGTCGGGCCAGGTGAAGGGAACATCGCCGGAGCAGAATCCGATACGGACAGCGAAAAGGACGACGCGGGCGGGGACGCCACGGCCGGCAGCCGTCAGAGCTAGTGGGTAAGAGCACGCCGCGAATCGATTTCGGGCGCTCGATTCGCGGCGTGCTCACGAGCCCCTGGTCGTCCGCGTCCATACGCCTTCGACGACCCGCTCGTAGCGACTGGCCACTACAGTGGCAGGCATGAGCGAATCTTTGGGAGCACGGGCACCGCGATGGAGTGAGATCCGATGGGGCGAGGAGGCCCGGCGCGAGCCGACCCGGTTCGATGACGTTCGTCACGACGGCGGGCAGGACGCGGAGTCTCGGGAGAGCCACCGGCAAGACACCGGGTATCGCGATGACATCGCCAGCCTCGACGCGGACGAAATATATGACCGTTTCTTTGATTGGGTCAAACAGGACAAGGGCATCACGCCGTGGCCGCATCAGGACGAGGCCATGATGGATCTGCTGGCGGGCGACCATGTGATCGTGAATACCCCAACCGGATCAGGCAAGTCGCTGATTGCCCTGGGCATGCACTTCGCCGCGTTATGCACCGGACGAAGATCGTATTATACGGCGCCGATCAAGGCGTTGGTCTCCGAGAAGTTCTTCGACTTGGTGGCGACGTTGGGACGGGACAACGTCGGAATGATCACGGGGGATACGCGTATCAACGCCGATGCGCCCGTGATTTGCTGCACCGCCGAGATTCTTGCCAATCAGGCCCTACGTGAGGGCTCCCACGCCGATATCGGGTGTGTGGCTATGGATGAGTTCCATTACTACGGCGATCCGGAACGAGGTTGGGCCTGGCAGGTGCCGTTGCTGACCCTGCCCGATACGCAGTTTCTGCTGATGAGCGCGACCCTCGGCGATGTCGAGGCCATCGCCCGTCGGCTGGAGACGCAGACGGGGCGGGACGTCGATGTGATCGCCGATGCCCCGCGTCCGGTGCCGTTGAGCTACGAGTACACCGACAAGCAACTTGCCGGCACGGTCGAACTGCTGTTCGGCCGTCGGCAAACGCCGATCTACGTCGTTCACTTTTCGCAGGACGCCGCACTCGAGACCGCGCAGGCGCTTGCCGGAACCGGCGTGTCCAGCAGGGAACAGCGCAAGGCCATCGCCGAGGCCATGAAGGGCACGCGTTTCACGACCGCCTTTGGAAAGATCCTGCAACGGCTGTTGCGCACGGGGGTCGGCATCCACCATGCCGGCATGCTGCCGCGCTATCGTCGACTGGTCGAGCAGCTCGCCCAGCAGGGGTTGCTGCCGGTGATATGCGGAACGGATACGCTTGGCGTCGGCATCAACGTGCCGATCCACTCGGTTGTACTCACCGCGTTGACCAAGTTCGACGGGAGCAGGATGCGGCGGCTGCGTGCACGCGAATTCCATCAGATCGCGGGCCGGGCCGGCCGCATCGGCTTCGATACTGAGGGGCTGGTCGTCGCTCAGGCGCCGGAATTCGAGATCGAAAACGCCAGAGCGCTTGCAAAGGCCGGCGGCGACCCGAAGAAACTGAAGAAGATCAAACGCAAAAAGCCGCAGGAAGGCTTTGTGGTGTGGACCAAGGCCACCTTTGAGCATCTGATCGACGCGCAGCCGGAAACGCTGACGCCGCATCTGATCATCACACACTCCATGGTGCTCAATGAGGTGGCGCAGGGAGGCGATGCCTGGGCCAGAATGGATTCGCTGATCGATGACTCGGCCCAAGGCGACGAGCAGAAGACGCATCTGCACGAGCGTGTGGCGGAGATCTTTCAGACCATGCTTGACGCGCGGTTCATCGAAATCGAAGATGACGGACGCGGCGGCAAGGACTATCTGCTGGCCATCGACATGCCTGAGCATTTCGCGCTTGACCAGCCGCTGTCGCCATTTCTGCTGGCGGCGTTGGAACTGCTCGATCCTCAATCCGAAACGTATGCACTCGACGTCATCTCGATGGTCGAGGCGACCTTGGACGATCCCAAGCAGGTGCTCAAAGCCCAGCAGCGTCAGGCGCGGGACGCTGCGTTGTCCGAGATGAAGGCGGACGGGATCGAATACGACGAGCGCATGGAGCGGCTGCAGGAGATAACCTACCCCAAGCCGTTGGAGGAACTGCTCGGGGCGGCGTTCGACCAATATCGCAAGGACGTTCCCTGGGCCAACGACTACGAGCTGAGCCCCAAGTCCGTGGTGCGGGACATGGTCGAGACGGCCAGCGATTTCAACGGATATATCTCCCGTTACGGCATCGCCCGATCTGAGGGGACGCTGCTGCGGTATCTGTCCGATGCCTATCGTGCGTTGGCGAGGACCGTGCCGCAGGAGCGACGCGATGAGAGGCTTGACGACATCATTTCGTGGTTGCGGGTGGTGGTGCGATCCGTGGATTCCAGTCTGGTGGACGAGTGGGAACAGGCCGGGGAGGAACCTGCCTCGGGAATGAAGCCGCCGGTGTCCACGCAGGAGAGCCCCGCACGGGTGGTAGAGGATCGGCGTGGATTGATCGTGCTGATCCGCAATGCGATGTTCCGCAGGGTCCGGCTGATGGATTTGGATCGGCCCGAAGACCTTGGCACGCTCGACCAGGACTGGGGCTATGGCGTTCATGTCTGGGAGCGGGCATTGGACGACTACTACGATGACCATGAGTACGTCGGCATCGATGCCAAGGCCCGTGGCGGCGATATGTTCGTTCTCGATGATGCGCATGAACGGGATGAACATACATGGAGAATCCGTCAGATCATCGACGATTCGGATGGCGATCATGATTGGGCGATCACCGGCACGGTGGACCTCGACGCCACCCAGGACAGCGGCGAGGTCGTCTTCGCGGATTACCATGTGGGTTCCTTCGGACAACGCGATCGTAACGGGGAGGAGGACAATGGTCGATGATCTGTTGAGCACTGCCGAGGCTCCCTCCGACGTGACCCGTCCGCTTGCCGTGCGCATGCGCCCTCGCAGCCTCGATGAGGTGGTAGGGCAGTCGGCGGTATTGCGCTCCGGCTCCCCGCTTCGACGACTGGCCGATCCGGCGTCCGCGGGTTCTCGCACGGCGCCCAGCTCGGTGGTCCTCTTCGGTCCTCCGGGTGTGGGCAAGACCACGTTGGCCTACATCGTCGCCCGGCAGTCGGGGCGAGTCTTCGAAGAGCTGTCGGCGGTGTCCTCGGGCATCAAGGACGTGCGGGCCGTGCTCGAGCGTGCCCACGAGCGTCTGATCACACAGAACAAGGAGACCGTGCTGTTCATCGACGAAGTGCATCGGTTCTCGAAATCCCAGCAGGACGGCCTGCTGCCCAGCGTCGAGAATCGCGACGTCACCTTCATCGGCGCGACGACGGAAAATCCGAGTTTTTCCGTGATCGCACCGCTGCTCAGCCGTTCCGTCGTGGTGAAGCTCGAGGCGTTGGATTCCCCGGATTTGGCGACGGTGATCGACAGGGCGGTGAGGGATCCGCGCGGGCTCAACGGGGAGGTGAGACTCGAAGACGAGGCTGTTGATGAGATCGTGCGGATGGCCGGCGGGGATGCCCGTAAGGCGTTGACCGTTCTCGAGGCCGCGGCGGGGGCTGTGACGAAAAAACAAGGGGAGCCCGCCGTGATCACAGCCGACATCGTGGGACGGGTTATGGATGTGGCCACGGTCCGGTACGACAAGAAGGGCGACGACCACTACGATGTGGCATCGGCGTTCATCAAATCCATGCGCGGATCGGATCCGGATGCGGCGCTGCACTATCTGGCGCGGATGATTCGCGCGGGTGAGGACCCGAGATTCATCGCCAGAAGAATCATGATCGCCGCGGCCGAAGAGGTGGGCATGGCGGCACCACAAGTGCTGCAGGTCACCGTCGCCGCCGCACAGGCCGTCGCCATGGTCGGCATGCCGGAGGCGAGAATCATACTGTCTGAGGCGGTGTTGGCGGTCGCCACCGCGCCGAAGTCGAATGCCAGCTATATGGCCATCAATGAGGCATTGGCCGACATCGATGCCGGGCTGATCGGGCCGGTGCCGCTGCATCTGCGCAATGCGCCGACGAAGCTCATGAAACAGTGGGGCAACCATCGGGGGTATCGCTACGCGCATGATGAACCCGGTGCAGTCGCGGAACAGCAGTATATGCCCGACATTCTCGATGGCCGCGAATACTATCATCCCAACGACCGCGGCTACGAACACGAGGTCGGTCAACGGTTGGCGCGGATTCGAACGATTCTGCATGGCGGTAGCCAGAAGCCGACGGGGGAGTCCGACGCCGAGACGAATACGAATACTGATACGAATACTGATACGAATACGAAAGGGAACGGGGGCGGGGACGACGATGATTGAGACGCCGACACGCGAGAACAGAACGCCCAGACATGGCAGATACAGATAGGCCGCGCCGTTGGCAGGCGGCCCGACAGCAAAGGATATGAAACGCATGACGCAGGGGATTGCTCGCACTGAGCGTCACGGCGATGGCGAACACGTCGACGACGGGAGTATTTCGTCCGGTCTGATAGGTTCGATCGTCGCAGTTGGCTCGTTGTCCTTCATCGGCATTCTCACCGAGACGGTGATGACCGTGCTGTTCCCCCAGCTGATGCGCGAATTCCATGTTGACATGTCCACCGTGCAATGGATCACGACCATCTATCTGGTCGCCGTATCGGTGACGATACCGTTGTCGTCATTCCTCAAGCGTCGTTTTCCCCTTCGAGCCATTTTTGTGGCGGCGGTCGCATTCGCCGTTGTGGGGTCGGCCCTGGTGATCGTCGCGCACAGTTTCCCGGCGCTGATCGTCGCGCGTATCGTACAGGGCGTGGGCTCCGGCATCGCCACGCCGTTGATGATGAACATCATTCTCGAACAGTCGCCCGCTTCGAAAATCGGCCGACTCATGGGTCTGGGATCCCTGGTCATCACCACGGCGCCGGCCATAGGACCTACGGTCGGCGGCGCGATCGCCAGCGTGTTGCCGTGGCGCGCGATTTTCGTCATCGTATTGCCGATTATGATCCTGTCCCTGCTGCTTGGGCTGCGTTGCATCACGCAGTCGGACAGGCTGCAGGAGGCAAGATTCAACGGCGTTCAGTTCTGCTGCATCACCCTTGCCCTGGTGGGATTGATTACCGCACTGAATCAGAGCGGCGTGGCCATCGGCGAAGTGGTGGCGGGAAGACCCGCGATGCGGGCCTCGTCGATTGCCGTTCTTGGTCTGGTCATTGGCGTGGCGGCCATGGTTTTCTTCGTGCGCGCATCGGCGCGATCGTTCTCCCCATTGTTGCGGCTGGGACTGTTGCGGGATCCCGTGGTGAGGCTGCATGCCTTCTCGTATCTGATGCTGCCGATGGTCGGAATCGGTTTCGGATATGTCCTGACCAACATCGCCCAGTTGTCACTCGGAACCGACTCCTTTCAGGCAGGCATCCTGGTACTGCCTGGAGCGTTGATCGGGGCGGTGTTGGCGCCGTTGGGAGGCTGGCTGTATGACCGGTTCGGTGCGCGCGGACCGATTCTGATCGCGTTGGGTGCGGCGTTGGCCGGCCCGGTGCTGCTGCTGGTGTTCAGCTCGCGTTTGACCCCGTTGTCGTTGCTGCTGTTCTATGGCTGGTATGCAATCGGCTATGCGGTGGGGATGGCCAACGTCATCACCAGCGCACTACAGGACGTGCCCGCGCAGTTCACTCCCGACGGCAATGCCATATTCAACACCCTATTGCAGTTCGGCGGCGCGGCCGGAACAGCTCTCTTCTCCACAATGATCGGTGTGGCGCAGACCGGCGCGGGACCGCAGGGCAGCGCATCGTTCCTGCATGCCACGCAGGTCGGCGGGACATGGACGTTCGCCGTGATGGTTCTTCTCACCGGCATCGGTTGGCTGTGCTTGTTTTGCGCATTCTCGATACGTGTGCGCCGAACGCGCAAGGTGGCGATGCGGTGACGTCATCGGTGCGATGATGCAATGAGAGTGAGGATCGGCGTGTTGATCAGTGAGGAGCGAATATGGCGACGGGAACGGGCGATAGGCGGGATGCGGGGCGTTGCATCGTCAATCTGCTGCCGCTGGACGAAGACGAGCGGGCGCAGTTCACTCAGGCCGCGTCGGACATACGACAGGTGTTCGTAAACGGTGTGGACACGCGTGAACGGCTGGTATGGCCCGCCGCATTCCCGCGGGATTTGAGCGATCAGGTCACGGCGATCATCGGCAACGCGACCGTCGACGACGTCAGGTCCTGCCGTCGCCTGCAGTGGCTCCAGACCTGGAGCGCCGGTTTCGAACGATATGCGGCCCCCGGGGTGCTGCCCGACGACGTGATGATCACCAATGCCAGCGGCGCATATGGCCCCAGCGTTTCCGAACACCTGTTCGCCATGATGTGGAGCCTCATGAAGCGGCTGCCGGGCTACGCCGTGCAGCAGACGCAGGAACTATGGCGTGATATGGGCGCCACGTTGAGTCCCTTTGGCGGCACGGCGGTGATTATCGGGACGGGGGACATCGGTTCGCATTTCGCCCGGCTCGTGCACGGCGTGGGCATGCACACGATCGGCATCCGCAGGCATATTGAGGTCGGTGCGGAAGGCATCGACGAAATGCATGCCTTCACGGAGCTGGATGAGGTTCTGCCACGCGCCGACGTATTGGCCATGGTCGTGCCGTCCACGCCGCAGACACGGCATCTGCTTGGCGCGCACAACATCGGTTTGCTGCGCCACGAGGCGATCGTTCTCAACGCGGGACGAGGCGACGCCATCGACGCCGCGGCGCTGACCACGGCGCTAGATCGGGGATCGTTGTGGGGCGCAGGTCTGGATGTCACCGATCCCGAGCCGTTGCCTGCCGGCCATCCGCTGTGGAAACAGCCGCGTTGCCTGATCACGCCGCATGTCGCCGGCGGCAATCACCTGCGGCGTACGGGCGACGCCATCATTGCGATAGCGTTGGAAAACGTGCGTAGATACGCCGCGGGAGAGGCGTTGACGAACCGGCGCCGCTAGGGGCGCCGGCGTCGCTCACATCGATGTCGGTTTTGGCGACGCCGATGTGAGCGACGCCGGCGTTATCGCGTCATTATCGGCAGCTGTGGCTGTCGCCGCCACGGCAACGGTGAGGTGTCGATCGAGGTCATCTGAGACGACGACCGGAACAAGGGTCATGACGATGGACGTGGCTGGCGCCTTCCCCGACGCGCGATGTCAGAACCTGTCGTCGAGCAGGGCGTCGATATCCTCGAAATGCTTGACATGTGGGCGCCACACCGGGCGACCGGCGGCGACAACGAGTTTCGGATTCGCCAAGGTCCGTAGGTCATGGACGGGATCGTCATCCAGCACCAGCAGGTCCGCATACTTGCCGACGGCGACGGAACCGGTCTCGTCGCCGATGCCCGCGATGGATGCATTGACTTGGGTTGCGGCGTGGAAGGCTTGCGCGGCGGTGAATCCGGCGTAGTGCGTGAGCAGATAGAGCTCGCGCCAGGTCGCATACTGCGTCACCAGCGACATCGCGGTGTCTGTGCCGACTCCAACGATCACCCCATGCATACGAGCGTCACGGGCCCCCGCGATCATGCCATCCGTCACTTCCTTGGCGTTTGCGTATTGGATATCGGTGATATGAGTGCGGTTCTGCGGCACCGCCGTCATGGCCAGCCCGGCGGACAATGTCGGGATCAGTGCCGAATAACCGTGCAACGCGTTGGGGTTGGTCGTGAACTGCTCGATCAGATGCTCGTCCAAGGCGCAACCATGCTCGATGGTGTCCACGCCGGCCTCCAGGGCGTTGCGAACTCCTTCGGGACTCTGCGCGTGGGCCGCCACGATCATTTCCGAGGCGTGGGCGACGTCGCAGATGGCGCGCATGGCGTCGACGCTCATCTGTGGACTTCCCGCTTCGCCGAGTTTCTGAGAGTCGGTGATACCTCCGGTTGCGGCGATCTTCAGCACATCGACCCCATGGTCGATGTTGAATTCGGCGTTATGGCGGGCCTCCTCTGCGCTCTCGCCGGTTAAGGCGATCATCGGGGCGCCGTGTCCCTCGGGTATCGCCAGCAAAGGGCCGGAAGCGAGAATTCTAGGGCCGAGGAGCGCGCCGGATTCGACCTTGCGCCGCAGCGCCACGGCCTCATAGCCGACGTCGCCCAATGTGCGAATCGTGGTCACGCCGGAATTGAGCAGCGCTTCCACGCTTGATTTGGCCTTCGCCGCGGCGTACGCCTTGCCGGCTGGCGTGTTCAGGAAGGTGCGTAGACGCCGTTGCGCTGTGGGTGTGGCGAATTTCGGGTCAAGCGGCTTGCCGTCGGCGAAGAGGTGGACGTGCATGTTGATCAGTCCGGCCGTCACATACTTGCCGTTCGCGTCGATGCGATGGTAATGCGCGGGGATGCCGATGTTTTGACTCGATGTGACGGTCTCGATTCTGCCGCGTTCATCGACGACGACGGTCATGTCCTGCAGCACGCTGCCGTTGACATCACCAGTGCTGATATTCGCGTGCTCGATGGCGAACGGTTCGATGGTGGCTGCGCGTCGTGGAAACATCATGATCAATCTCCTGTGAAAGTCGTCGAATTCGTTTCACTGTATCACTGAGGAGGCCGTCATGTCCCGTGATTCTTCCTTGGTGAACGTGGTGGGGATCGCGCGGTTCACCGGCCGATCACAGCTGCGCCACGAAGGGCAACGCCACGATGTACGCCACGCACAGAGCCGCGAAGACGATGTCCTGGATCCGGATGCGCATCAGTCGCCAATGCGTTCTATTGATCCCCTCTTCGTAACAGCGGGCATCCAAAGCCAGGCTGAGATTATCAGCATGGCGCAGCGTCCCGGCGAACACCGGAACCAGCACGGCGCCCAGCGCCTTGAGACGTTGCAACGGCGCGCCGGTCTCTATGCTGCCGCCGCGCGCCGACTGCGCATCGACGATGGCGCGCGTCTCCATGGTCAACGTCGGCAGGAATCTGAGCGCAAGACTCATCACCAACGCCAGCTCCTGCGTATGCATCCGGTGACGCAACGGGGAAAGCAGTGATCCCAAGGCGTCGCTTAGCGCGGTCGGCAGGGTGGTGTCAAGCACGATGGCGCCCAGTACGATCACCATGACCAGCCGACAGGAATACAGGATGGCGACCGTCAGTCCCTCGGTGGTGATGGGGATCGGCCCGAGCGCCACCAGGATGCGGCCGGTGCGGACAAAGAAGATATTGAGCAGTCCCATCATCACGAATAACGCCAGGACGCCGCGAATCGAGGCGAATAATCGGCGGATATTCGTCCGGGCCGCGACCGCAATGGCGATAACCATGACGGCGGCGCATAGCAACTGCGGGGGAGTGGTGATGGTGAAGGCGGTGAACATCAACGCCAGAAATGCCGGTAGCTTGATTCTCGGATCGAGAGCGGCCACCGGCGAAGGGTGTTCGCTCGTGCCGCCGGCGAAGGGGGCGGCGCCGGTCGCCGGCGTGTGTGGATCGTGGGCCTGCGGCGCAATCCGCAATATTCGATCGCATAGGGCGTGAGCCTCATCCTCGGCATGCGTGATGAGCACGATGGTCATCCCGCGGGAGCGCAATGCCCCGAGAAGATCGTGGATGCCCGCTTTGGCGTTGACATCCAGGCTGGCGGTGGGTTCATCCAACACGAGAATGCTGGGGCGACACGCGAGTACGCCGGCGATCGCCACCAGCCGTTGCTGGCCGCCGGAGAGACTGAAGGGCGAACGATCGGCGAGTCCGGAGATGTTGAGCATCGCCATGGTTTCATCGACCCGAGTCTTGATCTGCTCGGCATCCAGCCCCTGGTTCTCCGGCCCATAGGCGATGTCTCTGGCCACCGTCGAGGCGAAGAGCTGACGCTCGGGCCGTTGCATGATGAAACCGACGGTGCGCCGCAGCGCCTTTCGATCCCGTTTCGTGCGTGACATCACGTCGATACCGCCGACGCGAATCGTGCCCCGGTCGGGTTTGCTCAGCGCACAAAGCATTCTGGCGAGCGTTGTTTTGCCGGAACCGTTGCGGCCCATGATGGCTAGGGCCTCGCCACGATTGACGGTGAAGGACAGATCGTCGATCACCGTGCCGCCGTCATGACCATAGCGCTTGCTGACATGATCGACCTCGATCGCCGGCTGGGTGGTATCGGTGTGCCACAGCGGATTGGGGACCGGACAAATCGAACGCCGCGGCTCATCGAACAACGCCGTCGCCATGCGGCCAGGGGTTGTGGCGGTTTCGCCGTGTTCGGCGTTCGAGGCGCTATCCCCGGTATCCGCGACGACGCGACCATGCTCCAGCCGTATGATGCGGTCGGCCTCATCCAATTCATCGAGCAAATGAGTGACGTGCACGATGGTGGTGCCTTTGGCCTGCAGACGATCGAGCACCTGCAGTATCTCATGGCGGGCCACGGTGTCCAACATGGCCGTCGGTTCGTCCAACACGATCATGGTCGGTGCCATCGCCAACGTGCCGGCGATCGCAATCCGCTGCTGCTGGCCGCCGCTCATGCGGATCGGATTTGCTGCGGCGTGACGTTGCATCCCCACGTCTTCGAGCGCCTGTGTGATGCGCTCGCCGATCTGAGCATGCGCGATCGCGAGATTCTCCGGACCGAACGCGACATCATCCTCAACGACCGTGGTCACGATCTGGTCCTCGGGGTTCTGAAACACCGCGCCGATGCCTCGACGAGCCCGTCGGTATGCCTGCGGATGTGCTCCGTCCTCGTCGAAGACGGTCGAGCCGAGCAGTACGACATCGCCCTGATCGGGGGCAATCAACCCGGCCAGGACCTTGGACAACGTCGATTTGCCCGAACCGTTCGGCCCGATCACGCAGATGCGTTCCCCCGCGCGAATGGTCAGATCGACGTCGTCCAATGCCCAGGAGGCCCCGCGGTCGTAGCTGAAGCGCACGTGCTCCAGCCGTGCGACGGGCTGTCGTGCCGGTTCATCGGTGCGTTCCGACGCCGTGGGATGCTGGGGAATCGTCCTCGGGCTCGGACGACGTGATCCAAGGACGGTCGTGCCCGTCGTTGCGTATGTGGGAATATCCATCTGTCCGTTCGCTATTTCGTATGGGCCGTGGTGTTGGAGTGATGTCGACTCTAGCGGTGCAGCAGGTTGGAGATGGGTTTGTAGATGAAGTACGTCGCCACGCCGTCGATGGCGAACTTGAGCAGATTGAACGGCAACAGCGCAGGAACGATCAGCGCGGCCACCTGTTCCACGCTCATATGCGCATACAACGGCGTGATCACGAGATTGCCTAGGATCGCGACGATCAAGGCGCATGCGGCACCGATCATCAACCCAAGTATCGCGCCCCGCTGTGAGCGGTGATACTTATAGATCAGCGCGGCGGGCACGCTGAGGCCGAGGGCCACGATTGCCGCCATGAGTGCGCCCCACGGGGTGATGAAGAGATGGGGGAGGAAGCCAAGCACGCTGACGATGACGGCCGCCGAGGGGCCGAAGGCAAATCCTGCGATGAGCGCAACGATGCCGGAAGGGTCGTATTTGAGCCACGGCATCACCGGGATCAACGGGAATTCGACGAAGCTGGTGACGATGGCCAATGCGACGAACAGCGCATAGACGGCGATGCGGCGGGTCGACCAGCGACCGGAATCCGAGACCCCGGTGTCGTGGGCGTTGCGGGCCACGGTGGATTGACGCGCCGCGTTCATGGCCGTGACGTCATGGCTCAAAGGGCACCGGCGTGCGGTGGGGTCCACGTCGTCATACGCGTTCTGGTCGGGGTGGTCCGATGATATCGATGATGTCGATGATGAGGAGGTGTCGCTGTTTTCGGCACGCTTGAAGTTGCTCAATTGAGCCTCGTTTCTTCCATCCGGACTGTGACCGTTGGCTCCGGATTCACACCGGGTCAACCGCATTACGCGGGTTGCGGGCTTCGTTTCGCTTCGTTATGTGATCGGAGTGAACGTTACCGCCAGTAAGGAATTGCACCTTCCCTGAAACTTGCAAGGCATATCAAAGCACAGAATCAACGCGGATGCAACCATGGTTCTCACGTGGTGAATTATCGTAGGAGCATGGCGGATTTCATCGATTCTTCGATCCGGTTATCGACGTCGCACCTGCAAACGTTTGCCGTGAAGCGAGCGATGTGCAGCGTGTCGTACCGTTCGCGCGATAGAATCAGCCCTACCTATTCCCAACTTTCCCATTACAGAGAGGTTAACGATGATTGCAACAGCACAGGCTTTTGGTGTTGATATCGGAGGTTCTGGTATTAAGGCGGCTCCGGTTGATCTTGAGCAGGGTGAGTTCGCCGAGCCCCGGTTGAAGATCCTGACCCCGGAGGTATCTACACCGCAATCGGTTGCGAACATCGTGAAGCAGGAGCTTGAGCATTTCGAAGTGGGTGAGGACATTCCGGTCGGCATCGCATTCCCCGCGCCGATCAAGCCGGGACAGAAGCTCAATTTCATGGCGAACCTCGACCAGTCGTGGATCGGCGTGGACGTCACCGACGTGTTCTCCGAGGCATGTGGGCGTCCCGTTACGGTCGTCAACGACGCGGATGCCGCGGGTCTTGCCGAGCAGCAGTTCGGTGCCGCCGAGGGGCAGAACGGTTTGGTGATAGCCACGACGTTGGGCACCGGCATCGGCACCGCGTTGATCTACAACGGCGTGCTGATCCCCAACACCGAACTCGGTCATATCGAATTGCCGAAGGGCAAGGGCGACGCCGAGCGTTGGGCCGCGTCCTCGGTTAAGGACAAAGAGGACTTGAGCTACAAGCAGTGGGCCAAGCGCCTGACCAAATATTATGGTCTGCTGGAGAAATACTTCAATCCCGATCTGTTCGTCGTCGGCGGCGGCGTGAGTCGCGACAGCGAGAAGTTCCTGCCGTTCGTCAAGATCGACACCAAGATCGTTCCGGCCAAACTGCGCAATGAGGCGGGCATCATCGGTGCCGCCTATTACGCGACCACGAAGGTAAGCCGATAGATCGTCATGCGCGCGCCCGGCATCTCATATCATTGAGCGCCGGGCGCCGAAACATGTAGCATGGATGCGGCTAGTCTGGATGGCGTGCATTTCTCATCACGAGTCGATACGGGTGCCCCCAACCCGATAACCGTCGCCGAGCGTGGCGCTCTCGCGGCCGGCGTCACGTTGTCCAGACTGAACGATTCCAACCCCACGAGGCATGGGTTGGCTCCACGCTCGCTTCCGAGCGTATATACCGCTCGACCGCGCGGGCCGATGCAGCTTCGCCGTCAGTTGGCCGACTTCCTCACGGAACGGGAGCGTGCCGCGGGTGTGTCCGGTGCCGGCCCGGTCGATCCCGATGACCTCTATGTGCTGAGTTCGACGTCCCAGGCATATTCGTGGCTGATGAAGCTGTTCTGCGATGCGGGCGATGCCGTCCTCGCTCCCAAACCGGGGTATCCTCTGATTGAATCCATCGCGCGGCTCGAGAACGTGCGCGTCGTGGCGTATCACCTGCGTTTCGACGGCTCCTGGTTCATCGATCTGGGTGAGTTGAAATCGCTGCTTGATGAGCCGCGGGGCGCAACGATCAGGGCATTGGTGCTGATCAATCCGAACAATCCGACCGGCTCATATGTCAAACCCGGGGAGCGGCGGGCGCTGGTGAGTCTGTGCGCCGAACATGGCGTCGCGATAATCGCCGATGAGGTCTTTTTCGATGACGCGCTCGAGCCGTTCCCCGGCAACGCGCGTCTTTCCGGGGAACGAGCGGTGCTGACCTGCGCGTTGGACGGCTTCTCCAAGATGTTGGCGGCGCCCCATGCCAAAGTCGGCTGGATACGGTTGTCCGGACCGGATGAAGAGGTGCTCGAGGCGAAGGCCCGACTCGACGTGATCGCGGACGATTACCTGCCGATGAGCGATATCATCGCGCAACGTGTTCCCGCATTGCTTGGGGATGCCGAAGATCAGAGCGCTCTGGTTCATTCCCGGATACGCGGCAATCTCGCCACGCTGCACCGCATGCTGGCGCAGGAGCCCGAGTGCGCGGTCTCGGTGCTGCGCGCCGAAGGCGGATGGAATGTGCTGTTACGGGTTCCATCCGCGCTTGACGAGGACGAGTTGGTGCTGACCATGATTCGAGAGCACCGGCTGTCCGCTCAGCCGGGATACTTCTTCGATATGGATTCCAATGGTTTTCTGGCGGTCTCGCTGTTGCCCCGGCCCGAGGAATTCGCGGTGCATATCCGCATGGTGCTCGACACTGTCGCATCCTTGCTGGGTTGAAGCGTTGGGTTGAAGACGCCGGCCGTGTGATCGCATTCGCGTGTCGTGCGCACGGCCACTGCGTGTCATATGCGTGTCAAGCGTGCCCATTCGTGCCACGCGCACGAACATGGTGGCATGTGGCGGCTCGTGTTTGCTTCACAGCAGCATGAACCAGGAGTGCACCGCGTAGAACAGACTTGGGTCGGTGCGTACCAGCGCGTCATCACGCCCCTGCACGAATGTGGAAAGCAGGGCGAGCACGATGCACGCCATAAGCACCACGAGCATCAGCAGACGTACGCACCACAGCCGGACGTCGTGTCGATGCCGACGCCAGAACGGCATCGATGATCCCGGTGCGGCGGCACTCGTGTGTGCCATACCGGGATCCGTGTCCGGACCGATGTCTTGAGCTGTGTGGCTCCCGGTCTCTCCGAGGGCCACCAGCATGCCGCCGGTCGCCGCCAGAGCCAGCAGCCAGCCGAAATCGGCCATGTAGCGCCACCCCAGGCCTCCGGCCATGCCGTCCACCACGATAAGCAGCAGTCCCAGGACGAAAGAGGACGTCAGTAGCCTCCAAGCTCCTTCGACCTTGAAGAAGCGACGGAGGAATGGCGTCGCCCAGCCGCACAACAGCAGGGGGCACAACACGAACAGGCCGCCGACCATGGGCTCGGTGAAGCCCCATTGCGGCAACGGCGTCGGAGAAACCGTGAGGAATGGGAATTGGCTCGCGAAATGCAGCGGCAACGCGAGATAATAACCGATCACATGCATGAGATTGGCCACGGAGAGCGGATAGGACGTCATGTCCGTGACGGTGAGCTGGTATTCGATGCCGAAATTCAATGGCGAGCCGAAACGTGCGACGTTGTAGATTCCCACGCCCGAGATGCAAATCAGTGCAGGCAGCAGGACCGCGACCATCAGGCCGGCGATGGATCCCGAGCGATACCGCACCCTCATATGATGGGCGATCGGCCGTGCCAGCGCCCGTATCTGCGGCCAGAAGATTGGGAGCCCCAGAAGCGCGGTCAATGCGAAGGTCGGGCGGCAGGCGAGCGTGGCGCTGATGGCCACCGAACCCCCCGCGAGACGAGGCAACGACACCGGCGGCGCGCCTTCGATCTGCCAGACGCCGCGACGAGGGCGGTTCGTACCGGACGCGGATAGCCATAACGACGTTCCCAGACTGCTGAGCATCATGGCCGATACGAACGGGATCGAATAGAAATTCGTGCGCAGCACGAGATATCCGATATTCGACCCGATTATCATCAACAGCACGGCCATCGAGGTGGATGCCAGCGAGGCCCGCGGCGCGATGCGATGCACCACGCGAATGACCAGCAGCGAGCCGAACAGCACAAAGCCGTAGGCCAGCAGAATCACGGCGGCCGCGGCGGGCGCCATCGCGCCGCCGGGGACCCATATGGAAGACAACAGCCTGTACGGTGCGAAAAGGACCAGTGCGGGCAGCACGCCGAAGTAGGAATACCAATGGCCGTGATACCAGGCGTAATCCCAGTAGATCGGTGAGACCCCTTGAGACAGGAGCCGTTCACGCACGGCGGTGTCGTAGGGATTGGAAGCGTGCTGCAACGCGTCCGGGGTGGGCAGATCGAGCCAGAGATGGCCGTGTAGCAATGAGTCCGCCATATGCCCGTAGATGTCGAAATCATAGGTGTATCCGCCCGCGGCGTGGAAGGTGAGCGAGGCGGTGGAGCGCAGTTGTATCACCACGGCGAGAAGCGTGGCGAGCCCCAAGGGCAGGGCGAAGGCGGCGAACAGCCAGCGCTGTCTGACGCTGGAAGGATCGAGCCGGATTGCCCACAGTCTGCTGCCGGGCCGCAACGCCATGATCAACGCCGCGAACATGAGCATGACGATTACGCGCAGCAAGTCGAATCGGAATGGTACGCGGACATTCGCGCGCACCGCCTCGATCGGCAGCAGGGTGCCCCGTGACTCCTGGACCCAAACGCGTATGGTGCTGCGCGCGTTGATGCGCAGATACAGCGAACGCGGCGAGGTGAGGGATATGGATTGCGTCGAGCCGTGCTGGCCGTCGGGGTCCAGTCGCAGATATGCGGTGGTATGAATTGCGCGGTTTTGGGATCGTGTGAATTCCCTGACGTCTCCGGCGCCCTGCCCAGGCAACGGATCTACTCGGGCATAGTGCGAGGTGCCGTCCGCCGCCACATCGAGATATGCCTGGGTTTCGTCGGTGACCTCCAACAGGCCATCGGTGGTTCGTTTCAGCCCGGGGCCCATCGTGTTCATGACCGAGGCGGTATCGGTGCTTGCCGCCATCGTCGTCCAGAATCCGGCGTTGAAGACGGTGCATTCGATGAGAACGACCAGCACCACGATAATCAGCGAGGGCAGAATGCCTCTGTGGTCGGCTAGTCGTTGTCTCAGGTGTGCGCTCACCCCATTATTCTATAAGCATCATGTCGCGTTGCCTTGGAACAATGAACAACATGCCGAAATTCAACCATCATGCTTCCAAGAAAGGTCATGCCGGTCGCATCTCAGCGGCGTTAGAAAGCGTGAGCTCAGGGCTGGCCCGTGGGGCGCGTCGGCTGGGAACCGATGTGTGGCGATTGAGTGCCGGCACCCGGCGTTTTGGCGTCGCCGGAGACTCGATCGATCATCCCGTCGCGGAGCGGTCCGATACGCGCAGCGAAGACGCCGACGACGCCCCATCCTGGCAGGAAATGGCGATTCACGAGGTGCTCGGGCACGCCGTGGCGTTGGGACCGTTGGTGAAACGCCGTGAATACTTGCAATTCAAAGGGCTGCCGCGTGGGCTGCGCTTGGGGTGGGCGCAGATGAACGAAACCGATGACCGCGCGTTCTCGCTCGGCGTGTTCCGCGACGATGGGCGATTCTCACAGTTGGCTTTGGCCGACGATCGGGGACGGGTATTCATCGGTGCCGAACCGACGATGGATACGCATGATCTTGAACCGTGTCTCATCTTCGGCAAGGAGGGCACGGTTCGTATTCCGCGTGCGCCGCGGATGACCAGGCCCGATGCGCGGGAGGAACAGGGACTGACCGGCCTGATGCGAGCGCTGCGGATCGATGGGCACGTAGACGACAAGTCGGTGGATGCCATGCAGGGCGGCATCGTGGGACGCGATGACGCGGGTCAGATGATGTGGCTGGCGTCGTGGCTGAAGCGGGGGAATCGCTATACGCTGGAGCAGCTCAGGGCCGATCTTCCTTCTTCCATGCGACATGATCTCGAATATCGTGACGCCGTCGCCATCGCATTCTTCGCGGCGTATCTGCTGCCACGGATGCAGGATCTGCTGATTGGCTTCGGCTCCGGCAATATTTTTCGGCGGCTCAACCGTGAGGCTCCGATCGGTGCAATTCGACGCAGCGTGCGAGACACCTTCCAGGCGGGTGCCAACGGCATGCGTACGTCCGGTCTGGAGGAGTATTTCGCCGATCTTATGCGTGAGGCCGGCGCCTTGGAGCCGATTTCCGGCCTCGAGGCCGTACACGGAGCGGAGCCGCTGCACCTGTACACCTCCACATATTCGGGTGGTTACTTCCTGACATGGGATTCCTCACTGGAGTTCTCGCCGGCGCTGAGCGCGCTGAAGATCGAGGGAAATCTCAATCGTTTCGCCGATGTCAGCGCACTGTTGGAACGCAACGCCCGAACGGGCGCGCTGCCCATCGAGGACACGGTGACTCGCGCCGAAGCCGCCCAGATCGATTTCGCGTTGTTGCAGGATCCCGCGCTGATCGCGTTCCGATCAGATACCGCATCGGTCATCGACCCACTGCACGACGATGGTAAGGCGGCGGTCCTGCAGATGATGCGGACCGCCCGTGAGGCGGCCTCGTCCATTGCCGCCCAACATGGGGACCCCACCGGAGCGGAGACGTCCGCAAGCGATTCGCCGTGGGTCTACCGCCAGACCATGGCCACCCTGCTGTGCAACATGCGTCTGCCGTATCGATTCGACGTGGAATTTCGTTCGAATCTCGATCGTCGCAATGCCGCCATCGCCTTCACCACGGCCGGCATGTCGATGATGCCAACAAGCCGATACGACATCGATACGCATTCCTGGCAGCGGGTGAACGACGAGGAACGCGCCCGCATGAGCGCATGGTACAACCTGCGGGTCGGACTGATGATGGCCGCCATCAGTTTCGGCGCGGGCGAAGGCATCGATGAAGTGTCGTTGCATATCGACTCCATCGGTCTTGAAGAGGCCGTGGCGAAACAGGATTCCGCAATCGCGGCGTTGATGGGACGAGCATTCGCGGCCTTCGATCGCATGCGCAATCCGGATGCCGGCATCGGTTCGTCAAAGGCCGATCCCAAGGACGGCGATATTCACGGCGATCCGAGTAAAACAAGCGCCGCTATCGACGACGCGCCGCGCGGACAACACGGCCATGGCGTCGCTTCCGAATCCGCGCAGGATGCGAACGATGCGCAAGGGTCTCGGGGTGCGAATCGGCCCGGTGATGTGGAACGGCCCGGTGATGTGGAACGGTCCGGTCATGCAGGGC
>CALNAE010000277.1 GCA_937874315.1 uncultured Bifidobacterium sp. | reverse complement strand
GCATAAGCGGTTACAAGAGGGGCACATCCTCGTTTTTGAGGGATATCTCACATTGTGCCGGGTTGCATCACCGCAAAGCTGCACGCGCGGCAGCTCCTGCGACTCATGCTCATGTTCATACCCATACCTGCGAGGCCTCGATCGGACATCAGGCGCAGGTGCCCGGCCCGCGGCTCTTGTCCCATATCCACATCTCCATATCCACATCTACGGCACCCACGAAAACCACGTCATCCACGGAACCTGCCCTCATGCGAAAACCGGCTCCCGTCGGTCTCATTGACCACGGGAGCCGGTTCGGGCCGGTCAAAACCGACGGGACGACTACTTGCCGCTACTCCTTGTCGCCCTTGGCGTTCTTGATGCCCGCGACGACACCGTCGACGGCGTCCTTGGCGTCGCCCACCGCTTCCTTGGCCTTGCTCAGGGTTTTCTCGACTAGACCCTCGGTCTCGGTTTTCTTGTCGCCGGTCAGGCTGCCGAACGCCTGCTTGGCGGCGCCGGTGACCTCGTCGATCTTGTTGTTGATATCCTCGCTCATGATGCTTCCTTTCCGATCATATGATTCCCGCTATGGGCAGTCATAATCTCTGATTTCCTATTGATGGACATACATTGATGGACATACTGACGTCACCTTGACGCCGTCTTGACGTCATCGACGCGCCATGGACTCGGATCCAGAACGACGCTGGCGGCAGCTCGGCGGGCGACGGCCTGTCACTGTTTTTTGCCGACGGCCCGCAGAACGAAGGAGACGACAAGCACAAGGATGACTGCGCCTGCAATGGATGGGATCAGGGCCATGCCCGCAAGGCTCGGCCCCCAAGTGCCCAACAGCGCCTGCCCGATGGACGAGCCGACGAGGCCGGCGAGAATGTTGGCGATCCACCCCATGGATTTTCCCTTGTTGGTAATCGCCCCGGCAACGACGCCGATTATTGCGCCGACGATGACGGACCATAACCATGACATGATGTTCCTCCTTGCCGCCGGTCTCTCGTAGTGAGCCACCGGCTGATCGGTGTGGTAACAAGGTACCATACTGCAAACGTGAGCAATGAGGACCACGACGGGTGCAGCGCACCGTGGAGGCGGCGAACCCTTGTTGCAGTTGGTCTTTCAACGTGCTTCAGGGACGCCGGATGCCGGCTGACTACTCTCAGAAAGAAAGGGGTGGAGCAAACGAACGCATTACGATAAATTTGGAAGAGTGTGCGGTTCCGTCGCCGCCCGCTGTGGGGCGTGGCGCGCATCGGCCGTCGGGGGCGACATACGCCCGGGACGGTGACGACGGCTGCGCGCATGGCGTTCCCCCAAGGCATCGTAGATGGGTTTCCCTCCCATCATGTCGTAGACCAGATAGGCGATGAACGTGGCACATGCCAGCGGCATCAGCACGCCGTACGACGTCATCTCAGTGACCAGGATGATGGCGGTCAACGGCGCTTTGCTGACGGCGCCGAACAATGCGGCCATGCCCACCACCACCATCAACGCGGTGCCGGACGTCATGTCGGGTGAGAGGCCCACATTGCCGAGCATGGCGTTCCAGGCCGCGCCGGCCAACGCGCCCAACGTAAGAATCGGCAGAAAGATGCCCCCGGGGCTCCCCGAACCATAGGTGAGCTGTGAAAGCAGGAACCGCACGATGAGATAGCCGACAAGAACCGGCAACGCGTAGCGCACGGAACTGAGCGTGTTGATCACCATGTTGCCACCGCCAAGCAACACCGGGCACCAGATGCCGACCGGGATGGTCGCCAGCAGCGGAACGAACGGCCGTAGCCCGCCCGGGATATGCAGCCGCTCATATACATTGCCGGAGCGTAACAGCGTCACCTCGTACAACCATGCGAACAGGCCCAGAACGATGGCCAGCAGCACGATCTTCCAATAGTCGCCGATCGGAGGCACTGTGACATTCGGGAAGATGAACACCGGAGACAGCCCGAACACCTGTTGGGAGACCGCGTCGGAGACGAGAGCGGCGGCGAACGACGACAATCCGATCTGCAAGGAAAATCGTCCGTAGATCTCCTCCGTGACGAACAGCACCGCGGCCACCGGGGCATTGAAGGCCGCGGAAAGGCCTGCCGCGGCCCCCGCGGCCACGAGCTCCTTGGTATAGCGTCTGGTCGTGGTCGTGGCATGTGAGACCCCCAGACCAACGCATGCACTCATCTGGATGCTGGGTCCCTCACGCCCTGCAAACGCTCCTGGACCTATGGCCAGGATGCCCCCCACGACCTTCTTCCACAGCACATCCCACCACGGGAACGGCACCGGACCCGCGGTGCGCAGCCTTCTCTCGACATCGGGGATGCCGGAACCGGAGATCAGCGGCTGCGAAGCGATAAGAGCAGCTATCGCGAAACCCAGCGCCAGCATCACGATAACCGCCACGGCGAGTACCCACGGAGACGAAGGCCAGAATCGATAGAATCGCACCGCCAAATGCAACAGCTGCTCAAGAACCCAACGGAACATGCTGACGATGGCACCGCCGATGGCACCGACCAACAACGCCCATGCGATGAGTCGCAACGACACCGATTGCCGAGAGATCCTTCTTAATTTGCGGATGAACCGCCCCGCCATATGCTCTCGCGTGTCTGCCATACCAGCACGATAACCAGCAAGGCAGACCGATGGCACGGGACGGGTAAGCACCGTGCGAGCAAAGGGACTCGAACCCTCACGACAAAGTCACAGGAACCTAAATC
>CALNAE010000276.1 GCA_937874315.1 uncultured Bifidobacterium sp. | reverse complement strand
AGATAGGGCTTTGTCCCAGGATGATAGATCGTCTGCCAATGTCATGTGTGGTTACTTTTGGATGAGGGCGATGGCGAAGATAAGACCGGGGATTGCGCCTACCGCTATCAGGACACCTCCCGCAATACCGGCCAGCCTTATGCCGCCATTCTCCAGCGCGTTCCATGCACCTGGGGTTCCCGCATTGGCGGCACCGGCACCGAGCACGACGATGCCGATGATGTCGAACGCCTTTCTCCAGTTCGAAGCGAAACGTTCCAGTCGCTTCCCACCATGGGGGATTATCGTTCTATTCTTGGCTTCCGAACGTGTCCAGAAGAACGACAGACACACGGCGAGGCCGAGGAACAAGGCGAGGGTGCTCCATGTCCAAGAATTGGCCAAGAAAGCCCCTAATGTAAGTAATAACAGGACTTGAGCGATGCCGCCCAACAAAATGGTAAACCCGTATTTTCGTATGTGTTGAACGTTGATCCTCGAGCTTGTTGCGGCGGATTCGTTCAGTAGCTGTTGCGCACGTTCGATCGAACTGGCGGACCGTGTGCGGTTTCGTGGCTTGGGCATCATCGCTCCTTGGTGCTTACGGGAACTTCATTAATGTCTACTATAGCATATGATGATAGTTATTCAATAGTTTCCATGTTGGAAACTAGTCGTATTGGTAAGAAAGAATCCGCTGCGTTGACGTAAGGGCGAACGGACTCGTTGATTTCACTGGTTGGGATCAGATCGAATGAATATGCCCAAGATACGGAACGTCAACTGTACATTTCGCTATCCGGAATACGGCAATTCGATTGTCGAAAGGGAATGATGGGTTGTTCCACGATCTGGAGACGGTCGGTGGGCCGGTTTGAGGTTCTGCACGTTTTGAGCAGGTATGGTGGTTTCGGTGGGGCGCAGCGTCCGACATGAATGCTCTGATGTCCTCGCTGTCCTTTATTCGCGTCATACATGACGGGAGCTTTGTATGCAGTCTTGGCAGGATGACCGTATTGGGTCGATCGAGCGGGGGACCAACCCGACGTTGTTGGCGCGGTTGGATGCCGGCTATGCGGTTATCGCGGACACCCAGTTTCTTCCCGGGTATTGCGTCTTGCTGCCGAAGCGCCCGGTTGGCCAACTCAATGATCTGCCGATCGAGGAACGGGTCGCCTTCCTAAAGGATATGACGGTTCTAGGCGACGCAATAGCCGAGGCGTGTGCGCCGGTGGTGCGGCTGAATTATGACATTCTGGGCAATGCCGACACATATCTGCATGCCCATGTGTTCCCTCGGTATGCGTGGGAAAGCCCGGAACGGTTGAGGTTGCCGACGTGGCTGTATCCGTCCGAGTGCTGGACGAGCGACGAGTACCGTTTCGATCGGGAGCGATATTGCGCGGTGAGAAGTTCTATCGCGAAGATATTGAGGGGCAAGACGGTGTCAATGACGGATGCGGCGACTTCTCTCTGATCTGGTTGAGGTTGGATTGAGATCGGATTGAAATTTGACACGCCTGAGTTTTCGTGTACAAGTCGGGCAGTAGCGATTTACGATGGCGGAAAATGGCCGTTGAAAATCGCTATTGGTCGACTTGTGTAGAGAAAGCCGCGCGTGTCGCGGGCAGCGTCCGACCAACTCGTAAGGAATGCGGGCGCATATCGCATATCGGTGTCGCATATCGCATGTCGTGTGTCATATGTCGTGTGCCGAGCGGCGCGTGCCCTCTGCCGAGCGAGTACTCGGAGCGCTTCAAGTAGCTGGGCCGCTTCACGAATGGGTGCAAGGCGCTGGGACAGGGGTAACGGAGTCGTAATACACTCGGGGAGTATGACTGCTTCCTTCGATGAC
>CALNAE010000275.1 GCA_937874315.1 uncultured Bifidobacterium sp. | reverse complement strand
GTATGTGTTTCAGGATCCGTACAGTGCACTCAATCCTCAGCTCAAAATCGGTGCGGCAGTAGGCGAGGCTCTGCTGCGGCACAAGTTCGCATCCAAAAAGGATGTGATGGATCAGGTTGTGGCGACTTTGGAGCTGTGCGGCATGGACTCCTCCTGCGTCAACCGCTATCCGCACGAGTTTTCCGGGGGCCAGCGCCAGCGCATCGTGATAGCGCGCGCTATGGCGTTGCATCCGCAGCTCGTCGTGGCTGACGAGCCGGTTTCGGCCTTGGATGTCTCGATTCAGGCCGAGATCATCAACTTGTTTGCGGATTTGCAGCGCAAAAGCAATGTCTCTTTCCTGTTCATCTCGCATGATTTAAGCGTAGTTGAGCATATATGCTCGTCAATTCTGGTGATGCACAACGGTAAAATCGTAGAATCTGGGTCGACGGATGCTGTATTCAATCATCCGGAGGATCCTTATACCAAGCGGCTGCTCAGCTCTATTCCGGCAAGCCATCCGCGCAACCGTACGCTCCGGTAGCGGGCGCATGGAAGAGTGACTTACGCATAGTGCTTTTCGTGGCTATGCATGATGCTTGTCATGCGATATAGATTTTTCCGTATGTGCTTTCGGCGTGGGGGAGCCGCACATGTGCTTGGGTTAAGAAGAAAAGAACTATGCCAATCGAAGGGAATGAGCATATGCCTCAGCGCGATCTGCAGCAGGAACTGGAAACGTACGCGAAATGGTTCCATCAGCATCCCGAACCCTCGTATCGGGAGTTCGAGACCACCGAGCGGATACGGCAGATATTCGATGAGCACGGCATCGAGATCTTGGATTCCGGGCTGAAAACCGGTCTGGTCGCTGTAATTCACGGCGAAGGCACGGGCGCAGGGGAGGGCCATGTCGTGGCCGTGCGCGGCGACATCGATGCACTGCCGATCACCGAGCAGACCGGTCTGCCCTACGCTTCGCTCAATGAAGGCTATCTGCACGGATGCGGGCACGACTACAACATGACGACCGCAATTGGCGCGGCGCTCATCATCAACGAGCGGCGCAAGGACTTCGCGGGCACGATCAAGGTCATTCTGCAGCCGGCCGAGGAGGTCGCGGCCGACAAGGACACGCCCACCGGCTCCGTCGCCGTGCTCAACACCGGTGTGCTCGCCGACGTGGAGGCGTTCTACGGCACGCATGACACCAATGAGGCCGAGCCGGGAACCGTCATCATCGGCTCGGGGCCGGACAGCGGCGCGGTCGACAAGTTCCACGTCACCGTGCACGGACGAGGCACGCATGCCGCGCGTCCGCAGGGCGGTCTCAACCCGATTCGCCCGGCCGTGGCCATCATCGAGGGCATCCAGTCCATCGCCGGGCAGGATGTGGATCCGGCGCATCCGCGCGTGGTCACCGTCACTCACGTCGAGGCGGGAAGCACGTGGAACGTCGTTCCACCCGAGGCCTTCCTCGAAGGCACCGCACGCACCGCGTTCCCCGAAGACCGGACAGTGATTCATGACCGGCTGCAAGCACTCGTGGATGGCGTCGTCGCCGCATACGGCGTCACAGCGGATTTCGAATGGGAATACGGCTCACCGTCCGTGATGAACGACCCGCACTGGTCGGCGCTCGCCGCATCGACCGCGACCGACGTGGGCTTCACGGTTGCCGCTCCGCACCCGTCGCTGGGCGGCGAAGACTTCTCGTACTACCTGCAGCAGGCACCTGGCGCTTTCATTCATATCGGCGTCGGCAACGCCGACCGCCCCATGCACGGCCCGACCTTCTTCCCGAAGCTTGATGCCTTGGCGAGCGGCTCAGATCTGCTGGCCACGGTGGCACTGCGAACGTTGAAAGAGCTGTAAAACCAAACTAAGACGTTGACCAACATAGAACGCAAAGGGGCCGGGGCGATCCATTCATTGAGAATCGCCCCGGCCCCTTTGCGTTACCTACGTTGTGATTGAATTAATCACCGTTCAGCGACATGGCGCGAACGTCGCGCGTACCAGTTGCCGAAGGACTGCACGGCCTGCACGACGATGACCAGAATGACCACCGTGATGAAGATGACAATCGTATCGAACTGCTGATAGCCATAGGATATCGCGAGATCGCCCACGCCGCCGCCACCGATGGTGCCAGCCATTGCGGTCGCGCCAATCAGTCCTATTGTGGCGGTCGTCAGTGCCAGCACGATGGAGCCCTTGGCCTCGGGCAGGATGAAATAGCGAATCGTCTGCAGAGTGGAAGCGCCCATGGCGGCTGCCGATTCGTAGATGCCGGAATCGACTTCCAGAATTGCGCTTTCGATAAGCCTGCCGATGTACGGCGCGACATAGACGACTAGCGGCACGAGCGCCGCATTGGTGCCGATTGAGGTATGTGCGATCAGGTGCGTGAATGGCATGATCGCCACCATCAGGATGATGAACGGCACCGAGCGGATAATGTTCACCACGGCGTTGAGCACCGCGTAGATTGGGCGGTTGCGGGTCAGCCCTGCTGGCCGCGTGAACGCCAGCGCCACACCGAGCGGAATGCCGATCAGCGCGCCGATGCCCAGCGCGATGCCGACCATGTACAGCGTCTCGCGGAAGGCGGTCACATACTGGTCGAAAGTGACCGTGCTATCGAGAAAGTTACTCATGAAGCACCTCGAATTCCAAATCGTCGGCGGCGAGTTCGCCGAGTTTCGTCCCCAGGGTCGCACCATCAGCGCCTTGCAATGAGACGACAAGCTGGCCGATGGAGACATCGCGCAACGCATTCTCATTGGCATGCAGCAGCGCGACTTCATGCGCGCCCGTGCTCGATTGCAAAGCCGCAAGCACATGCTTGGCGGCGTCGTCGCGGTAGCGAATCAGCACGGTTGTGCCTTCCTCGCCTTGGGCGATGCGGGCGGCGAGCGCTTCGGGAAGCTGGCGTGGCACCACGGTCTCCACGAATTGCCGGGTCAGCGGGTTGCTGGGATGCGAAAAGACCTGGCTGACTGCGCCCCGCTCCACGACATCACCGTGATCGAGCACGGCGACCTGCTGGCAGGAGCGCGCGATTACGCTCATCTGATGCGTAATGAGCAGCACGCTGATGCCGTATTGGCTGTTGATATCGTTGAGCAGATCAAGAATCTGCCGCGTGGTCACCGGGTCGAGCGCGCTGGTCGCCTCATCGGAGAGCAGAATCGCGGGATTGGTGACCAGTGCTCGGGCGATGCCCACGCGTTGGCACTGCCCGCCGGAAAGTTGCGATGGATACGACTGCGCATGCTCGCTCAGCCCGACCATGCGCAGGGATTCCTGCACGCGCTGTCCGATGGCGTCCTTCGCGGTGTGCGCGAGCAGCAGCGGAATCGCCACATTCTCGGCGACAGTTTTCGATTGCAGCAGGTTGTAGTGCTGGAAGATCATGCCGATTTCGCGCCGCAGCGAGGAAAGCTCCGTTTTCGTGATGGCTGCGGGATTCTTGCCCAGTGCGGTAACCGTGCCGCTGGTCGGGCGTTCCAGCCCGTTCACCGTGCGAATCAGCGTGCTTTTGCCTGCACCTGACGAGCCGATGACGCCGAAGAACGAATGCGCCGGCACATCGAAGGACACGTCGTGGAGCGCATGCTGATCCTGTCCGTCCGCATGGTAGGTCTTCGAGACGTGCTCGAAGCGCACGACTGGGTCTTCCAGCTCGCTCACTGCTTCAGGCTTTCGGGGACGAACCAGTAGTTGTTGGTGTTGTTCTTGCCAAGATAGTCAAGGAATTCCTTGGATTTGTAGGCCTTGACGACATCCTTGGCCCAGGCGGCATCCTTGTTGGCCTTCTTGACCGTGACCTGCAGCAGATACTCGTCCTTCAGCTTCTCCTGAGCCAGCTGCAGCTTCGGATCGACTTTCGAGCTGTAGGAGACGCTTCCCGGGATCACCGCGTAATCGAGATCGCCCAGCGAACGCGGAATCGTGGCCGAATCCATCGGCTTGATCTGCAGGTTCTTCGGGTTCGTCGCGATGTCGTTGGGCGTGACTGTCACCGGGTCCGCGTCGGGCTTCAGCGCGATCCAGCCGATTTTTTCGAGCAAGCGCAGTCCGCGCGATTCGTTCGAGGGATCCTGCGAGATGGCGACCAGATCGCCGCTAGCCACATCCTTGAGTGACTTGTGGCGTTGCGAATACAGGCCGGCCGGCACAGTCGGAATCGCCTGCAACGGCACCAGATCGCCGCCCTTGTTCTTGTTGAAGGCGTTGATATAGGCCGTGTGCTGGTCCACATTGAGATCCACACTGCCCTCGTTCAAGGCGACGTCAGCGGTCTGCAAGTCGCTGAAGCTCGTGTATTTGATCGTATAGCCCTCTTTTTGCAGAACCGGAGCGGCACCCTTCTTGAACAATTCGCTGTACGGCCCCGGCGAGGTGCCTACTCGGATGGACTTCGTGTTGGAGGATGTCGAGCTTGGCGCTGAACCGCATCCGACGACGAGTGCGACCGAGAGAACGATCGCCTCTGCGCCTGCGGCCTTTCGTAGCATGGAATTCATAGTGTCTCCTCGTGGTGTCTTTCTGTGCAGGGGGATCTGCCTTTCTGCACGGTGATGAACTTATATGGTAGAAAACTACCCTGCACGACGCATCGGCAGGCCTATACATAGAAGTTAGAACCGCTGCGAGACTACGCTATTTGCTTGAGGTTGTGAACCGCATATAAGTTTTTGATATAGGGCGCTGCGTGGCTACAGCCTTCGGAGGCGTTAGCTTCGTAGGGATGCGTATGCTATGAAGTCATATGGATGCAATGTGCGGGCAGTATGGTGCGAACGTGCTGCATGCCTATGTAGCTATGTAGCGTGCTGCTGTAGTGCGAGGCCTCAGTTGCTGGTTGCCAGTCGCCAGTTGCTAAGCGTCGCGAAGATTGAGGAAGTAGGAGTGGATATTATGTCGCAGAACAGGACGCCGGAGGACGGATGCCGCGAGGACGTTCGAGAGGACGCTCAGGTGGGAGCGAATGTTCCGGATGGTGAATTCGGGTTTGCGACGCGCAGCATCCATAGCGGGTATGACCCTTCCACGAATCACGATTCGGCCAGCGCACCTATTTATCCTAGCGTCGCCTATGCCTTGCGTTCCGCCGAGCATGGCAATGCGCTTGCCGGCGGTGAGAAACGCGGCTTCTCCTACTCTCGCGTCGCCAATCCCACCGTCGATGCGTTTGAGCAGCGCATCGCGCAGC
>CALNAE010000274.1 GCA_937874315.1 uncultured Bifidobacterium sp. | reverse complement strand
CTCCCTTATCTCGATCCGACACGCCACCTATCTCCCCAATCCGACCCTTCGACCACAATCGCCGTTGGCCACAGTGCAATACGATGCGCCGCGCTACCGTGCAGCTATGACATTGCACGGCGCGACCTCGTTTTTCACCATGACCGAGGCGCAGCAACAATCCATGGAGGTTCAGAACCGTTGTCGAGCCGCCGCGATCAAAAGCAAACGTCAACTTATTTTCAGCCATCTCACCGCTCTGCAGCTTCACGGTTTACGGGCGGTAATGCGCACTTCGCTCGACACCGCGGCACTGCACATCACCGTAGATTCCGATACCAAGAAATCACATATCACTGGCATCACAGAGCATTGCTGGCACGGTGAGATGACCCATTCCTTCGTGGATGATCTGATACTCGCAGTATCGGTCGAACAGGCGATCTGCCAAATCGCACGGTTTACCGATCTCGACTCATTGGTCATTGCCATGGACTGGTTGACCTGTCATCACCCTCAGCTCCGCCAAACCACACATCAACGATTATCCGACTACATCCACGGTCTGGGCCGATTCGCCGGCGCTCCCCGATGCAGGGCTGCGCTCAAACTCAGCATGGATGGCACCGACTCACCTCAAGAAACCGTGCTGCGGCTGAAACTTCTTGAGCATGGTCTTCGGGCTCCGACCGTGAACCATCCGATCTTCGACGAAGCCGATGGATCAACGATGCGAGTCGACATGGCATATGCGCCGGAACGCGTCGCCATTGAATACGACGGCGAATATCATTATGACAAACAGCGCTGGCGCTATGACGCGTTTAAGCGCAATCGCCTCCAAGATTTGCATTGGAGAGTGCTCGTCGCCACCAAACAAGACATGCGGTCTTCCTACCATATCGACCGATTCATACGTATGGTGATTCATGCCATTCACGATGCACGGGATCAGGGGGCGCATGCCTGATGAGGAACTCAAGGAAGGAGCTGAACGGTTCGCCGCGCTTTAGTGGGCGTTTTCTCCTTGCGCACAGCAGTAGTCAGGGTGCCCAGTTGACCGGTCGTATTCAAGAAGACCGGAATTTCAACGATTCTAAGGATAGAGATTTTCGAGTCTACTTTGCGAAACGCCCACTGAAGCGAAAAAACGCCCAGTCAACGAGCAAATGCTCTCCGCACACGCCAATATGCACCAATACACATCGAATGCACACCAATGCATGCCAATATGGAGCAACATACAACGACATACAACAACATAGCGCATCCCCGCCGATTCACACCACATCAATCACGCGATTCGCATGAGAAGGAAGACGTTCAATATGACCGATCAGGCCGAACAATCCGAACGGAACATTCAGACCGTACAGAACAACCAAACCGACCAGCCCAACCAAACCGACCAGGCCAAACACAGCAATCAAAACGCTCAGGCCAACCAAGCCGATCAGAACAACCAGAACAACCAAACCAATCAGCCCAACCAAGCCGATCAGAACAACCAGGCCAAACAGCCCAAACACGGCAGTCAGAACACTCAGACATTTTCATCCAATGAAACTGGCCTGAGACACACGGGTGCCAACGCCCCTCATGCGCCCGCGCCGCGATTAGCGCTCCCGGGCGATCTCCCGCGCTGCTCATGGGCCGACACCCCCGATGACAGCATGCGCGCCTATCACGATACCGAGTGGGGGCTGCCCTGTCACGATGACACCGGATTGTTCGAGCTGTTGTCGTTGGAGATCATGCAGGCTGGGCTGAGTTGGAGCACCGTGCTCCACAAGCGACTCGCATTGCGCAAGGCGTTCCACGGTTTCGATTATCACCGGGTGGCAACGATGGACGACGAGGTTCCGCAATTATTGTGCAATGCGGACATCATTCGCAACCGGCGCAAGATCGAAGCCATCATCGGCAACGCTAAGGCCGTCGTCAGCATCGAACGCGCAGGACGTTCGTTCGGCGAATACGTGTGGGGCTTCATGAACGATCAGCAACAGCGCCACGACATTCAGGCGCATCATGACCTACCTGCGTCCACCGAGTTATCCTCGGCGATAGGACGTACCATGCGACATGACGGTTTCCACTTCACCGGACCGGTGGTCATTTACTCGTTTCTGCAGGCCAGCGGCATGGTCAACGACCATGAACGTCGATGTTTCCTCTCCCAGACACGACAGTACCCACGCCGGCATTTGGCATTAACACGCGCTCGCTGCGATTGACGCCGGGCGCGCTGCCGCCAATCGCCCCGGCCGTGCCGTTCTGCTAACACGCCACCGCTGCGGTTGACGCCGAGTGGGGGCGAGCATCGGCCGTGACAGTGCGATACGACGTCACGACGCCACCGGCAGAATGAACGGCAACACCGGCAGAGAGAAAATTCAGTCTTATCCTCTTACCTCTTGTCCTCTTATCCTCAGCTGATCTCGGCGCCCAAGGCCTCGAGCTTGCCACGGAAGTCGGCGTAGCCGCGGTCGATGAGGCTGATGCCATACACATCGGATGGTCCCGATGCCGTCAGAGCCGCGATCAAATGGCTGAACCCACCACGCAGATCCGGCACATCGATATCCCTGCCATGCAGCGGCGTCGGCCCGAAGATCACCGCCGAATGCTTGTAGTTGCGCTGCTGGAAACGGCATGGCAACGACCCGAGGCATTCACGGTAAAGCTGAATGGTTGCCCCCATCTGGACCAACGGCTTGGTGAAGCCGAAACGGTTCTCGTACACCGTTTCGTGCACGATGGACAGGCCGTTGGCCTGAGTCAGCGCCACAACCAAAGGCTGCTGCCAATCGGTCATGAATCCGGGATGAACATCGGTTTCAATGGCCACCGGTTTGAGGTTCCCACCCGGGTGCCAGAAACGAATACCACGATCGGTGATGTCGAATTCCCCACCGATTTTGCGGAACACATTGAGGAACGTCATCATATCGGGCTGCGTGGCACCCTTGACGAAAATATCGCCGTGTGTTGCGAGCGCGGCCGAGGCCCACGACGCCGCCTCGATGCGATCCGTCAGCGAGGTGTGTGTGTAGCCCTTGAGTTCCTTGACGCCTTCGATGCGGAACGTACGATCGACGTCAACCGAAATCAGTGCACCCATCTTCTGCAACACGGCCACGAGATCCATGATCTCGGGCTCGGTCGCCGCGCCGGAGAGCTCGGTTTTCCCCTCGGCGAGCACCGCGGCCAGGAGCGTCTGTTCCGTCGCCCCGACGGAAGGATACGGCAGCCGGATCTTGGCACCATGCAGCCCGTTCGGTGCCGTGATGTGAATGCCGTCCTGATGTTCCTTGTCGACGTCCGCACCAAGCTTGCGCAGGGTTTCCAAATGGAAGTCAATAGGCCGACCTCCGATGTTGCACCCTCCGAGTTGCGGGATGAAAGCCTCGCCCAAGCGATGCAGCAGCGGGCCGGAGAACAAAATCGGAATTCGCGACGAGCCCGACAGCGTGTCGACGTCGGCGACGTCGGCGAGTCGGACGTGAGTCGCGTCTATCGTAACGATGCCTTTGTCTCCGTTCACATCGACATCGACGCCATGCAACCGCAGGAGATCCGACACCACGTGAACATCTCGGATTTCGGGAACGTTCTTCAGCACCGAGACCCCTGGCGCCAACAGTGCGGCGACCATGGCCTTACTGACGAAGTTCTTGGCTCCGCGAACCTTGATCGTGCCGTTCAGCGGTTTGCCACCGACGACATGCAACACATCTTCCGTATCCTTAGTCACTCAAGTCCTCTTTCAGCGTTCTTCAGCACATCTATGACCACATGATCACCCCGTGCATTTTTCAGTCTGCCACAAGCTTGGCATCGCGGTTATCAAAATGAGCCCGAAGCCTAAACCCACTCACCGTTCCTTCACGCTTGATCTTCGACAAGGCGGCGAGCGATCAGTCCAACGGCCTCACGGATATGCGACACGCGACACGAGCGTGGCCGAGCAATCGATTATGCAAAGTTGCGTGAGTATACGCACAGATCCCACACCCTGCTCCACATCGGCGATTGACCTCACGGCCACAATCACTCAGACTTGATCTGTCGGGCCAACGACGGATTCCACATGGCCCCCGTCGCGCTCATCACCGCATCGGCACCGGCATCGCGATAGGCATGATAGTCGGCCGGCGAAGCCACGCCGCCGACGCCTACTATGACGAAATCAAGATGCCGGTCACTGCGCAACGCGGATAGCCTGCGTACCATGTCCAGCCCCGATTCGCGAATCGCGGCGCCGCAGACCCCGCTACGCTCACGACCCTCGCCCGGCAATGCCTGTCCGCCTTGCGCGTCAACGAGTTTCGTAGAAATCGTATTGATGGCGGCGAATCCCTGGACCAAGCCACGCGCAGCCGTCTGCGCCACCATGCGCTCAAGTTCCTCCTGCGTCGGCATATATGCCAGCTTCACGATGAGAGGCAGGTCGCCGATTTCGTTCTTCACGGCCTCGGCGATCTCACCCACCAGCGCCGGATCGTTGCACAGCAACCGGTTATGCCCCTCATTGGGGCAGCTGGTATTCATCTCCATCAGACGCGCGCCGGTCTCGGCCACCAGCCTCGCAGCGGCAACGTGGTCGGCGATGTACCCCGCGGTGTTCATTCCCGTGCGCCTGGAGCCTTGGAAGCTGGGGACGAGCAGCTGCCCCGGACCCGCGGCTTCGATGGCGTGACGCATGTCGGGCTGCCACTCATCGGGGTCACGCGAGGGGACGCCGAAGGAGTTGGAGATGGATAGCGGCTGCGTGAAACGATTGTCGGCAAGCACCCCTCGATCCAATTCAGGATCACCCGGCCTGAGCATGCCGTCGGGTGAGGCGGGGTGCACGGCGAGCACGTTGGGGAAGGGATTGCACGCCCACGCATGGGAACGCACCGTTTTATACACGGCCATGTCGAAACCGAGGCGGAACGCGGCCGTAGTGAACCGAGAGTTAAGCAACGGGCCCGCCGGGATGCCAAAGGGCAGATTTAGTGGGATACCGAGAAAACGTTCCTGCGGCCGAGCCGAACGATCCACGACGCCGGTCTCCGGCGCCTGAGCAAAGGAGCCGAATGGTCCCTGCCGGTAATTGTCTTCATAGGTGCGGTGTACATCGTAGAAACTTTGCGAATCGCGGTCCATCGTTCTCCCTCGGTGTTTTTCACCAGTATAGAAAGACCGCGGTACGGCCGGGCAATCACGCGCGCATCGGCCTC
>CALNAE010000273.1 GCA_937874315.1 uncultured Bifidobacterium sp. | reverse complement strand
CGAACAATGTGGTGAACATCCCGGGGTCGAAGCCGATGGCACGGTAAATCAGACCTGTGTAGAAATCCACATTCGGGTACAGGTTGCGGGAGACGAAATAATCGTCATGCAACGCGATGTCCTCGAGCTGCCGGGCGATGTCGAACAATTCGCGTTCGCGATCGGTCAGGTCCGCGGTGCTGTTGCGCTCAAGCACCTGTTCAAGGTAATGCTTGGCGATGGCGGCACGCGGGTCGTATGACTTGTACACCCGATGCCCCAGACCGAATATCTTCGTACCGTTGTCCTTGGCCCTGCGCACATACTCTCTGACCGACTCACCGGAGTCCCTGATCACCTCCAGCTGTCTGAGTACGGCCTCGTTGGCTCCCCCGTGCAGCGGACCGGACAGCGCATTGATACCCGCCGCGATCGCCGAATACAGGCTGGCCTGCGCACTCCCCGCGATGCGCACGACCGAAGTCGAACAGTTCTGTTCGTGATCGGCGTGGATGATCAGCAACCTGCCCAGCGCATGCACGTACAACGGGTCGGATTCGAATGGCTCGTAGGGTACCGCGAAGCACATGCGCAGGAAATCGTCGACGTACCCACGAGAATAATCGGGGAATAGCATCGGTTCGTCGCGGCGTCTGCGAAAGATGTAGCTGACGATCGTGCGTACCTTCGCCATAATGATCAGCGCGGCCTGGTCCAATGCCTCAGGGTCGGTGGGATTGGTGGTGTCGGGGTAGAACGCCGCCAAGGCATTGACCGCCGAGGCAAGCACGCTCATCGGGTGGGCATTGCGTGGGAAGGACCCCAGGAAGACGCGAAAATCCTCCCCGACCATGGTCTGGTGGTTGATGCCGGCGCAGTACCGATCGTATTGCGCCTTGGTCGGCAGTTCACCGAACCGAAGGAGCCAGGCCACCTCGAGGAAATCGGATTGCTCGCAGAGCTGCTCGATAGGATATCCGCGATACCGCAGAATCGAATGATAGCCGTCGATGTAGGTAATCTTCGACTCGCACTGTGCGGTGGTGAGGAATCCCGGATCCAACGTGACCCAGCCGTCATTGCGCAGATCCGACACCATGATGCCATCGGGGCCGCAAGTCGCCTTGACCACAGGCAGTTTGAATTGATTCTCGTCCACTTCCAGTTGTGCAAGTGCCATGAGCATTCCTTTCGCTTCGGATTCGCCGCCATTCCCGCGTACCATATGCATTCATGCGCGGATGACGTCATATGCTCGTGTGCTCGTGCCGCGTTCGCGAGGCGTATTCGCCGAATACTGCCAAGGGACCGCATCACATGAACTTCAGTCGGCACACAGCGTCCAATGCACGAATGCGGTCAGCGTATCAGACCAGAGTTACGGAAAACACCGCAGTCTCACGCAGCAAACCAGAGTAATTCTCCATTCGCCTGTGACAGGAGGGGTATGGCAAGGCCGGCCATGCCCAGCATGACCGGCCCGAAACCCTTTCACACCACCCAGGTTTATCTCGCCCACGTCGCCCACATCGCCGAGGGGATTCAACGGGAGACCCCACCGGTTGCGTGTCCTGCCGATAGAACGACTTCATCGATCGTGCAAGTCACCGGGCACCCGGCTTCACGACCTCCTGATCTTCACGGATATTCACGGTTTCGGAGGTATCAAGGGAACTCTAATCGTCAGGCTGTAGTCACGCACTAATCACGTGTAGTGAGGATCTGCGGACCGTGTTCGGTGATCGCGATCGTATGCTCCGAGTGCGCTCCTCGGGAGCCATCGGAAGAACGTAGCGTCCATCCATCCTTGGGATCCTGATAGATCTCGTCCGTTGTCTTGAGGAACCACGGTTCGATGGCGATGACCAGACCCGGACGAAGACGATAGCCATGGTGGGCCTTGCCGTCGTTGGCCACATGCGGATCGCCGTGCATGACATGGCCGACGCCGTGTCCACCGAACTCAAGGTTGATCGGGTATCCGTATTCGCGGGCCACATCACCGATGGCATGAGACACATCCCCCAGCCGATTGCCCGGTTGTGCCTGCGCGATGCCTACGGCCAACGCCTCCTGCGTGCACTTGATGAGACGAAGGTCCTCGGGGTCCTGGTGCTTGCCCACCACGAAGCTGATGGCGGAATCTCCGACCCAGCCATCGACGGAGATGGCCAGATCGAGACTCAGCAGATCACCATCCTTCAGGCTGTAATCAAACGGCACGCCGTGCAGCACCGCGTCGTTGACCGACGCGCAGATGTAGTGCTTGAACGGGCCGGTGCCGAAATCAGGGGCATAATCCACATAGCAGGATTGCGCACCTTTGCGGTCGACGATTTTGCCCTTGACAAAATCGTCGATCTCCAGAAGATTCGTGCCGACTTTGGTCATTTCCCGCAGCTCTTTGAGGATGCTGCCGACGAAGCGGCCCGCGGGTTTCATGGCTTCGATTTCCGAAGGAGTTTTCAATTCGATCATGATTCCACCTTACTTCGCCTACCGAACATGTCATAAAGATACTCATTACCAAAAACCAAAAAGCTGCGGTCGGTGATCGGCCGTTCCCCGATACCCGTCCTCGTCGTCCATCCCCATCGCCCATCCTTGTCCGACCAGGTACCGTTCGCCAGGGAATCGTCTGACCATTCCCATTCATCCATCCGTCCTCATCGCCCGTCCCCGTCTGGTCCATCCACGTCTGGTCCATCCACGTCTGGTCCATCCACATCGCCCGTCCCCGTCTGTCCCGT
>CALNAE010000272.1 GCA_937874315.1 uncultured Bifidobacterium sp. | reverse complement strand
GTCAAGGTCTCCTATCGCAACCGGTGGGGACGCATGCGCGAATACTCGACGGGATTCGAGGGCGTGGTGCGCACCTTGATGCGTCGGCATGACGAGACCGATTCCGAGCAGATGCGGCAATACTACGAGTCCTACATGCGCGAGGTTCCCTGTCAGTCGTGTCAGGGCCGCCGGCTCAAGCCGGAGGTATTGGCCGTCACTGTCGAGGGCCGTTCGATCGCCGACATCTGCGACATGCCCATCGAACGGGAATTGCGTTGGGCGCGGCAGCTGCATCTCGAAGGCGCCGCGGCCACCATCGCCGGCGAGGTGCTCAAGGAGATTCAGGCGAGATTGGGATTCCTCAACGACGTCGGGCTGAATTACCTGACGCTGTCCCGCGCCGCCAAGACGCTATCCGGAGGCGAGGCCCAGCGCATCCGGCTGGCCACCCAGATCGGTTCCGGACTGGTCGGCGTCATGTACGTGCTGGATGAGCCGTCGATCGGCCTGCACCAACGAGATAACGAACGGCTGATCGAGACCCTGCACCACCTGCGTGATTTGGGCAACACCCTTATCGTCGTGGAGCACGATCAGGAGACCATAGAGAAGGCCGACTGGCTCGTCGACATCGGCCCGGGGGCGGGGGAGCATGGCGGAGAGGTGGTCTATTCGGGGCCGGCAGGCCATCTGATCGACGCCGAACGCTCCATCACCGGAGACTACATCGCCGGGCGACGCGAAATAGCCGTCCCCAAACGCCGCCGCAAGGTTAAGAAGACTAGGCAGCTCAAGGTCGTAGATGCCCGTGAGAACAATCTCAAGAACCTCGACGTGTCGTTCCCTCTGGGCGTCATGACCTGCGTCACCGGGGTTTCGGGTTCGGGCAAGTCGACGCTCGTCAACTCGATCCTCTATCCGGTGCTCGCCGACAAACTCAACGGCGCGCGCATCGTACCCGGCAAACACACCCGGGTGGAAGGCATCGAGGCCTGCGACAAGGTTATCCATGTCGATCAGAACCCGATTGGAAGAACCCCCCGTTCGAACCCCGCGACCTACACCGGTGTCTGGGACAAGATCAGAACGTTGTTCGCCAAGACCCCGGAGGCGCAGGTGCGCGGCTACGGTCCCGGTAGATTCTCCTTCAACGTCAAGGGTGGTCGTTGCGAGGCCTGCCACGGCGATGGCACATTGAAGATCGAGATGAATTTCCTGCCGGATGTCTACGTCGAGTGCGAGGAGTGCCACGGCAAACGCTATAACCGCGAGACGTTGGAGATCAGGTACAACGGCAAAACGGTGTCCGACGTCTTGGACATGCCGATCGAGGAGGCTGCGCGGTTCTTCAAGGCGTATCCCTCCATCTCTCGTTATCTGGACACCCTCACTAAAGTAGGTCTGGGGTATATCCGGCTGGGACAGCCCGCCCCCACACTGTCCGGGGGCGAATCGCAACGCGTGAAGCTCTCCACCGAGCTGCAACGCCGGTCCACGGGGCAGACGGTCTATATCCTCGACGAACCCACCACCGGCCTGCATTTCGAAGATGTGCGCAAACTGCTGCTCGTGCTGCAGGGCTTGGTCGATAAGGGCAACACGGTTATCGTCATCGAACACAATCTCGATGTTGTGAAATCGGCCGATTGGCTCATCGATCTCGGACCGGAGGGTGGCGATGGCGGCGGAACGCTGGTTGCCCAAGGCACCCCGGAACAGGTCGCGCGCAATGCCGACAGCTGGACGGGCAGGTTTCTGGCCCCGATGCTGGGCGTCAAGAACGATTTCGCGGTCGCGGACGGCACACGTGACGACGCCGACTCTCGTGGATCTCGGCGATGAGCGGCGGCGATTTTGAGCGGCACAGCCCGGGACAATGGCGGAAAACCGCCAGTCTCCTCGGCGATTCACGCGACGCCTTCCGGCCGAAGACCGGCGATATTCCCGCCGAGCCCGGCGTCTATAAATGGCGCGACGGTGACGGTCGGGTGATTTACGTCGGGAAGGCGAAGAATCTGCGCAATAGGCTGACCAACTATTTCCAGCCGCTGCATCAGCTTCATCCACGCACCCAGACCATGGTGCTCACCGCACGGAGCCTCGAATGGACGGTCGTGGGCACCGAGTTGGAGGCGCTGACCCTCGAATACACTTGGATCAAGGAATTCGACCCACGGTTCAACGTGGTGTTCCGCGACGACAAGACCTATCCGTACCTCGCCATCTCCGTGGGAGAACCGGTGCCACGCGTATGGGTGACCCGAAACCGCAAACGCCGCGACACGAGATATTTCGGTCCGTACGCCAAAGTCTGGGACCTGCGGCATTCGCTGGATCTGCTGCTCAAGACCTTCCCCGTGCGCAGCTGCACGAAGGCGGTGTTCAATCGCGCGCGGCTCTCCGGCCGGCCATGTCTACTCGCATCGATAGGAAAATGCTCCGCACCGTGCGTGGGACGCATCAGCAACGAGGAACATCGCAAGGACTGCGAACATCTGGTCGGCGTGCTGACGGGACGGTTGGGCACGAGCTTCATCCGACAGCTCACGCAGGAGATGAAACAGTCGAGCGCGGATCTCGATTTCGAGCGCGCCGCCCGTCTGCGTGACCAGATTCAGATGCTTGAAACGGTCGGTCAGCAGAACGCGGTCATCTTCGATTCGGACACGGATCTCGACGTCTTCGGGTTTAGTACCGACGAGTTGGAGGCCTCCGTCCATGCGTTCTTCGTGCGCGCGGGCTCCATACGCGGCGAGCGCAATTGGGGTGTCGAACGCGTCGAGGACATCAGCGACGACGATTTGATCTCCGATCTCATCGTGCAGGTGTATTCGGACCTCATCGGCGAGCAGGAAGGCCGTCCCGTGCTGCCCCTGAATATTCCATCGACGGCCGTTGCCGCCGCCGATGGCTCGCAGCGTGCCGAGTCGATCCGCTCCGATCGTGAAAAGGGTCCGAACCCCTCCGAGTTGCAGGAGGGCGGCATAGCCATCGCGAGGAATCGGGACGCGGTCGGTTCCACGCAGTCGTTGACCGCGATCAACGCGACTCGGCGTGCGCAGGCGACGCGTTCCCGTCGTGAGCGTCAGGAACGCACCGGGCGCGCGGATCTGCTGGCTCCGATATCCCCTATACCACCGGAGATCATCGTTCCCATCGAGCCCAAACGTCGTGGGCAGCTGGAGGGATGGCTGGGCACGATGCGCGGGTCCAACGTCATCATCCACGTCGCGAGCCGCGGCGAAAAGCACACGCTGATGGAGCGAGCGAACGATAACGCGACCCAGGCATTGCAGCGCAGCAAGATGAATCGCATAGCGGATCTGGGCGCGCGGACCGAGGCCATGAACGACGTCGCACGGGCGCTCGGTCTGCCGAAGGCGCCCTTGCGCATCGAATGCTACGACATTTCGAACACCATCGCAGGCCAGTTCCAGGTCGCCTCGATGGTGGTCTTCGAGGATGCCGTGGCCAGAAAATCAGAGTATCGGCGTTTCGCCATCCGCGGAGACGATGGCAAGGGCGCGTTGGACGATCTCAGCGCCATGTACGAGACCCTGACCCGACGGTTCAAACACGGCAACGTCGCGGGTGATTCCGGTGAGAGCTTTGACGCCACTCTGCGCGCCGATGATGACGCGGGGCACGAGGAAGAGAAACCGAACCGGGAGAGACCGAAACCGAAGAACGACGATGCCGTTCGGGTCCAACGGCGCGCGGTGCCTCGTCGCTTCGCCTATACGCCGAATCTGATCGTGGTGGATGGCGGCAAACCGCAGGTCATGGCCGCTGCCAAGGCCTTGCGCGACAGCGGCGTCGAGGACGTCGCCATCTGTGGGTTGGCGAAACGACTCGAGGAGGTCTGGGTGCCCGACGACGACTACCCGATCATTCTCAAACGGCAGTCGGAAGGCATGTATTTGCTGCAACGCGTACGCGATGAGGCCCACCGCTTCGCGATCACCTATCATCGCCAGGTGCGTAGGAAAGGCGCGCTGCGCTCCGCACTCGATGACATCCCGGGCATCGGGACCACGTATCAGCGCAAACTGCTCAACGCCTTCGGCTCACTGCGTCGGATCCGAGCGGCGAGTATCGAGGAACTGCAACAGGTTGATGGCATCGGATCGGCGAAGGCCGAGGCCGTTTTCCATGCGCTGCATGCCCAACCCGCATCTGCGCAAACCGTCCGCGAGGTTCCTCCGCCGTTGGAGACAACCGATCGCGTGGACGTTGCCGTCGACTAGCATGGACATGGTACGGGTGGGACGGTTCGAATAGGAGAGAGGGACGCCATGGGCGTTATCGCACATCGCTGCGCCGTGTTGGGCATGCCGATAGATCATTCCCTGTCTCCGGTGCTGCATCGTGCCGCATATGCGACGCTGAATCTGCCGGACTGGTGGTACGAGCGCGTTGAAATGGGACAGGAGGGCCTTGCCCGTTTCCTTTCCTCCCTCGATGGCAGTTGGGCGGGACTGAGCCTGACGATGCCACTCAAGCGCACCGTGATGCCGTACGGCGAACCGTCCGACCACTGGAGCCGGACGCTCGGTGTGGCGAACACCGTGGTGATCGATCACTCGCCGCCCGCGCAGCATGGGGACGACGCAGAAGACGCGAGGATCGAGAACTGCGCGAATCACCCCGCACTGAGGTCGCGCTCACGGCTACGACTGTTCAATACCGATGTCGACGGCATCCGTCTGGCGCTCATTCATGCGTGGGCCGAACGCGGCATCACCGTTCCCGGCGCGGGTGATCGCGCTGGACAGCTCGATGTCGTGATCCTCGGCAACGGCAATACGGCCCTGTCGGCGTTGGCGGCCTGCAGCATGCTGTCCGCCCATCTGAGCGTGCGGGTCGCCGCTCGCCATCCCGAGGCCGGAGCCGGTCTGCGTAGGTTCGCGGAGATGGATCCGAGACGCTTCGACTTCACGACCATGCCGTTGGATGCCGTATGCCCCGCATTGCAGCGGGCCGATATCGTCATCAGCACGCTGCCTTCCCATGTCGCCGACCCCGTTGCCCGGGCGTGGGGCACGTCGGCCTCGCGCCCGGACCACCGGATTCGAAACAACCATGCGACTCTTCTGGATGTTGTCTACGATCCTCGACCGAGTGCCCTGGTCACCCAGTGGCGTCGTACGGGGGGTCTGGCGATCGGCGGCGAGGAAATGCTGCTGTATCAGGCGATGCTGCAGGTGATGCTGATGACGGGGAAGGGACAACGGACACCGCAAGTGATTCTGCCCACCGATTCATCGTCTTCGGACCGCTCCATCCAGGTCCGGGCGTCATCTCGAACGCCATCGGTCGATATCCGGCTGGAGAATGCCATGAGAACAGCTTTACAGGAGGTATTGTGAATCCGATGTCACAACAGACGAATGATGCGAACGACGGCACAGACGCATCCGAGACGTCGTCCCCGAGCGAGGCGAAGCCGGCCAGTCAGTTCGAGGTGCTGCTTATTACCGGAATGAGCGGTGCCGGCCGTTCGCATGCGGCCGACAGCGTGGAGGACATGGGATGGTATGTGGTCGATAACATGCCGCCGAAGCTGTTGGTTCCGCTGGTCGATATGATGACCGCCTCGGCATCCAAGGTTCACCGTCTGGCCACCGTGATTGATGTGCGGTCGCGCAGCTATTTTGACGACCTATCGGCAGTGCTGAGCCATTTGGACGATCTGGGTGTCAAAACACGTATCCTGTTCCTCGACGCCAGCGACGAGGTGCTGATCAAACGCTATGAGTCGGTGCGCCGGCCACATCCGCTGCAGCGCGGCAACAGGCTTATCGACGGCATCCGCGAGGAACGTGAGCTGCTTTCGAATCTCAAGGAGCGAGCCGACACGGTGATCGACACATCCAATCTGAGCATCCACCAGCTCTCGACGACGCTATACGAAGCGCTGCTGGGTTCCGGCCCGTCCACGGTCGCGGTGCATATCTTCAGTTTCGGTTTCAAATACGGGGTGCCTCTCGATGCCGATTTCGTTGCCGATGTACGTTTCCTGCCCAACCCGTTCTGGGTGCCGAGGCTCAGGGAACTGAACGGACAGGATGCGCCGGTGAGCGACTATGTGCTCTCGAGCGAAGGAGCCAAGGAATTCCTCGATGCCTATGTGAAGGCGATGTTGATCGCCATTCAGGGGTACGCGCGTGAGGATAAACATTTTGTCACCATTGCCATCGGCTGCACAGGCGGTCAGCATCGCTCGGTTGCCATGAGCGCCGCGTTGGCCCAGAGGCTGCGCCAGCACGGTCTTTCGGTGACGGTGTCCGCTCGTGAATTGCATCGTCACCAGCACGCGGCAACGGCGTAGACGTTCGAATCGTGGAATCTCGAGGCTCACGATGAGGACAACAACCTCAATCTTGTCCAAGACATTCGGTATCACAGAAAGCCGTGGCAATGTCGTGAACGACGGTTTCACGAGATCTACGGGTACGAAAGAGAACAAGAAGTAGGAGGTCGGTTCTTGGCGCTTCTGGACGATGTCAAAAGCGAGCTCGCTGCAATCGACAATGATTCGCCGGCCGCGAAAATGGCGCAGGCTTCGGCGATGATGCGTTTTGGCGGCGGGCTCCGACCCGTTGATAATCAGGCGATTATCAGGGCTCAGTTCGATTCATCAGCGGCCGCCCAATGGCTGAGCGATACGGTGATGAAATATTTTCAGAAGGAGACGCTGAACCGCAGCACCACACGGTCCACCCCCTATGGGGTCGTGCAACGATATGACGTCATCGTGGAACGAGGCGCGACCGCGCTTGCACTGCAGACCGGTCTGCTGGATCGGCGCATGCGGTTGGTCAAAGGCCTTCCCGCGGATATCGTCAGCGGCAATATCGCACAGATCAAAGCGGCTTGGCGCGGTGCGTTTCTGGCACGCGGAGCGATTTCCGACCCGGGAAAGGCAAGTTACCTCGAGATCATCTGCCCCACGCATGAAACCGCCTTGGCTCTGCAAGGTGCCGCCCGCCGCTTGGGCATCAGTGCCCGGGCGCGGCAGCTACGCAGCTCCGAACGCGTTACCCTGCGCGACCCCGATGCCATCGAACGGATGCTCATCATCATGGGGGCGTCAAGATCGGCCCGCGAGTGGACCGGAAAACGTTCCGATGGCGAGGCTCGCGGCAAGGCGAATCGACTTGCGAATTTCGACGATGCAAACATGCGCCGAAGCGCGAAGGCCGCCGCGGAGGCGGGGGAGAAGGTCCACAAGGCCTTCGATGTTCTGGGCGAGCAGATGCCGGATAACCTGCGTGCAGCGGGACAGCTCAGACTTGATCATCCCGATGCGAGTCTGGAGGAGCTGGGTCGACTGGCGGATCCACCCATCACGAAGGACGCGATCGCGGGACGCATACGTCGTTTGCTCCAGCTCAGCGAGAAGACGCAGAAAACGCGCGGACAACTCGACTGATCTTCCCGGACGCCTTGTTCATTGTCGCTAGTATCATAAATGTGGCGTATATCACGTCAGACTCTTCCCGTAGGCGTCGTCCGTTGACGCTGCGCAGTTAGGAAAGGATATCTATGAAGACTCTCAAGGATCTTGGAGATCTCCAGGGCAAACGTGTCCTGGTTCGTGCTGATTTCAACGTTCCGCTGGATGGCACCACGATTACCGATGACGGTCGTATCAGGGCTGCCTTGCCGACGATCAAAGCCTTGCGCGACGAAGGCGCAAAGGTCATCCTCATGGCTCATCTAGGGCGCCCCAAGGGCAAGATCGTCCCCGAGCTCTCCCTCGCTCCCGTCGCGAAGCGGCTGGGCGAGCTGCTGGGCATCACCGTCCCCCTGGCGTCCGATACCTACGGACCGAGCGCTCATACGACCGTCGCCGGCATGGCCGACGGAGACGTGGTGCTGCTGGAGAACGTCCGTTTCAACCCCGAGGAGACCAGCAAGGACGAGGCCGTCCGCGCCGCCTATGCGAAGAAGATCGCCGAGCTCGGCGAAGCCTTCGTATCCGATGGCTTCGGAGTCGTTCACCGCGCCCAGGGTTCGAATTACGACATCGCGGCCGACCTGCCTGCCGCCGCCGGTCTGCTGGTCGAGAAGGAAGTCACCGCTCTCTCCAAGGCCACGGACGATCCGGAACGTCCGTTAACCGTCGTGTTGGGCGGTTCGAAGGTCTCCGATAAACTCGGCGTGATCGAGAACCTGCTGACGAAGGCCAATCGCCTCATCATCGGCGGCGGCATGACCTACACCTTCCTGAAGGCCAAGGGCTACGAGGTGGGAACCTCGCTGCTTGAGAAAGATCAGCTCGACAAGGTCAAGGGCTACATCGAAACGGCGGAAAAGAACGACATCGAGCTTGTCCTTCCGGTCGACATTGTGGTCAACGCCGGCTTCCCCTCCGGCGACACGCCCATCAACCCCGAGGTCGTCGACGCCAAGTCGATCCCCGCGGATCGTATGGGACTGGATATCGGGCCGAAGTCCGCGAAGCTGTTCCATGACAAAATCGTCGATTCTCGCACCGTGGTCTGGAACGGGCCGATGGGCGTCTTCGAAGTCGCCCAGTTCGCCGAGGGAACCCGCGCCGTGGCCCAGGCTTTGGTCGACGCGACCGCAGCCGGAGCCTTCACGATCGTAGGCGGCGGCGATTCCGCTTCCGCCGTGCGCAATATGCACTTCGCCGAGGATGGCTTCTCGCACATCTCCACCGGCGGCGGCGCATCCCTCGAATTCTTGGAAGGAAAGACCTTACCGGGTCTTTCGGTACTCGAGTAGTCCGGCACATCAACGTGGGATCGTCGACTGCAATCAGGCATTCGACGATCCCACGTTGATGGTCTGCTAGCATTGTGGGCGTATCGTGGGCGGCGATATGCCCACAATGCGTTTTGCGGGTCCGACATCGAAAGCGACAGGAGTGATTGATCGGCATGGTTCCGACGCAGCAGGTTCGACACAAGGGCACGACACGCGTTCCTCTGGTGGCGGGCAATTGGAAGATGAACTTCGATCATCTTGAGGCAACGTATTTCGTACAGAAATTGGCATGGCTCCTGCGTGACGCCCACTACGACTATCGCCGTTGCGAGGTGGCCTTGTTTCCCGCCTTCACCGCGTTGCGCAGTATTCAGGTGCTCGTGGAGGCTGACAATCTCAATATCACCTATGGCGCGCAGGCGGTGTCCGTCACCACGCAAGGAGCCTTTACCGGTGACGTGTCCGCCGACATGTTGGCGCGTCTGGGATGTCGCTATGTCATCGTCGGCCATTCGGAACGACGTAAATACCATCCCGAAGACGATGCCAACATCGTCGATCAGGTCAGAGCGGTGCTCGCCGCTGGGATGCAGCCGATTCTGTGCTTGGGTGAAAGCTTCGAGGAGCGCCGTCAGGGCATCGAGTTGGAGTATGCCGTCGGACAGGCGCATGACGTGACGAGGGATCTGTCGGGTGAAGAGGCAAGCAGGCTGATCGTCGCCTACGAACCGGTGTGGGCCATTGGAACCGGCATGGTGGCAACGCCTCAGTCCGCTCAGGACGCCGCCAGGGCGATTAGGGACGATCTGCGTCAGACCTTTGGCGACCATGTGGCCGATGTGGTTCGCATCCTCTACGGTGGATCGGTGACGTCCAAGAATTGCATGCAGATTATTGACGAGCCCGATGTCGATGGGTTCCTGATCGGAGGGGCGTCCCTGGACGTCGACGAATTGTCCCGAATCGCTCGGTTGACGCAAAAGGCGAAACGCTAGAAGCGAAACGCCGTCTCCAAATTTGTTGTATCGGCCGCGATGTTCAACACCTTGCGGTATCCTTGCAAGAAGTATCATCATTATGGAGGTTCGCCAGTGTCAGCTATGGCTATTGTGAAGCTTGTGCTCCGCATCATCATCGTTCTGTTCAGTTTGCTGCTCACCTTGCTGATTCTTATGCACA
>CALNAE010000271.1 GCA_937874315.1 uncultured Bifidobacterium sp. | reverse complement strand
ATGTAAACACCGAGCCGATCGCCTGCCCGGCACACGTCGCGATGTTGATGAATCCGAGGTCTTTGCCCGCGGTTTGCTTGCTGGGCAGCACATCGACGTTGAGTGCCTGGTCAATGGCCGAGACAATCCGACAACGTATCGCATCGCGCTCCAGATGTCACGCGACGTTCGACCTTGACCACCCATAGCTGTTGTGCTGCTGATATGCTGCGTCATCTTTGACCTCACTATTCTCTATTTCGACGGTGTTGGTACTTTCGAACCGGCATCTACTCAAGTTGCATCCACACCGAAGTGTCCTGCGGCAATTCGCCGTCTCCGGTCAGTTCATCAGATGACAGCAACACGCTGCCCTTGGGCAACTGAACCGGCGCCGCGCCGAAATTGGTGATGTCGGCCCAGCCGTTAGCCCTGCGATAGGCGATGACGCCGCCATGATTGCCGTCCGCCCCGTCGGACAGTTGAGACCGCCGGTCGTATCCAGTCAGCCATGTCAGGCTCGTATCAGGCGTTTGCAACTCATGTCGCAGCCCAAGCACCTTGCGGTACAACGCCAGCATGGAATGGCGGTCAGCTTCCTGCGCGCTCACTGCATACTCAGCGAACCACCGCGGCTGGGGAAGGTGCGGCGAGGCGACCGACGCGCCGTCCTGCGCATGCTCGGGTGAAAATCCAAAGGATCCGGCGTCACCCGCATCCCAGGGCAATGGAACACGGCAACCGTCCCGGCCTTTCTTCGACAACGCCTGCGACGTGCCGAAAGCCCACGGATCCTCGAGCTCATTCCACGGGATGTCAGGAACCTCGAACAATCCCAGTTCCTCGCCCTGGTAGATATATGCCGAACCTGGCAGCGCCATCTCAAGCATGGCAGCCGCGCGAGCCCGACGTGTCCCGGATATGCGATCCTCATGATATGTCGTCCCGTTGCGCAGCAACCAATCGTTGGCGACGGCATGATATTGTCCATTATCCGTTTTGATCTGCGGCAAGGCATAGCGTGAGGCGCTACGTGGCACATCGTGATTGCCCATCACCCAGGTAGAGGTCGAGCCATTGGTACGTGCCGCCGATGCGATACCGTCCTCGATAGCCTGATGCATCTCGTCACGGATCCAATTGCATTCGGCGAATTTGAAGTTAAACACCTGTCCAAGCTCGTCGGGCCGAGCGTAGAGATACTGCCGCGAAGCAGGGACCCATGCCTCACCTACGGCAAAGCGCGCCGGCGTATAGTTGTCGAACACTTCGCGACGCCACTCGCGGAAGATATCGTGTACCTCATTGCGGTCGTATACGGGGTGCGTACCGTCCTCTACGGTGACATGCATGGCGTCCACATCATAATCATCCAGATCGTCACGGTTGAGGTCCTTGGCCAAGCCTTCAGCAACATCGATGCGGAACCCGTCGGTGCCATGGTCGCACCAGAACTTCAGGGTCTTCAGAAAATCGTCGCGCACTTCGCGATTGTTCCAGTTGAAATCAGGCTGTTCCTTGGTAAACAGATGCAGATACCACTGCCCGTCCGGTACCCTGGTCCAGGTGGAACCGCCAAAGTTGGCGATCCATTTGGTCGGCGGCAATTCACCGTGCTCCCCTTTCCCGTCCCGGAAGATATACCGATTCCGGGCGGCGGAGCCGGCGGGGGCACGCAATGCCTCCTGGAACCAAGGATGCAAGTGGGAGGAATGATTCGGCACGATATCCACCACGACCTTCATACCTCGGTCGTGGGCCGCCTTGGCCATTAGGTCGAAGTCGGCCATGGTACCGAGCTTGGGGTCGACATTGCGGTAATCCTGTACGTCGTAGCCACCGTCGGCCAATTCGGAGGGGTAGAACGGCGACAGCCAGATGGCGTCGACGCCTAGGCGCTGGAGATAATCCATCTTGCTGGTGACGCCCGCGATGTCGCCTAACCCGGAACCGGTGGAATCCTTGAAGCTGCGTGGATAGATCTGATAGACCACCGCTTGCTTCCACCACAGATCGGCCTGTGTAAAAGCGCTTTTATTTTCTGACTCGACTCGGAGACCAGTCATAACTACTTCCTTATAGCTTTTCCAAACTTTGCCTTTATAACAGCGATATATAAGGCGCAACGGCATCAGTACCGATGACAGTGCCAATAATAGCGCTTGCATCACTGCAGTCAAATCACCGCGCTTATGCCGACGACGATCTCCTCCGACAGCCCTGCATCGACACCCGGATTGTGTACAATCACAGTGGTGTCTGAATCCCATCAACACCGCGAGAGCATACGAAGGAACACCATGGAGAAGGTCACACTGCACGACGTCGCCGTACGGGCAGGGGTGTCCGATTCGACCGTTTCGCGCGCGCTGCGTGGATTAGACAAGGTCGACGAACGAACGCGCACCCATATCCAGCGGATCGCGGCCACCATGCATTTCGCCTTCTCCAGAAACGCATCGTCGTTGGCAAGCGGCAGGACAATGCGCGTTTCACTGCTATTCTCCAACGCGCTCAACACGTGGTTCGACTCCTCGGTGCTGCAAGGAGCCTATGATGTGCTATTCCCCAACTCCTACGACATCGTTCCCAGTATGGTACGCGACCACGCCCAACTTGACGCCTTCTTCCAAAGGCTGCCGACAGATGGCAACGTCGACGCGCTCATTGTTTCCTCCATCAATCTCGACAGTGGGCAGTCGGCGATCTTACGAGATCTAACCATCCCAACCGTGGGCATCGATTCACGAACCATCGATGGCTTCGACGCATCTGTGCTGGTCGATGATCAACAGGCGATGCATGATGTGGTCAGTCTGCTACGTCACTTGGGCCATCGACAGATCGCCTTCGTCGGGTGGCCCGAGCCCGGCGATTTTCAGTTCAGCACACAATTGCGCGTCGAAGCGTTCAAGAACGCCGCACAAGACCTGGGCTATGGCACGGATGAAGTACAGCGGTTCGACGTCGGCAAACTCAGCGATACCGCAATATGGATGATGCCCTGGCCTCGGCGGCGGCGCGCATTCTCTCGGCGGAGCGCCGGCCAACGGCGATCTGCGTTGAAACGGATGAGTTCGCGGTTGCATTGATGGCGAAACTCGCGTCGTTCGGCATACGCATTCCGCAGGATCTGTCCGTCATCGGTTTCGACGACTCGGATGTGGCGGCTGCCGTCAACCTCACGACCGTGCATCAGGATCCCGTGGAGATGTCTCGAGTCGCCGCCACCAAGGCGCTTGCGTTGATGCGAGGTGAAGCCCTGACGGACCCTCACAGCATCATCCGCCCCATACTGATGCTGCGCGGCACTACTGGCGGGATGGTCGGGGCGAACGGCAAAGCCCGCACATGAGTAATGTCGAGCATGCAGCAGTCCATATCGCCCGCCTTCGGCGCAGTCGGGATATCGGCGGTCTCGACCAGTGTCGAAACGACGATTCCGATCATCCTCGCGGCAATCCGGAACTCAACCGAACATCCGGAAGCCAACCGAACATCCGCAACTCAACGCCCATGGCTCAAAAGGAAGTGTGGCACCTATCCTAATATGTAGGGAGACCACGCTACCGCCAAGCCCATTCTTCCGACCGGAATGCACAGTCCAACCGGTCTGTCACCAATACCCGATCACCCTGCGACCAAAGGAGAAACCAACGATGAGCATGGACTTTCTGACT
>CALNAE010000270.1 GCA_937874315.1 uncultured Bifidobacterium sp. | reverse complement strand
CGCCGAACCGGTTGCGTACCGGGTTGCGTACCGGTCGTGCTCAGCCTTACTCGGTACACCCGTGCCATCCCGGTCCTCCGTGCATACAACATCACCCCGTTATCCTGGTCGCACAACGGCGCAACGGCCGTATTGTGCGACCAGTCGAACTACGCGGTGGGCGATGATGCGAGGAAGTCGCCGATCTTCTCCGCCTCGGCATACCCCTTGCGATACATGCGCTCGAGTCCCTCGAAGCTTTTGGTCAGGGTGGACAGTCCACACAGATCATCCGGCGCGAGAATGAGCACGCGTCCCTCGCGCTCATAACGCTTGGCCAGCTCAACCTCTTCGTTGTAGGTGCGGTAGCGCTCCAGCAGCCGTTCGGCGGCGGCGGGATACGTTCGTTTCAGGATACGTGCGGGTCCGATATCCGGCTTCTGCTCGCGCAGCACGTCCCTGAGCCGTGTCAATACCACCACGATGCGATCATAACCATCATCCATGGCGCGCTGCACCGGAATCGGGTCGCTGATGCCGCCGTCATAATACGGGACGTCATCAATGAGATAGGGACGGCAGGCAACGGGGACCGAACTCGAAGCCTTCACCGGATCGAAATTGTCGAACCCGAAATCTGATTTGCCGAAATACCGACTGGTGCCCGTCTCGGCGTTGCACGCCACCACGGTGAATTGCGTGGGATTGTCGACAAAGGCCTGATAATCCAACGGATATTCGCCGTCATGATTCGACAGATCTCCATAGACATAATCGAGGTGGACGAAATTGCGGTCCTTGATGAAATTCGTCGCGCTGGCGTATTCGCGGCGAAAGGCGTATTCGGTATAGAACTTGTGGTTGCGGTCATGCTGGTGGGCGATGAAGGACGTCATGTTCGCGCTGCCGGCCGATACGCCGTAGCAGTGGTCGAAGTCGATGCCAAGTTCAAGACAGCGATCCATGACGCCGGCTCCGAATATGGCGCGGTACCCTCCGCCGACATCGATTAATGCAGTTCCTGTCATAGGTGTCCTTTCTCCCAGAATCTCTTCTGAGCTTACGCACCGAGCCGGAAGAGCGGGTGCGCGGGGGTGGTTGGCATGTTCGCCGGGCCGGTGAATCTACGTGGCGTGGTTTAACCGCTCGGGCCGATGTCGAGGTATGTCTTGATCCCGGCTACGTGGTGGGGTTCAACGTTCGAGCAGATACCGAGACAGTGCCTTCATCTCTTCGCTGGTGTCGGAGTTATGCAACTCGATGCCGCCATGGGTGTCGTCGTCCGCGAGTTTTCCCAATGCCTCGAGCACCACGCCGAGATGATGCACCGTGCCCGCGTTTCCATCGATCACCGCCGTGCGCTCCGGCACGAGTTCGCGGAAGTAATCGCGGTAGAACACGAAATGAGTGCAGCCCAGCACCACGGCGTCGATGTCGTCGAAATCGTACCGGGCGAAATATCTATGCAACGCGGCCATGACGGTTGCGTGGTCATCCAATTCACCATGCTCGAGAATCGTGACTAGGTCCGGGCAAGGCTGGGAATAAATCGTGTGATTTGCGGTGAAGCGATTCATCAAGGCCGCGAATTTACGTTCACGTAGGGTCAACGGCGTCGCCGCGACGATGATGTGCTGCGATGCGCCGTGGCCGCGATCGCATGCGACCTTGAGTGCCGGCTCCATACCGATGATGGGCAGATCATAATGGTCGCGCAACGTCTTCGCCGCGGCAGAGGTCGCGGTATTGCAGGCGATGACGATGGCCTTGGCACCCTCATGGAGAAGCCGCTCGACGATGGCGAAGGAGAGATCCCGCACCTCCTCGGGACTTTTCACGCCATACGGGGCATTGGCCGAGTCACCGAAGTAGATGATGCGTTCGTGCGGCATATCCCGGGCGATTTCCTTGGCGACACTGATGCCGCCTACTCCCGAGTCAAAAACACCAATCGGCGCGTCCGAAGTCATAGCTTCAACCTCCTGCACAATGCAATAACCATTTCAAGCCGTATCAAGTCCATTACCATACTCTGAGGTCGTTGCATTCGCTCAGAGGCGGGAAGGCGCGGTTGGCGTCGTGACGGTCTGGACCGCAATTGGAGTCGCGTTGAGTAAGCTGAGTGGCATGAGCATCCCGAACGGCATCACCAAGGCCCAGGCCACAGGCAACGATTTCGTCATGTACTTCGACGCGGACGGGACGCTGGAGCCCACGGCCGACGAGACGCGGTGGCTCTGCGACCGTCATTTCGGTATCGGGGCCGACGGGCTGCTGCGCCTGACCCGACCGCAGTACGTCGGCGACCTCGAGAAGGACCGGGCGGATGCGTTCGGCCGTTCAGGAGTCTCGTGGTTCATGGATTATCGTAACGCCGACGGATCACTGGCCGAGATGTGCGGGAACGGCACTCGCGCCATCACCCTGTTCGCCGAACGGCTTGGCCTGCTCCATGATGACATGGCGGGGTTCACATTGGGCACTCGGGCGGGTGTTAAAACCATCCGGCGCGTCAAGGATCATGCCGAGCTCGGCGACGACGTGTTCACGGTTGACATGGGGAGATTCTCACGAGACGAGTCAGCCGCCTATCAAGTCAGTATCCCCGGAGTCGAGGGACGGGCCCGCGGCGCATTCGTCGATATGGGCAATCCGCATATCGTGGTGCTCGACCATGCCGGGCTCCCGGCCGTGCGTGACTTGGATCTGTCCAAGCCGCCGGTGATACTGCCATCGCTGCAGCACGGCCAGAACGTGGAGTTCGTCGAGGTGGGCGAGATCTCGCCTGCGTCGGACACCGGCACGGCGTTCATGCGCGTCAACGAGCGCGGGGTGGGGGAGACGCTGTCGTGTGGCACGGGACTTTGCGCCACCGCGGTTACCCTGCAGGCGCGGACGGGCATTCACCATTGGCATATCGACGTGCTGGGGGGACGCGTCGACGTGGATGTCGATGAACGACTCTCAACGGTGCGGCTGACGGGCCCGGCCGTGATCGTCGGGGTGATGAGTGTCGATGCCTCTGCGCAGGTTAGAAAATCGCCGCGCCGTCTTTGACCAGAATGATGCCGGCCAACACCACGAACACCACCACGTCGACCATCAGATCGTAGTGAAGTCGATAGTAGGACAACGGTCCGGATTTGTGTGGAATGTCCTGCACGGTGACGGTGGCGTGGGACAAAGCCATGAACTGGAAGGTCGTGGAAAACATCAGTACCAGGCACCATGGGCATAAGGCGCGAATGACGAACACCGACTGTGTGAACAGCCAATACGCATAGAGCAGGGCCAACAGACCACCGAACCACGTCAATGTCGCGAACCAACGGGGCACGCGAATCTGCACCAATCCAAGCACGGCTATGACGATGAACACGCTTTCGGCGGCGATGCCGAAGAAGGCGTTCGGATAGCTGAGCGTGCCGAATTTGATGATTTCCGCCTGCCAGGACTGTGCCACCGCCGAGCAGGAGAGCACACTGTTGATGTCGCAGCTGAGCAGCTGTTTGGGATGTCTCGCCAGCTCTAGGGTCTCGGCGGAGAGAATGAACGACACCAGCAGTGCGATCCCGGAGAAAACCAGCATGACGGCATAGGTCCATGTGCTGGTGTGCAGTAATCCCGGTAGCCGCGAAGGAGTGCGGAACGGCGTCTGTGGCTGAGGAACCGCTGACCTATGAAGATCGGTGTCGTGCCCGACGTCCTGTGGCTCTGTCCGTGCGACCGCGGCGCTGCGCTGTGATGTCATGTTCTTCATTGCCGGTCCCTCTCGACGTCGATGCTGGTGGTCTGTGGTCACCGGCCATACGCTGTTCAGCTTACGATGGTTCTATGACTCTTGAGACAACCAGTGAAGCTGTACGCGATAATCCGCCCCGGGTCGGCTGGGATCTGCATTGTCATACCGTGTTTTCGGATGGCACTCGGACCCCGCGGGAGCTGGTGGAGCTTGCCGTTTCGGCCGGGTTGCTCGGCGTGGCGATAACCGATCACGACACGTCGAGCGGGTGGCGTGCGGCGGCCAAGGCGGCGCGCGAGGCGGGATTGCCCCTGTTGCGGGGCACCGAGATCACGTCGGAATTCGGCAGGACCTCCGTGCACATGCTGGCATATCAATACGATCCCCACAGTGCGAGGATCATCGAGTTGTTCCATCGCACCAGGATGGCCAGACTCACCCGAGCCAAGGTCATGGTGGAGCGGCTCGCCAACGATTTTCCGATCTCGTGGGAATCGGTGCTGGATCAGGTCAAGGAGGGCGACCAGACGACCGTCGGACGTCCGCATATCGCCGATGCGCTGGTACACGCGGGCGTCTATGGCACGCGTTCGGAGGCATTCGCCGGAGCCATCAACTCCCGTAGCCGCTACTACGTGCCCACGCCGTCCCCAGCCGCGTTGGATGTCGTGCGCACCGTACGTGATGCCGGTGGCGTAACCGTGGTGGCTCACCCCGCAGACGCCGGGCGCAACCGCATTCTGCTCAGCGACACGCAGATCGAGCAGCTGGCCGGTGCCGGCCTAGACGGGCTTGAGGTCTGGCATCGCGGCAACGCCCCCGAGCAGCGGATGCGGTTACTCGGTTTGGCGCGTCGCTTCAACCTGTTGACGACAGGGGGATCGGATTGGCATGGTTCCGGCAAGCCGAATCGTCTTGGCGAGCATTTGACCGCACAGGACACGGTCCGACGCATCGTCGAACGTGGTGCAATCGACCTCGCCGGCGGTCCGATGAGGACGGCCGGTTGAGCCTGTTGAAATTGGAGCCCGGGGCTCACGCCTTATAGGGCGCCGAAACCGACGGCGTGTCGGGTTTCTGATCCTATCGTGGCGTATCCCAATGCGGTGCCGGGGACGAGGATGCGGCGGCCCTTGTTGTCGGTCAGATCGATCATCGTACCGTGCGCCACGGCGTCTTCGATAACCTGGCTGACCTTGTCCGCACTGTCATCGGTGCTGAAGTTCACCGGTCGCGCTACGTGCTGTATGCCTAGTTCGATATCCATATTCTCTCCTGGTCGTCATGGCGATGCCATGAACGTGTATTGACGATTCCATGTGACGATTCCATTGTGCCCACATCGGGAGAACGGAACAACTTATGCTTTCGGCGAGCCTGCCGACTCGGTGTGTCCCTCGTCGGCTTCCGGGCTCCCGCCGTCGTGAGACGCGGCGTATCCCGCTGCGTGTCCCTCGTCGTGGTGCACGGGGTGCGCGGGGTGCATGCCGGCCGCCGATTCCAAGCCTTCGCGGGCATCGCGCAGCGCTCGTTCCTCGCGTTCCAACAGGGGAATGACGACGGTTTCGGAGCTCGCTTCGTTGTTTGTCGCCGGTCTCGCCGACCGTTGCGTTCCGGATTGGGGCGAATCGGATTCGGACAAGGCATCGTTCGAATCGTCGGCCCCGTAGGAGAACGACTCGGGGGCGCTGGTGTTGATGGCGATGGTCGCGGACGAGGAGGTGGAAGGAGCGGCGTGCGGCAACCGGTCGGCCGTGGAGTCGGTCGTTCCCTGTGCACGTTCCTCCTGCGCCGCCTGTTGCGCCTGCCGGGATCGCTGCGCTGAGCCGCGATGTTGGGTGTCGTTGAGCAATGTGCCGACGGTGATGGTCGAAGGTGGATGATGACCAGAGGACTGTGTGGAGGAACGTCGAGCGTAATCCTGTTGGGTGACCAGGACAAGCTGATGGGCGAGACGTTCGACCTGAGCCTTGAACTGCATGATTTTGTTGGTGTCCGCGGCATTGAGTGCTTGAATGAAATCGCCCACCTGCTCCATTTGCAGCCAGAGGTTGGCGCGCAGCATGATGAGATCGTCGAGTCTGGAACCCATCATGCGACCGTACGCCGTGAGCACCGCGTTGCGATGGGTCTCGTCGAGCTTGGCGAAGGTCCAGGCGAGATCCCGGGCCGGATCATTGACCTGCATGTCCTGCCAGTTCGTGATCGAGGCGAGGGTCGAACCGGAGAACAGCAAGTCGCCTTCGGCAAAACCCCCGTGGACCATGCACGTGGTGAACGACCACAATCCTTCCGTCTGCAGAATCTGCGACCAGCTGGACGTGATGGATGCCGGAATATGGCCGGCCTGACGCAATCGGGTGATCCACGCCACCAATTGGGCCTGTATCTGCGCCGTGGTGAAAATCGGATAGCCCTGATCCTTGAGGAAACCGGCGCGCAACCGGTGAATCGCGCCGATGGCGGTGCCGACGCTGGCGCAGTCGTCAAGAGTGAGCAGATTCAACGGGCGCGACCCGCCCTGATGGTGCAGGGCGACCATGACCGCGGTTTCTCCGGTTCGCCCGCGCGGATTCGAGCCATCCTCGAAGGCAAGCACCTGATCCATCGCGAAGCCTAGTCCCGCGGGTTCGCGAGCCTCAGTCAGCGTCCGCGCGGCACGAACTCGTCGGGCAAGCCGGCGTTTCCCCGTCTCGGTGTCGCAGGCGAGGATGTCGTATACCTTGCCAGCCGCGTCCTGAACAACCGCCTGGTCAATGCCCAATGACAGATCGGTCGCGTTGCGTTGTTCGCTGTCGCGCACTCCGGCGACGGCGATACCGGGGACGGCCGCAGAGGCAAGAGCCGCCATCATGAGTTTGCTTCGTTGAGTCACAGTTCCACACTAATACATCACCACGCCCGAAACGAGTATCCCGCTACCCTGTGGGGCGATTTTCCGCCGATTCACCGAGATATGCAGTGTGACTGCAAGAATGGGAGACATGATTTCATCGGCGCAGGGGATTCTGGACGGTCTGGACGAGACACAACGCGCTGCCGCGACCGCCACCGATGGACCGGTACGTATCATAGCCGTGGCGGGGGCGGGCAAGACCAGAACGATCACGCGGCGCATCGCATACGCCTGCGCATCGGGCCGTTGGGAGCCTTCGCGTGCGCTCGCGGTGACGTTCTCCGTGAAGGCGGCAGCGGAAATGCGTTCCCGGCTCACCGCATTGGGCATAGGCGATTCGGTTACCGCCGCGACTTTCCATTCCGCGGCGTTACGGCAGCTGCGTTCGGTGTGGCCCGATATCTGCGAGGCGCCGTTTCCTCGATTGGTCAAGGACCCGCGCGAGCTGGTCGCGCGCGGCATCCGGCGTGTGAGCTCCAACGATCAGTTCTCCGATCTGGAGGTGCGCGACATCCAGGCGGAGATCAACTGGGCGAAGGTCTCGTTGATCGCGCCGGCCGATTATCCACGGGTATGTGCGGCAACGCATCGCCAGCCGCCGGCGGCGATGGATGTGACTCGGTTCTGCGACACCTACACCGCGTATGAGCAGGAGAAGACTTCCAGAGGAGAAATCGATTTCGACGATATCCTGCTCGTCGTGTGCCATATCCTCGACGATTTTGAGGAGGCCGCAGCTTCGATTCGTGCCACGATAGGTTGGCTTACGGTGGATGAATATCAGGACATCTCACCGTTGCAACACCGATTGATGACCCGATGGCTCGATGGGAATCGCAACGTCTGCGTCGTGGGCGACCCCGCGCAGACCATCTATTCCTTCGCCGGTGCCAGCAGTTATGATCTGTTGGCCTTCGGCGATGAATTCGCGCCGTTGTCCGCCGACATCAACCTGAGCACCGACTACCGTTCCACGCCCAATGTCGTTGCCTGCGCGAATCGAGTGTTGTCCCGGGCGGAGCAACGCGAGGATTATCTGAGACTCCAACCCGTCCGTGGGAAAGGGCGTCGGGTGCTCAGAACCGCATTCGACGATGACGACCAGGAGGCGCAGGGAATCGCGGCGCGTATCGAGCGCATGATTACCCAAGGTGCCGATCCCGCCGATATCGCCATCCTGACGCGCATCAACGCACAGCAACGGCTGATATGCAGAGAGCTGAAGGGACGAGGGTTGCGTTTCCGCGTGCGCAGGGACGCCTCCTGGCAGGGTTCCGAGATCGACGAGGACAGTCAGGCTCGGCAGGCGATGCTCGAATCGATGGGTTTGGGGGCCGACGCTCACGGTGTCACCATTTCGACGATTCATGCCGCGAAGGGCCTGGAGTTCAAGCACGTGTTCATCGTCGGGTGTTCTGAAGGTCTGATGCCCTTTGGGTCCCCCGGTTCTGGCGATGAGCTTGAGGAGGAACGCAGACTGATGTACGTCGGCGTCACACGCGCCGAGGACACGTTGAATCTCTCCTATGCCAGGCGGAAGGAAGGCACAAGCGGGATATTGCGTTCGCCGAGCCGTTTCCTGGCATAGGTGCGCGGTGCCGGCACACGGATGACGTGCAGGTGTGCCCGGCTGTGGGTGTGCCCGGCGACGTGAGCGCACAGGTGCGCAGCATGGACGATCCGAGGATACGGATGTAGGGCGCCGGGTTATCGACGATTCGTCGGCGGATTGCCGTCTGGCGAGTCTGGCGAGTCGGGGGCGGGGTCGGAGTCGGATGAGTTATCGTCCGAAGAACCGTCTTGGTGCGAACCTCCGGCAGTCGGGGCATTGGGCGAACCGGCGGATTCGGGTGGGTTCGACGTGTCGGGTCGAGCCGGTGATTCCGGTGATTCCGCCGTCTCCGGCATCGCGGTGGCGCCTTCGGCATTCCCGTCAGCTGCCTTGGATCCGTCCTCGTCGTTGAGCAGCTTGCTCAGTTCCGCGTCCCAGTCGACGGGCTCGCGTGCGTCTTGCCGATTCGTCTTGTCGGCTGCATCGGCCGTGTTCCCCGCGCCCTGTGCGGGATGCTCGCAGGCCTCCGTCGGTAGTGTGGGCAGCAGATCCGGGTGTGACCACATGGCGTCGCGGGCCTTCGTGCCTTCTTCGGTGCCGATCCGTTCCCAGAGGGTCGCGGCCTCGCGAATGCGTTTCGGTCGCAGCTGTAAGCCGATCAACGACTCGAAGGTCCGTTCCGCAGGCCCACCCACGGCGCGTTCACGCCTGAGCATTTCACGCAGTTGCTCGATATGCTCAAGATGCGCCATACCGGCACGACTGGTGACCGCATCGACCCAGCCCTCCACCAGTGCGAGCATGGTTTCGAGACCCTTGAGTGCCTCCTGTTGCTCCGGACTGTCGGATATGCCGACGTTCGACAGATTCACCGCGGCCGAGATGGACTCGGGATCCATCGCGCCCGCGTCGCGCAGCTGCTCCTCCATGGCGTCGAGATCGATGTCGACGCCGCGAGCGTACTTGCCGATCAGAGCCTCGAACCGTGGCATCAGCCATGGCACCGCCGCGAAGAGGCGCGCATGGGCCAGCTCCTGCAAGGCAATGAACGCGAGTACCTCGTGTTCATCGATGCCGAGCGAGCGCGCGTAGGCAACCGCATTCTGGGCGATGATGGCACCGGCGGTGTTGTCGAGCAGCGCAACGCCCTGATCGAAACTCCCGCGCACGCTCTGGGACAGATCGCCTGCGGCGTGCCCCAACTGCATTGAGAACGACGTATTGCCCAGCAGTCGGATGAGTTTGCCCGGGTCTTTCATTCCCTCGGGAATGGGGATTGGCACGGGACCGGCAAAGATCCCGGCGATTTCGCCTCCGAATTCGCTGCCCAGCCGGTCGGTGATTACGGCGGCCAGAGCATCGTTCATCGATTGGGCGACGGGGGCCGCGAAACGTGCCCATGCCCCTAACGTCGCCTCGACCCAACCGGCGCGGGTCAGCACCTGAGGTTCGCCCTTGGCCGGTGCGACGTCGCATACGCTGTCCAGCCACAGATTCGCCTCGCTCATCGCCTGTCGAACCGCTTGGGCGTCCTTGGCGTTCACACTCTGTTCGGAACCATCCGCATTGGCCTGCTGCAGGGCTATCGAGGTGGCGAGTTTCACGTTCACCGGGCCCTGTTCGATGGTGTGTTCCATGTCGTTGACGGAGTTGAGTCCGCCGCCGGAGAACGCCTGCATCAACGCGCGCACGTCATCAGGTTTCGGCAGTTTGCTGGAATCCTGGTGCATCAACTGATCGCGCACCTCCTGTGGGAGCTGGGAAAGCTGATTCCACGCGATCTCTCCCTGAATTTGGCCAAAGCAGTCGATCAGCCATTGATGAATCGCATTGTCGTCCATGTCTCGTCATCTTCCCATCGTGTTGTTGCGTCGCCGTTCGTCCTAACCGTATTACCATTCTCCATCAGTCTAAAGATTTCGCTGAGGACAACACGTGTAGACAGGCGATATCTTGCTGTGAGCTTCTCCTATCGGCGGCTCGTGACCTGTCAGCGTTCGGTCAGGGGATGACGCATACTATATGCCTATGCACAGCAATCGCGGGTATCGCCAAGACGACAGTGAACGGATCGACGTGGAAACGGCTATGCCGCAGGAACAGACAGATCATCCGCATGATGTATCCACCGAATCCACCTCGTGGATAGGACGGACATATACAGGAATTCGAAGATATTTCGGTACCCATTCCTTCGGATTCTTCGCCGGGTCATGCTGCTGCGTACTGTGCGCCGTGATATTGGTGTTGCCCAGCGCCTATGTCATCGAGGCGCCGGGGCCAACACAGAACGTGCTGGGATCGCGGGATGGCACGGCCGTGATCTCCATATCCGGCGGGCGCACTGCGGTATATACGGATACCGGAAAGCTGTTGCTGCTGACCGTCAACGCGTCGGGCACACCCGAATATCCGGTCACCAACGCCGAGGCGCTGATCGCCTGGATGAATCCGCGTCGCACGGTGACCCCCAGCGAGGTGGTGTTCCCGATAGGACAGAGCTCCACGCAATACGTGAAGGAACAGCGCAAAGAGATGTCGGGTTCCCAGCAGTCTTCGGCCAAGGCCGCACTGGCCTATGCACGGTCGATGGGTATCGACACGCGCGGGATCAAGATATCCATGCACGTCGATGACATCGGTGGTCCATCCGCGGGGATGATGTATGCGCTCGGCGTGCTCGACAAGCTCACCGCTCGCAGTGAGACGGGCGGCAAAACCATCGCGGGGACGGGAACGATCGACGCGCAGGGCAGGGTGGGTAAGATTGGCGGCATTCGACTCAAGATGCTGGGAGCCAGGCGCGATGGCGCGACATGGTTCCTCGCCCCGCAGTCGAATTGCTCGGAGGTTGTGGGGCATGTTCCTCAAGGGCTGCGGGACGTGCGGGTAACCACATTGGCCGATGCCTACAGTGCGTTGCTGGCCATCGGCCAAGGGAAGGGCTCATCTCTGCCGCACTGCACGGCGAGCGTAAAATAACACCGATATTGGGCCATGGAGGACATGGACGTTACGCACAGTTCGTTGCTTCTTGCTATATTGTTCATCGTGAATGAAACGGCATCTCAAAACGCTGAAGAATTCGGATTCCACTCCGGAGACATTATTCAAGAATGGCTCTGGGATGATGACGTCAACGATTCGATCCGCACGAAGCTCGAGGCTCTGACCGGGGAAGAACTGGTGGACGAGGACTACGAGGAGTCACCGGTCGATGGTGCCATCATCTGGTGGCGCGACGGCGACGACGAAGATAGTCTCGCCGACACCATCGTCGATGCCTCCAGCGTGCTTGCGAACGGCAACCCGCTCTGGATCGTGACGCCCAAGCCCGGTCGCACGGGGGCGGCGAGCGCCAGCGTCATCATGTCGGCGGCGAAAACCGCCGGTATGAACGCGTTGACGCCACTCACCGTTGCTCCTGACTGGAATGGCGTGCGGTTGCGTGCCTTCGGCAAAGGCCGCTGATTGGCAGAAGACCCGCGGGCGATCGCGCTCCGCGGGTCTTCGCGTATCTGAATAGCTCTGTTGAGTCGATCCGCGTCTAGTCGACCTGATCAAGCGAAGGATACAGAGGGAAGTCCTCGGTGAGCTTGCTCACCCGGGCGCGCAGCGCCTCCGTGTCCGCGTCGAGTCCTTGGGCGAGTGCGATGCCGATGATGTCCGCGACTTCGCGATACTGTTCTTCACCGAAGCCGCGCGTGGCCAGCGCCGAGGTGCCGATGCGCAGCCCCGAGGCGATGGAGGCCGGGCGTGGGTCGAACGGCACCGTGTTGCGATTGATGGTGATGCCGCAGTCGGCCAGCAGATTCTCGCCCTGCTTGCCGTCCAGTTCGCTGTGCCGCAGATCGACCATCACCAGATGCACGTCAGTGCCTCCGGTGAGCAGCGAAATATTATTGGCCTTCACGTCTTCGGCGTTCAGACGTTCGGCCAGAATCTTCGCGCCATCCAGCGTGCGTTGCATGCGATCCTTGAACTCCGGGGTTGCCGCGAGTGCAAAGGCAACGGCCTTTGCGGCGACGATGTGCATCAACGGGCCTCCCTGCTGACCGGGGAAGACCGCGGAATTAAGTTTCTTCGCGTATTCCTCCTTGGCGAGGATGAAACCGGAGCGGGGACCGCCCAGCGTTTTGTGAGCGGTGGAGGAGACGACGTCGGCGAAGGGGACTGGACTGGGATGCAGGCCCGTGGCGACCAGACCGGCGAAATGGGCCATATCGACCCAGAACTTCGCACCGACCTCGTCGGCGATCTGCTTCATGGCGGCGAAATCCTCGATGCGAGGATAGGCGCTCCAACCGCCGATGATGAGCTTCGGATGGGTTTCAAGCGCGCGCTGGCGTATGATCTCCGGATCGATGCGGTAGGTCTCGGGATTCACGCCATAGGATTCGGCGTTGTAGAAGCGCCCCGAGAAGTTGATGCGCATGCCATGCGTCAGATGGCCGCCATGATCGAGCGCGAGTCCCAAAATCGTGTCTCCGGGCTTGACGAGCGCCTGATAGACGGCGGCGTTGGCCTGCGCGCCGGAATGCGGCTGCACGTTGGCGTATTCGGCCTTGAACAGTGACTTGGCGCGCTCCTGCGCCAGCTGCTCGACCTGGTCGACGACCTGACAGCCGCCATAGTAGCGTCGTCCCGGATATCCTTCCGCGTACTTGTTCGTCAACACCGAGCCTTGGGCCTGCAACACCGCCTTGGGAACGAAGTTCTCCGAGGCGATCATCTCAAGACCGTCTTGCTGGCGTCTGAGTTCGGCGTTCAACAGCGAGGCGATCTGCGGATCGACTTTGGCGATGGGGGAGTTGAACGGATCGCCGGCGGTTTGCGCCAGTACGGCATTGCTCGGGGTTTCGGTCATGACATGCTCCTTGGGACGTGCCCGGAGCATGCACGCACGCATCCGGGCGATGTGGATGACAGTGACGTACCTCAGTGTAGTTGACCCTGGACTCAATCATGACCGTACATCCCGGTTGTGATCACGCCGTTGGCGTCGTGCCGGTCGAACCCATGGTCAAACGGGCATTCCTATGATATGTTTAGCGAATCGTTCGCAGAGCGCGGATGACAAGGAGGTGGAGAGATGCTGACGTTGATCGTGCTGCTTCTGCTGCTGTGGGTAATCGGCGGCATAGCCGGTTTGGTGCTCAAAGGTTTGCTTTGGCTCTTCTGGCTATCGTTGATCCTGTTCGTCATCACGGCGGTATTCGGTTTCATCAAAGGTTTGTTTACTAAAAAATAAATGGTCGACCGTGGTGGTCCGCGAATCATGATCGGCGATATGCCATGTCGAGGTGCGAC
>CALNAE010000269.1 GCA_937874315.1 uncultured Bifidobacterium sp. | reverse complement strand
GGCACGATGCCCGAGAGCTGCAGGATGCGGTCCGCGACCGTTGATTTGCCGTGATCGATATGGGCGATGATGCAGAAATTACGGATCAGGGACTGTTCGGTGAATCCTGGTTTGTTCTTCGATGCAACCACTTGTCATGACTCCTTCAGACGGCCGGACGGCCCCACGCCACCGACGAGTCTACAAAGGACCATCGGCAACGGTCCTACGACACCCTCGGGTATTCCTATGTTTTATCCGCTTGCCATGCTACTATGCATCCTTGTATGTCCTTGTAGAAAACGTTGTTTGGAGTAATAGTGGCAAACATTAAGTCGCAGAAGAAGCGTGTGCTCACCAATGAAAGAGCGCACCAGCGCAACATCGTCGTGAAGTCCGCGCTGAAGTCCGCAATCCGCACCGCGCGTGAAGCCGTCGCCGCAGGCGACAAGGCCGCAGCGCAATCCGCCTATCAGGTTGCGGCTAAAAAACTCGATCAGGCTGCTGGTCGCGGTGTGATCCATAAGAATCAGGCTGCCAATCGCAAGTCCGGTATGGCTTCGGCGGTTAATGCCATGTGATTCTCTGTGATCGCAGAGTTTGAATTTCGATGAGCCCGCAGGTTGTATACCTGCGGGCTCATCGTATCTGTGCGTACGCCGACGGTCTGATATGTAACTGACCGTCGGCGTACGCGTTATGACCGCGATCCGATGGCGTTATCGCGTGGAATTGCGTGGCGAACGGGGCTTGCGCTTCCGCGTGGCGCCGAGACGATGCAGGGCCGATACCCTCGGTGGCAAATGCGCCGCATGCCGATGGATGGCACCCGGAAGCTGAACGTCATACACCACGGAATACACGCGCATGGCCACGACGACGAAGACGATAAGGACATCCGCCAACATCTCAATGGGAGCGGGAAGCAGTCGTGCGGATGCGGCTTTCGTGACCCCCACCGTCAAGAGACAGCCGACCAGTGACGGCACGGCATACCAGTGACGGTCCCTGATCACCGCAGGGACATCGTTGAGCAGCACGTCACGGATCAACCCACCGCCCAGCGCGGTGAACATCCCCAGGAACACCGCGGTCATGCCTGAGGTGTGGAACAACAGCGCCTTCGAGGTTCCATTGACCGCGAAGAGACCCAAGGAAAAGGCGTCGGCCACCAGCATGGTCCACTTGAGCTTGCCCACTTCCGGATGAATCACCGCGACCACGAAGCTCGAGGCCAAAGCGACCAGTACGGGGCCGGGGTCCGAGACCCCGGCCGGAGGAAAGATGCCCAGGAGCACATCGCGGATCAATCCGCCGCCCAGACCGGTGAGCCATGAGGTGATGAGGATCGCAAATAGGTCGTAGCCCTTACGTACCGCCAATAGGCCACCGGCAAGGCCGCACGAGAAAATGGCCAGATACTCGATGACCATGAAGAACGTATTGGTTTCCAACACCGGTTCCATCGCCGTACACGACCTTTCCGTTCGTGTCGCGTCCCGAACGGGACGCATCCGTTATGAAACACTAGCGTACGCGGTGCAGATCACCGCAGGCGGTCCGGATACGATTCGGCCCCGGACGCACCGGGGTTGCCGGGGCCGGGGCCGAATCGTGAGACGCGGTCAGCAGACCTTCCACATCCAATCATGGGGGTCTTCGCTTTCACCAAGCTGGATGCCGAGTAGCTCATCGCGCAGGGCGACCGTCAGATCGCCCGAATCGCCGCCGTTGACGGTGACGTCGAACTTCTCCGACTTGAAACGACCGATCGGGGTGATGATCGCGGCGGTACCGCAGGCGAACACCTCGGTGACCTCGCCGGAACGGATGTCATCGAGCAGCGCGTCGAGACGGATCATCGTCTCCACGACGTCGCGACCATGGTCCTGAGCCAGTTTGATGATGGAGTTGCGGGTGATGCCGGGCAGGATATTGCCGGTCAGGGACGGCGTTTCCAGGTGCCCGTCCTTGTGTACGGTGAACATGTTCATGCCGCCAAGCTCTTCGAGATATGTCTTGGTCGCCGCGTCGACGAAGCAGACCTGCTCGCACCCATGCTCGATGCCGCGATATTCGCCGACCAATGAGGCGGCGTAGTTGCCGCCGCATTTGGCGAAGCCGGTGCCGCCGGGGCCGGTGCGGAACCATGTGTCCTCGACCCAGATGTTCACAGGCTTCACGCCGCCCGGGAAATACGGACCTGAAGGCGATGCGATTACGCAGTAGTCGGCCTCCTGGGTGGCGCGGACACCGATGAACGGTTCGGAGGCGAATACGAAGGGACGGATGTAGAGCGTGTATTCACGCCGGGTGGGCACCCAGTCGCGTTCCTTACGCACAAGGGCGGCGACGGAACCAAGAAAATCGTCGACCGGCAATTCGGGAAGATACAGCCGCTTCGCGGAATTGCGGAATCGCGCGGCATTCGCATCGGGGCGGAACAGCCAGACGGATCCGTCGGCATGATGATAGGCCTTGAGCCCCTCGAAACATTCCTGAGCGTAATGCAGCACGGAGGCGGCCGGGTCCATCTTCAGGGGCGCATAGGGTTCGACGCGTCGATCGGACCACCCCTCACCCTTCGTCCACGTCATATGGGTCATGTTGTCCGAGAACACCTGACCAAACGCCGGCTTGTCGATCAGCTCTTCACGTTTGGCGTCCGAGACGGGATTCTGGTTGGGCTCGACCGTGAAGACGTCCGCAAGTGTGTTCAAATGGGTTGGATCATGATGGGTTTGCGTGCTCATTGCTCATCTTCTTCTCTTATATCCACGGCGCCGAGGCGATGTGGATGATCATTGTCACCATGTTTGATAAGCGACTTGTCTGTAACTGTCGCACAAGCCGGTCAAACAGACCGTGACCGGTTCACATTATGAAAAGACTGCTCGATACGACGGGGCACCGTCCTTAATCCACATGCATGGATAAGGACGGTGCCCCGGAATTTCAATCGTCGCACGAGCGCCATGAGAACATTCGCACGACGACGCCGATTCATATCGCCGATATCACTCGGCGTCCGGTGCGGTGGCATCCGCCGCGTCGGACGCCGCAGCCTCAGGTGCCGCAACCGGTTCCGGCGCCGGGGCGGTGGATTCGGTCGCATCTTCAGGCACCTCGACGGTGACCGTGGACTCCTCGCCATCGGTGGCGAGTTCGACGCCCTCGGGCAGGCTCACATCCTTGGCGAAGATCTTGGTGCCATCGACCAGACCCTCGACGT
>CALNAE010000268.1 GCA_937874315.1 uncultured Bifidobacterium sp. | reverse complement strand
GGATACCGGCTCAACCACTGGCAGGCCTCGCTCATATGCTCATATGCTCACTGCTAACATCCGCGCTGACCACGGCATTCGGTCTGGCTGTCAACGCGATCATCGACCGCGCCGAACGCAACGAAGAAGAGCGCGGCGCTTAAGGCCTCCGCTCGAATGAAGAACAAAGGAATATGAAAATCGTTCTGCACCTATGACGACGCGCTGGGGAGGAAATATCTTGGAAAGATATTGGGTGTCTCTTAGAGACATCCAATAGGGACATCCAAGTTATATCCCGGATATATCACGACGATCTATTCATCGAGATTCTCGGCGATGACGTCCATGGAAGACTCGCGTGCCGGTGAATTCGATCCGGTCCTCGCCTTGAGCACGTCGATCAACAGCTCCAGCACGATGGCATGCGCGATGCGCGACGTCTCCGACAGCTCATTGCGGAACGATTGGCCGACCGTCGTGGCCACGAGCACCAGATCACAGGCACGGGCCAACGGGGAATTGGGAAACGAGGTCAGCGCGATGGTGGTGGCCCCGCTTCGACGCGCCGCCGTTGCCGCGCTGATGCTGATACGGGTGTCCCCCGATCCGCTCACGACCATGCAGACCGCCCCCGAACCCAATTGCCTCGCCGCGATCTGTTGCCCGATGCCATCTGCCACATACTGAGCCCGAAACCCTGCGGCGGTAAGTCGCAACGCGAATTCATCGGCCAACGACGAAGACAAACCGTTGCCCACAACCAGAATATGCGTGGCCTGTTCAAGGCACTGTACCGCCCGATCGACCATCGCGCCGCTGAGCGCGTCAAGCAGGAAGGGGACGGCACGAACCAGGAGGTCGAGTTTATCGCGCATGAACCCGAGCACGTCGGACTCGGCCGACGCGCCACGTTGACCGGAAACCTTCCGTTCCGCCGTGCTCTGCATGGCGAGCTGACGCGCGAGGGCGACCCTGAGCTGAGGGTATCCGGTGTAACCGAGACGCTGACAGGCACGGATAACGGTCGATCTCGACACTCCGATCGCATCCGCCAGTTCCTGCGCGGTGCCCTCGACCACGCGGTCAGGATCGGAAAGGATGGACGAAGAGACCTTTTGTTCACTGGGTAGCAGTGATGTCTGCAATGCCGCAATACGCGCCAAAGGCAAGGCCTCGTCACTGCCGTTCCAATTCGATATCGCCTCGCTCATCCCTCTACGATACGCTTGCGAAGAGTCTGCGACACGGCATCCACCGCCATGGTCACCACGACCACGACGATGAGGAGCACCCCGATCACCGGCCACTGCCGGTATTGCACGTACGATGAGAGCATATCGCCGATGCCGCCCGCACCGATTAGTCCGAGCACCGCCGAGGCGCGGACGTTCACCTCGAAACGGTACAGCCAAAATGACAGGAACTCGGGGGCCACATCCGGCCACACGCCCCAGCGCAGGATCTGCCAGGTCGTCGCGCCCACGGAACGCGTCGCTTCGATGGGCTTGTCGTCGGCACGTTCGACCGCCTCGTACCCCCACTTGCCTAGGGTGCCGATGCTGGTGAGCACCAGCGTCAGGGCGCCGGTGAACGGGGTGAGACCCGTCACCGTCAGCAAGATGATGGCCAACACCACCTCAGGCACAGCGCGAATTAGGGAGAACACGGCGCGCAGCAGCGTCACGATCCATCGGGGCGAAAAGCCGCGAGATGCCAGAAAACTCAACGGAGTCGCGATAAGCGCGCCGAGTACTGTGCCGAGCCAGGCCATCTCCACGGACAATAACGTCTGATGCGCGGCCTCGCCGAATTTAGTCCAGTCGGGATGGGTGAACATCAACACCGAATACTGCACGATCTGGGCGGGAAGATCGCCGATGCGGCGCCAGTCAATCGCGATGCCATGGAAACTCGCCACCGCCAGCACCGTCAGCAGCAGCCATGCCACGGCTTTCCCCGGTCTCAGCGGCCGTTGCGGCGGACGCCATGCGGGACGAGGTTTGGGCCCCCTGCCGGATGGGACGGCAGACACGTCCCCGGTATTCCGCCCGCGCCAAGGCGATGTGGCGGACAGACGCGGCGCCAAGGTCACGCCGTGCTCCATCGGTCGAGAACCTTGCGCTGTCATATCAACCCTCGCTACATCAACCCTCGCCATATCGCTCACGGTCATATCTGCCCTTGTCATATCAGTCTTCTTCGCAGCGCGGCACTCAGGGTATCGAGCACGACGACCACGACGAGAATCTCGAGGATGATCATCGACAGCTGGTCATAGCGGTAATAGGTACGCACCGAATCGATCAGCAGACCCAATCCGCCCGCACCGACCAACCCGAGAATCGACGAGGCTCTGACGTTGAGTTCCAACACGTACAGCAGTTGGCTGAGATATGCGGGAACCGTTGCCGGCCATATCATCAGACGGTTGGTCTGCCAGCGCGTGGCTCCGGCCGAATCCGCCGCCTCCACCAGACCCGGGTCCAAGGCGTCCACCGATTCGGAGAGCAACTTGACCAGAATGCCGATATCGACCAGCACCAAGGCGATGATGCCGGGAAGAGGCCCCACACCGACCATGGCCACCAGAATCGAGGCGTACAGCAGATCGGGAACCGCACGGATCACGTCCATGATGAATCTGGTGATTCGGCGTCCGACGCCGTTCTGATTCGAGAGCGCCGCGGCCCAGAAGATCAAGGGCACGCATATCACCGCCGAGACGATGCTGGCGATGAATGCCATCTGCAGCGTCTGGCTCAACTGCGGCAGCGTACGGACGAAGAACGTGAAATCGGGATGGAGCAGCTGCGCGATGCGTTTGGCGCCGTTATCCCAATTCCGGGCGATGAGGCGCAGATCGACCCCCACGCCGATACCGGGCGCGCAGGAGACTGCGGTGAGCGCGACGCACACCACCGCCGCGATCACCACACGCGCGCGAACCGGTGGCTTGGAAGGGACGCGCGTCTCGAGATCGCGGTGTTGCGCGTGTGATGTCACGCCGCTCATGCGCGCTCCCCGTTGCTAGGTTCGTCACCGGTCGTGTCGGCGCGCTTCGACGCGGCGAGAACGTCTCCGGTCACGGTCGTGTGTTCCACGGTGTGTTCCACCCGCATGTCATCCACGGCTGCGCGTTCCAGGTCGGCGGCTTGCGCGTCGGCCAGCGATTTGCCGTAGATGCGTTCGAACACGGCGTCGGTGGCGGCGCTGGCCGGTCCATCGAACACCAGCTTCCCCGCGTGCAGACCGATGATCCGGTTGGCGTATCGCCGCGCGATTTCCATGGAATGCACGTTAATGAGCATGGTGATGCCCATGGTGCGATTGATGGTCTCGAGGTAGCCCATCACCGCCGTGGCGGTGGGCGGATCTAGGCTCGCCACGGGCTCGTCGGCAAGAATCAGCCGTGGCTGCTGCGCCAAGGCGCGCGCGATGGCGACGCGCTGCTGTTGTCCGCCGGAGAGCTCGCTGGCCCGAGTCCAGACCTTCTCCAGCAGTCCCACCTGATTGAGGGCCGCATAGGCGATATGGGTATCGGCCTTCGAATACCACCCGAGCATAGTGCGCCACCACGGCGCGTGCGAGACGCGTCCGACCAGCACGTTGCTCACCACCGTGGAACGCAGGGAGAGGTTGAATCCTTGGAAAATCATCCCTATCGACCCGCGCAACGACCTCAATGCGCGTGACCGGAGCCGTGCGACGTCACGCCCGCCGACCTCGATCGATCCGGAGCTGAGCGGCACCAGACCATTGACCGTCCGCATCAAGGTGCTTTTCCCTGCGCCCGACAATCCTACGACCGCCACGATGTCGCCCGGCTCAACGGATACGCTGACCTTATCGAGACCGGTGACCCCGTTGCCATATCGTACTGTGACGTTCTGAAAGGCAAGGCCCCAGGGATCGTCCGAACGCGGCGAACCCTGGGCGTGTCGTTGATCATCAAACCTTGCGTCGGGCATTATTGCAGTCCCAGCTTGTTCGCGGCATCGGCCACGACGGTAAGGCTCTTGGGGTCGGCCGGGGCGAGTTTGGTGATCGAATAGATCGATTGCAGAGCCTTGGTGCCCTGAGCGGTATCGGCGAAATGCTCCAATGCATTGGTGATCTTCGTCTGGAGCGCCGGCGAGAGGTCCTTGGACACCGCGACGCCGTCGTTCGGTATCTCCTCGGACAAGGCGAACACCACGACCTTCTGGCCGACGTCAGGCTTGTCCTTCTTGACCAGATCCCGGGCGTCCCAGTAGCTGAAGCCGACCTCGGCGTCCCCGTTGTATACGGCGAGCACCGAGGCATCGTTCGCCGTGACGGGAACCGGGGTGACGTCCTTGTCCACGTCGATTCCCTTGTTCTTCATATCCAGCACGGGATAGATGTATCCCGCGGGAGACGCGGCGCCCAGCATGGCCACCTTCGCGCCCTTGATCTTGCTGACCGCGGACAGGCCGGCGGGTCCCTTCTTCGCGTCGGCCCCGTTGCAGAACAGCTTGCCGTCGCGTTCGACCGGCTTGTCGGAGCAGTATTTGTTGGGATTGTTGGTCATGAATTGCGCGGGATACGTGATGTTGCCGTTGCGCACGGTCTGCAGCACGACTTTGGCGCCGTATTTGGAGTTTGCCTGCCAAAGCTGCAGCGACGGCAGGAAGCCGATCTGCGCCTGGCCTGCTCCCATGGCCTCGACGGCGGCCTGATAATCCTTCGAGACGACACCGGTCACGGTGATGCCCAGCTGCTTGCTCAGATAGTCGGTCAACGGCTTGGCCGTCGTAACCAGGTTGTTCTGGTCCTGCGAAGGAACCAAAGCAAGTACCAGCGACGTCGGATCCTTCTGTTGCGATTTCGTCTGCGCGCCGGAAGCCCCGTTCGAACCGCAGGCGGCGACGGACAGCAGCACCGCCGAGGCCAGCGCCGCGACAACCGCGCGTTTAATGGTTGTTCCCATGATGTTCCCTTTCCTCCAAGCGCCTTGCCCAGTGCAACACGCCATGTATTGATCGCAATCACTCGACGTCGGCCGAGGATTCGCCGCGCACGACGCTTTCGCGCGTACCCGATTTCGGCGAGGGTTCGTGCGACGGCCATATTTCTCCCCGCGCCCACGCCGTGATGGGCGCATACAGCTCGGCGAAACCGTCGCCCGCGAAGGTGGCCGGCACGTTCACCGGACGGCCGTGCGAAATCAACGCGGTCGGGCCTCCGAGGTCATAAGCGGGTTTCAGATCGTTGCTCCAGATATCCCCCACGCATAGCACCTCGTCGATGCCGATCTGCTCGGCGAAGTCGCGCACCGCCGAGGTCAGACCGGACGGCTTGCCCGCATCGGCGCGAAGCTCATCGACGACCGCGTCCACGCCGGTGCGTCGCAAGATCTCCCGCGTACCATGCATGGGTGAATTCGTGATGACGACCCGATACGCGGGAAGCTGTCCGAGGAATGGAATCAGTCCTTGGGGAATCGACACCGGCACCACTCCCCGCGCCAAGGCGTCACGGCTGCGCAAGTACGCCTTCTCTAGTAACCCCTCCTCAACATGATGCTGAACCGCCCTGCGATGCACCGCGTCGAAACCGTCGAGACAACCGCCCCAACGTCGGGGGCCGGCCAGACGAAAATCCTCATCGATCTGTCGGCGTAACTGGCTCCGTTGGCTTTCGGAAACGGCCTGCAACACCTCTTCGGCGTATCGCAGGGCCGGTCCATCGCCTTCGGTCAAGGTACCGTCGAAATCGAAGATTATTACGCGCACCATCCGGCCTTCCACTGGTTGTCTGTCTCATCATGTCCAGCGGACCACATCGCCGATGAACACAATGTTCACAGTACAGAGAAATAATGGACGGTTTGTTCATTCTGTATGAACGAGAGATTACGAAGAGAAGAATTCTTCACCATACGTACCGACAGCGCCATCGCGCGGCTCAGATCATTCGGCGAATGAAAATCCGGGAACACCCGATCGTTCGACGATACGACGCACCTCATCACGCTCCAGCACGAAAACCCTGCCTTCCCCTTCGTGATCCGGTACGGTAAACGGTTTGAGCGTCACGTCGCCATCGCCGCGCGCCCGATCGATCCGTAGATCGATAATCGAGGCCCCCGCCCCCCGCAATGCGACTTCGACGTTCGGATCGCCGACGGTATCGGCCTGGGCCGTGACCGGCGCCCCCACCACCGTCGTGATGCCGCCGCATATCGTCGACACCTCAAGCCCGTGATAATGCCCCGACAGCACAAGGCGCACCCGGCTGCCCCTCAGCAGGTCGCGCAACGCCTGCGCATCGTCCAGCCCCAGACCGTTCAACAGCTGCGTGGCCGCTGCGATAGGAGGATGATGCATCACCAACACGGCGGGAATCTGCGGTCGCGCACTGAGCCGACGCCGCAGCCAGGACAGTTGCGTCGAGCCGATGTGCCCGTAGCCACGCCCAGGCACCGAGGTGTCCAACACCAGAAACTCGACCCCATTGACGATCAGCCCGCCGAACACCGGCGGCTGCGATTGCGCGAAATCACCGAGCGACGACACGGGCTCCTCGCGCAGCGACTCAGACCCCTCGTGCAGCGACTGAGAGCTCTCACGCAGCGACGACACGACGCGGGCGGAATCCTCATCATGATCTCGCCGCGCCATCAGCACATCGGGTTGCCCGGGCTGCGACCCCAGCACGGCTCGAAACGCCGACCGACGATCATGATTGCCCATGGCCCAGATGACGCTGGCCCCCTCTCGATCGGCCCACTCGCGCACCATGGCGCTGACCCTGCGATAGGAATCGACGCTGCCGTCGTCCGACACATCGCCCGAGACCACCACGACATCGGGATGCGAGCGCCCGGCCCGGTCGAGCACCGAGCGAAGCGCGGCGCAGGTGTCCACACCGAAATGCGGTGCGCCGTGCGCCGCGATATGAGTATCGGTCAGATGCAACAGACGAGTGGTGGAGGGGCCCATACCCGCAAGTTAGCATCGATGCCGGTCAATGCCCGTCCGCCGTGCGGCACCAGACACCGGCGAAATCAGCGCCACCAGATGAGGTCGTCGACCGGCAGGCGCACCGACTGATGTCCTGGCGCGGAAGCCTTGCCGACGGCGATAATTAGCGCCGGGACATACCGCTGCGAATCGATACCGAAGGCATCGGCGACCCTGTCCTCCTCGAACCCACCGATGGGATTGGTGTCGTACCCGTGTGAACGCGCGACCAGCATGAACTGCATGGCGAACAGACTCGAGTCGATTTTGACGATGTCGTTCATCTTCTGGCGCGAGGCCTTCTTATACAAGGGAACCACGGCGGCGAGCTGGGCCTTGGCCATGAGTTTGGGCATCAACCCCTTGTCGGCCGCGCCATTGTAGATCTGACCGGCGCGTTCGTAGCATTGCATGTCGCCGAACACCACGATCATCGCCGAGGAGGTCTTGTTCTGTTTCCTGTTGAACCGAATGAGCGGTTTCAGGGTCTCCTTGCCCTCATCAGACTGCACGATGAGAAAGCGCCACGGCTGCATGTTGACCGACGACGGGGCCTTTGCGGCTTCGTTGAGCATGTCGAGCATCTCTTCCTTGGAAATCTTGACGTTCGGATCATAGTTTCGTACCGATCGGCGTCCTTCCAGGATGTCGGTGAAATCATTGTTCAGTGGTGTAGCGCCCATGGTAGAGGCCTCTTTCCCATTCACGTGGAGGGTGTTGTTCATCTGCGTTTGGCAGGTTACCACTCGGTAGGTGCGCTCGGAACAGGAGGTACGCACGAATCGATGCCGCGCAATGTGAGCAAACAGTCACCACACGCGGCCGCGAGAATGCCCGCAACGGCCTCACTGCTGGAATAATGGTGATATCAAGGTCCACGATATATCTCAAGTCAGGAACCCCATGGATACCTCTCATTCAACTACCAGCGAACGGCCCTCGGATGACAATGCCGGCGCGCCTCATGCGGACGACAGCGCCGCACAGATGGCACGGCACGACGCCAACCAGCCGTTGTTCCCCGGCCGGGCATTCATCAGCACCGTGCTCAACGTGGTGGACAGCAAGGACACCATGACCGGCAGCATGACCGGAAAATATCTGCAACGCGCCATGATGGCAGGCCTGTTCGTCGCAATCTTCTTCACGGCCTTTTTCGTGATCATGGGGCAGTTCGCACAAGACGCGGGGAACCACCCGCTCGTCGGAGCGGGTAAAGTACTGGCCGCCACCACGTTCGGGTGGGCGCTGGTGCTCATCTACTACACCAATTCGGAACTGCTGACCTCCAATATGATGGTGGTCACCATCGGTGCCTACCACAAACGCATCGGATGGATGCATTCGCTACGCATGCTCGGGCTGTGTCTGCTGGGCAATCTCGCAGGCGCACTGGTCGTGGCGGTGATTCTGAGATTCTCGAGCATCGTCTCCGGCCCCACGCTGCAGCAGATGCTTGCCGCCGCCTCAATCAAAACCGGTTATATCACCGGCGGCGCCTCGGGCATGGCCGACCTGTTCGTCCGTGCGATCCTATGCAACTTCTGCATCAATATCGCCATGCTCATGGTCTATAACGGCAAGCTCACCAACGATTTCACGAAATGCACCATCATGGTCGTGGCGGTGTTCGTCTTCGCGTTCTGCGGATTCGAGCATTCCATCGCCGATTCCGCGCTGTTCCTGATCCTGGGTCTCTTCGGTAAGGTCAACGCATTGCAGGCCGTCGCTACCGTGGTCATCGCCATGCTCGGCAACTATGTCGGCGGCGGCATTCTGATAGGGTTGAACTTTGCCACCATGAACGACGAACGCCGGTTGCAGACGGCCGGCTGACCCACCGGTCGGCAAACCGCGACGGGACTGCGCATCCAACCATAAGGACCATCTCATGCTCTCTTTCATCAACGACTACAGCGAAGGGGCCCACCCCGCCATTCTGCGA
>CALNAE010000267.1 GCA_937874315.1 uncultured Bifidobacterium sp. | reverse complement strand
GCACGGGGACTGGGGATTCTCCCTGCAATACAATCAGCCCGTGTCCAAGGTCATCGGCACCTATATCTGGAACTCCTTCATCATCTCGTTCGGAGCGTTCCTGATCGCGTGGATCGCAGCCATTCTCGCCAGCATATATTCCGCACGGCATCAGTATTCACCATTCGATCGTGTGCTGACTTTCGCTGTGTTCGCGCTGATGTCATTGCCTTCGTTCTTCATCGGTCTGGTGCTGATCAAGGTCTTCGCCATCAATCTCGGCATTATGCCGGTTGGCGGCCTGATTGACACCGGCTCGAACTACACGGGAGCGCAGTACTGGTTTGATGTGATCCACCATGCCATTCTGCCGATGATGGTCATCGTGTTCGTCAATTTCGGTCCGTTGACGCGCTATTTTCGTGTCAGCATGATCGACACCTTGGGCATGGATTTCATCCGCACTGCACGGGCCAAAGGATTGCCCGAGTCGAGCGTAATCTACAAGCATGCATTGAAGAACGCCATGCTGCCGGCCATCACGCTTCTGGGATTCCGGCTTCCGGCGCTCTTCTCCGGAGCCATCATCACTGAACAGATATTCAGTTGGCCGGGTATAGGGCGCATCCAGTATGAATCGGTGACGACCAGGGACTATTCCCTGCTCATGGCGATCACTCTGCTGCTAGCCGTGCTGACGGTTGTTGGAAACTTCATTGCGGACGTGCTGTACACCATGGCTGACCCGCGTGTCCGCCTGACTCGATCGAAGGCATAATTATATGCATATGAAACTGAGACATCCCACGCGCAAGGCCAAAATCCAGCGCGATGAGCGTTTCTCCGCATCCCTTGCGTCACGGCAGGGCGGTTCGCTCTGGCGCGACGCGATGCATTCTTTCATCCGCAGGAAAACGGCGGTCTCAGCCCTTGCGATTCTGGTCTTTATCGTGCTGCTGAGCTACGTCGGACCACTGCTTTCCCCGTACGGCTTCGAGGACTATGACGTGATGAACATCAAAGCCGCTCCATCGCTAAGCCATCTGCTGGGCACCGACAGCTATGGGCGCGACGTTCTGACCCGCGTCATGTACGCAGGCCGCATCTCCATCGCCATCGGACTGATTTCCATGGTCGTTTCTGTGCTGTTCGGCGCAGTGCTTGGCGTCCTATCGGGATACTTCGGCGGCTGGGTGGACGGAGTCATCATGCGGGTGGCCGACATCGTCATGTCGGTGCCGAGTATGCCGCTGATGTTCATCATTGCGGCGCTCCTGAGCGCATTCAAGGTTTCGAGCGATGCCAAGGTCTATTTTGTTATCGTCATGCTCGGATTCGTCGGCTGGCCGAGCATCGCCCGCATGATTCGAGGGCAGGTGCTGTCCATCCGCGAGCGCATGTATATCCGCGCCACTGACGTGCTCGGCTTGGGCTTGGGATCCAAGCTTTTCCGGCATATTCTGCCTAATGCATACCCCATACTCATCGTCGAGGCGACGCTCGCCACCGCGAACGGCATCATGAACGAATCGGCGCTGAGCTTTCTGGGATTAGGCGTGACGCAGCCTACGCCCTCGTGGGGCAATATGATTTCCGCCGCCAATAATCTCATTGATTTTCAGATGCACTGGTGGCTGTGGGTGTCTCCGGGGCTCGCCGTGTTCGTCACGGTAATTGCCATCAACACCATTGGCGACCGATTGCGCGATGCCTTTGACCCTAAGCAATACGCGTGAGCAGCGCAACGAAATCTGATTCGCTGAGACATGGATTCTGTAAGGAACGATCGCATGAGTGAACGCATATATCGCGCGGAGCACAGGCAGCCCGTGACGGCAACGACGACTTTCGAGCCTGCCCAGCCCGTTGAAGAGCAGATCGGTGAAGCCGTGCATGATGATGCTGTCATCAGTGCCCGTCACATATCAACGCACTTTTTCATGAATGACAACTCCGTGCGCAAGGCGGTGGACGATGTGAGCTTCGAGGTGCGACAGGGACGGGTCTGCTGCCTGATCGGCGAATCGGGAAGCGGTCAAAGCGCTCCTGCGGGGTCGCGGATCAATCCGGTGAACCCCCCGGTCTGTGTCGTCCAGGGCGA
>CALNAE010000266.1 GCA_937874315.1 uncultured Bifidobacterium sp. | reverse complement strand
GCGCAGTGTGTGCAACATCACAGATACAATGCCGGTCAGCCTTACTCCCAGGCCGTTACCGATGAATCCGACGGTTATTCCCAACGCGAACACCTACCCTACCTCCGACAACGCCCCAAGAGTTCGGCGACCTCTCCTACAGCCGCGATCACCAGACCGCGTCCAGAGTTCATTCAGCAAACTAACTGCGAATCTCGACGATGTCCTATTTGCTCGACCAGTGCAAATACAGCCCCGGGGTGTGCAATACCAGTATGAACACCAACATCAGCGTAAGCGCCCAAGGCCGGCCCCAACCGGTCGATGTCGACATCGTCATCCCGGCATATAACGAGCAGCGCACACTCGAGAACAACATTGAGGCGCTACTGGACTTTCTCACCCATCAGAATCGGGATTGTCCCGTCTGGACCGTCGTCATCGCCGACAATGCGAGCACCGATGCGACATGGCTCGTCGCGCGGGAGCTGTGCGCACGGCATCCCGATCTCGTGCGCGCGGTGCACCTCGATGTCAAAGGTCGGGGTTTGGCGCTGGCTACCACGTGGAGCCACAGCTTGGCAAAAGTGGTCGCCTATATGGATGTCGACCTATCCACGGACCTCAACGACATCGGCGCGCTGATCAATCCCCTGCTCGACGGCTCGACGGACGTCACCTTCGGCTCCCGACTGTTGCCGCAATCCGAGGTGGTTCGAAGCACCAAGCGCGAGTTCATCTCGCGCGCCTACAACCACATGCTGCATTGGTATCTCGACGCGCGGTTCCACGATGCGCAGTGCGGGTTCAAGGCACTGACCGCACAGGCGGCTGCGCAACTGCTCCCCCGAGTCAGTGACAACGCCTGGTTCTTCGACACGGAGCTGCTGCTACTCGCGCAGTATGGCAATCTCAGGGTCAGGGAGATCCCGGTGCACTGGGTTGAGGACCAGAACAGCACCGTCGACATCCTCGATACGGCATGGAAGGACATCCAAGGCATGCATCGCATGAAACGGGAACTCGGTATCGGCTCATCCGATTACGAACGCCGCCATCTATCGAGCCGCTATAGCCCACTCGGCTGGGACGCGCAGGGGCAACGCATCCTGCCAGGATCGTTGCTCACCATGACAAAACACGAGGCAAGACCATGACCCAGATGACGCATACCCATATGACACATATGACACATATGACGCCGTTCTCGAATGTACGCTCCCTGACACGCGCCGTCGCGCTGCCCCAGCAGGCGGGAAGCCGGACGAAGATCTTAGCGGGAAAGCGTCAGGACGCCGCGAACGCCCATGGGCGCATGTACGCCCTGCCCAAGCGAACGTTGCGCGACTGGCTGGCCCTGGCCGGATTACTGGTTCTGGCCTGCGCGATCTTCTTCGTGAACCTCACAGCCTCCGGGTACGCCAACGAGTTCTACGCGGCGGCCGCGCAGGCGGGTTCCACCAGCTGGGAGTCATTCCTCTGGGGATCGCTCGACTCGGGCAACGCGATCACGGTGGATAAGCCGCCCGCATCGATATGGGTGATGGCATTGTCGGTGCGGTTGTTCGGTCTAAGCTCCCTGTCGATTCTGCTGCCCGAAGCGCTGATGGGCGTAGCCACCACCTTCATGCTCTATGCGACGGTACGGCGGTATTGGGGCAATTGGACGGCAATTGCCGCGGGAGCGATATTCGCACTGACCCCCGTGGCGGCGCTGATGTTCCGGTTCGACAACCCCGACGCTCTGCTGGTGCTGCTCATGACCATATCGGCGTATGCGGTGTTGCGCGCAATGGAATACGACACTTCCCACGCCGGCGCTCGGCGTCGCACGGCATGGATGGTGCTGGCGGGCATACTAATCGGACTCGGCTTCCTCACCAAACAGCTGCAGGTGATGCTCGTGCTGCCCGGATTCGCGGTCGCATTCCTCATCGCCTCGCCCAGCCGACCACTCAGGCGCGTCGTTGACGGGCTCATCGCGGTCGCCGCCGCCTGCGTATCCGCGGGCTGGTGGGTGTTGCTTACCGTGCTCGTCCCCGCGAATATGCGACCGTATTTTGCGGGCTCCCAGCACAATTCCTTCATCGAGCTGACGTTTGGATACAACGGCTTCGGCCGTTTGACCGGCAGCGAAGAGGGATCGGTCGTGGCGGGAGGTAGCCGGAACGGCGGCATGTGGGGACAGACAGGTCTCAGCCGGCTGTTCGACGGCATATACGGCACGCAGATCGCATGGCTTGCCCCGCTGGCATTCTCAGGTATCGTGATCGGCCTGGTGGTGGTGGGCCGGGCCGTACGTATCGATCTACGCCGCGCAAGCATCGTGGTATTCACCGGATGGCTGGTGACCACGTGGCTGGTCTTCAGCTTCATGGCCGGCATTTTCCATCAGTACTACACCGTCGCGCTGGCCCCGGCGCTCGCCGTGCTCGCCGCCGTGGGCTGCACCGGCCTGTGGGTGGCCCGCGAACGCCTCTGGATGCGCGTTGCGACGCCGTTGCTCATCCTGTTGCAATCATGGTGGTCATTCACGCTGATCGGCCGCGCTCAGTGGCTTCCCTGGCTTAAATGGGCCGTTCTCGTCGCTGGAATCGCGGCCGCCATCCTGTTGATCGCCTCGTGGCTGATTCACGTTCGACTCTTGGCCGCCGCGGGCTCGGTTCTCGCCGCTATCGCTCTGATGGCCGGTCCCACGGCATGGACGCTTTACACCGTGGGAACCGCACACACCGGATCGATTGTGACGGCAGGCCCCGAAGTGAGCGGATCAAATGGATTCGGCGGAGGCAATGGTGGTGGCTTCACGCGAGGAGGCTTCGGCCAAGGCGGTGGGCAGATGAGTCAAGGCTTTAGCCGAGGCGGCAGACAAGGCGGGTCAAGCCAAAGCCAGAACAATGGGGGCCCATCGCTGGGCGGGAACTCCACCGGTGGGCAGCAACCCCCCTCGAGCAACGGCACCGAGTTCTCGACCCGTAACCGCCGTGGCGGCACGCGGAGCGGAGGATTCGGCGGAGGATTCCTAGGAAGCAGCACCGCCAGCGCCAAAATCACGGCGATGCTCTCGGCCTCGACGACGCGTTGGGCCGCAGCGACGACCGGATCCCAGTCGGCAGCACGATACCAACTCGCCTCTCAACACGCCGTGATAGCCATCGGAGGGTTCAACGGCTCCGACCCCTCGCCCACCCTCGCCCAGTTCAAACAATATGTCAGTGAAGGCCTGATTCACTACTACATCTCCGGCGGCAGCGACACCAGAGGTCGGCAGCTGGGCGGATCCGACAACGCCTCGAAGATCGCCTCCTGGGTAAGCGAGCATTATAAATCGCAGGTCGTCGATGGCGTCACCATCTACGACCTGAGCTGAACACGGCGCCAGTGCGCTACAGGTCGCCGGCGGCCGGGCACTCGCTCGGCAGCCGATAGCCGCCCCAATACGAATGTTCCCAATACGAATGTTCCCCTGCACCGTAAACGATGCAGGGGAACATTCCCGTTGTGACTACCCGACGACTTATATGCTCTGCGATTCATCGGTCAATCGCGTCCGATGACGGCAGGCTGCAAATCTCCGGTGCTCAGCGTCGAGTGATGTGCTCGAACTCAGGCCACAACCAGACCACCGGCTGGGTTCGACAGATCGGAATGGGCGGCCTTGACGATGAGCTGCTCAT
>CALNAE010000265.1 GCA_937874315.1 uncultured Bifidobacterium sp. | reverse complement strand
ACAGGCAGAAGGGAGTCCTCCCTGCCGCCGAGCGACAGTCCCAAAGCCAACGGTTGAGCCGAGGCGAACCTCGCTTATCGCGTGGTCGCAGGATTGAGGCGCAGGACTTGGCGGACAATGTCACTGCGACTCGGCGGGCAGCTTTGTCATGAGCCCAGGCGACTACTTGCCCATGGAGATGCTGTGTGTACGGTTACGCCCAGATTTGCACCGGCGCATTCTGCCTAGCATGCGCCAGAGTGCCGAGAGTTTTGAAGAGGAGTATGACGTTCCGGCGGGATCGGCGTTTTCTACTGGGTCTCCTGATAGGGATACGTGCGTTCATGCGTGGACTCGAATTCCCGCACGTGGTCGATCCGACGCGAATCGGTGAAGTGGATGATGCTCACGCCGTCGAAAGTGTGGAAGCCGTCGCCTTCCGACGAGGTGAACGTCCAGGTGACGGTGGTGTCATGAGGTGCGTGAAAATATTCATGGATGGTCCATGCGCTGACGGTCTGTCGGTAAACCATGTCGCTGATCCAACGCTTGATCTCTGCGAGATTCGAATATGTAGGCCCGTAACATTCTTCATATACACATTGAGATGCGAAGAGGTCATCGAGGTCTGAGAAGTCTTTCGTGAGCCACATGCGGAAGTACGTTGTTATTGCTTCTTCGCGAGAACGGTCCATATCTGCATCGTATCAAGGGGTTCTGTGCGGCGCGTTTGGCACTCATATTCTTGAGCGCGATAGGGCTGCGCGTGGAGGCATCCGAATGAACGATCGGATGCTGTTCCACTTATATTTCTGAGGCGATACGACCGCATTCATCCCTTGTTAGAGGCGCTTGGCAACGCTAACGTCTGGTCTGTATGACTTGACCACGCATTGTTCATGGGAATTTGCCGGGTCAGGGCAAGGACGAGGATCAAGATGCCCATGATGATCCAAGCCGACCAACCAAGCGGGCCAATCGCGATGAGGTTCGGGGTAGACCCGGCGGCGACTACGAATACGTAGAATCCCCCCGCGGCGTTGAACGCGCCGTGTGCGATGACCGACGGCCAGATATTACCCGCATGGATGCGCAGCCAGCCAATGAGGATGCCATAAGCAAGGCATCCGATGGTCATCAGGGCCATGCCGTAGAGATTCGGTTGGTTGAAGTTGTAACCGAGCAGGATTACCGGGGTGTGCCACAGCCCCCATGCGATGCCAGTGATTATCAGCGCGGGCCATGTGCCGAGCGGCTTGAGGGCGGGCAGCAGGAATCCGCGCCATCCGGTTTCCTCGCCTACGGTGAGCAGGCTGTTGAACAGCGACGCAACGGGGATCTGGATCAGTTGCATGATGACGAGGGCGTTGATTGACATCGGAAGCGCCTTGCCGGCTGGCAGGAGCGTTTTAAGACTGCTGGCGTATCCCGAGAAGTTGTGCAGATCGAGTCGCGTGACCCCGAGTAGAGCGGCGAGAAATACGGCGGCGACCGGTATGAGGATGCTTCCGAATAATCCTGCGACGGCCAAAAGCGTGGTCCGATGAAGCGGCCGTACGGGACTCCATCCTAATGTGGCGGCGATCTTTCGCCCACGGACGCCTTGGAGTGCCACAACGGTGAAGACCGCGGCCGCCGCTGGGGTGTACATGGAGACGCCGATGAGCAGTTTTCCGTGCAGACTTGTTATCGATACCACGCCAACCCACAACGGTATATCAATGATAGCCGCAAGGGCGCAGGCAAGTAGGAAGAAAGTCAATACCGAAGACCATTGCACGTGTCGTGATATGTCGTTCGTTTGGTTTGGCGATGGAGTTTGCATGGTGCCGGACATGAGTTATTTCGCCAACTCTGGTGGAAGTATAAACAGACCTGCGACGGTGCCGTTGTCATGGAACGTGATCCTTGCGACGAAATCTCCCGCTTCGAACGCGAGTGGCGTTTCGGTGACGGTGACATCGGCTGCCCTCCTGGCCGTGACCGCGCCGTGAAGTTCATATGCGCCTGCCGTGGCGATGACCTGGGCCCAGGCCGCGGAAAGCCCGTCCGCGTTCAGTTTTTCTGCAACCGTTGCGTCGAAACGTTCGACGACTTGGTCCCAATGGGCGCTCGCCAGATCGTCGATGATGGTTTCCGCCA
>CALNAE010000264.1 GCA_937874315.1 uncultured Bifidobacterium sp. | reverse complement strand
TGGCGTTCTGCAATTCGTCTTGCAGCTGGTCCCAAAACTTCGGGCCGTCCGCTGAGCCGTTCCGCTTGGCTATCGACTCTATTATCTCGCCTATGGTTTCCGTGTTCATTTTTTTCTCCCTTGTTTGGTCTGTGATTACCACTATACACTATTGTATATCTGTGTCAACTCTCGGCGTGTCGTCCAAGTCGATTACGACGCCAACCGCCCAACTGAGCAGCAGTTCGGCCACAGAGTTGAGGTTATCCCATATCTCACCGGCATCGAACGATGGACTGCCATGCATGTCGGCTGCTCTACCCTCGCGCGTCCAGTCAATGAGTATGCCATAATAGTCGGTTTCCTTGAACGCCGACCACGTGTCGGGACATGTCAGCGTGTCCGTCACAATCGCTATCGCGTTGGCGTTATAGATAACGTTAACGTCGCCGCTCACTTGCTCCGCTGCGTACTCGAGCAGCGTGTCGTCGTCGGCGTCGGGATTATCCTCGCGGACTTGGTTCACGATATCCCGTGCGATCTTATATAGGTCTTTGCACTGTTTTAAAGCTTCATCTTCATACATTTTTATCTCCCTTGTTCGTAGGTAATTACCACTATACACTATTATATATCTGTGTCAACTCTCGGCGTGTCGTATCGGTATTGTGCTGCCTTGCGATATGCGATTGCTATGCGCGTTTCGGGATCATCCTCTTCGGTAATGTCTTCAATGGTGAAAACGAATCCGTTGGTGGTTGCCCAAGATAGTATCTCGTTGTCGCTAGGCGCATAGGATGCTGGAAACTCGTACCGTTCCCACTCGCTCGTGTCCGTTATGTCTGTGTTTTCGGTTCCGTCTTGGTTGTAAACCGTGTCAAATTCCAACATGTTGTCTCTCCCTTGTTCGTTGGTAGTTACTAATATACACCACTATATATCTGTGTCAACTGTCGGCGTGTCGCGACACGCCCAAGGTTGCGTTAGTCTGCATATGGTGTATAGTGGTAACTACCAACAACAAAGGAGACAACATGGAAAGCAAAGACTACGAAACTGCGTAGACGTGGCGTGTCGTTTACCCGGTATGCGACACGCCCGAGTTGACATAGATATACAATAGTGTATAATAATAAGTAACAACAACGAGGGGAGACATAATGTACTACGGATTCAACCACACTGCCGGCATGGGGGTCACCGATTCACACGGTAATCGTATCGGAACCGTCCAAACGTTCGCCACCAAAACGGAACGCGACAAGTGGGCCGACGATCGGCGCAACGAGGCAATCGACGCGGGAACGGCCCGAACCGAGATGATCCGAACGATCCGGTACGCCATGCGCGGCGGAATGTTCAACGACTACGCCCACGGCTACCGAGTGCCCGAAGAACTGAGATATCTGCCGATGAGCCATATTGCGGAACTCTACGCCGAGTGCGACATCTGACCATGAGAAAAACGAGATACGGCTTCGAAACGCAGTGGGACAGCCTCGAAACGGCGCTCTCCGCCAAACCGTTCGTGCTCGGCATCGTGCGGAGATTCCCGGACGGGAAGGCGCTCGAACAATGGCTCGACATACCGCACCGCACGCTGAGAGCCGAAATGTCGTCATCCGAGGCGAGATGGATAATCAGGAGCGTGACACACATGTGGAAGAACGACATAACGGATGCCTACGCCTCATACGCGAAGATCATGGAAAGGTGAGGACATGGGTTCTCCGCATCTGCACGAACGTCTACCGGACGGTTCTCCGTCATGGTGGTTCCCGGCACTCGGCTGGGACAACGACGTCACGGCGTATGTACTGCACGGGACAGCTGCTCAGGCGAGAAGATTAGACGAGAGGTATGACGCCGACTATCGAAGAAAAGTACTCGACGAATAGCCCCCCCCCCGCCATTGAAAGGAAATGAAATGATGACCAACGTAAACGATCCGCTCCAATGGACGACGGCGACGTCCGATCTCGTTCGGTCTTCGGAGTCGAAATGACTCCCACCCCGCCAATCAAGCCGGTGGGTGATTCTCCTGAATGGAGCGCCTTCGCTTCAGCTTCCGTGGAATATAGTCGTGTGTCAAACGCGTATTCCAACACTCCA
>CALNAE010000263.1 GCA_937874315.1 uncultured Bifidobacterium sp. | reverse complement strand
ATGAGTCGGGTGTGGTCGAGTCGAGTCCGGGTAATTGGACGATCACGAACACGCATGCGGCTGCGACGACGGTGGTTTCCGGGTCGAAGTCGTGGGATGACAATGATGATCAGGATGGTGCGCGTCCTTCTGCGGTGACGGTGAATCTGCTTGCCGATGGCGTGAAGGTCGCTTCCAGGACGGTCGATGCGCGGTCGGGTTGGAAGTATTCGTTCGCGGATCTGCCGGTGTTCAAGGTCGGTGCGTCTGGTCAGAAGGTCGTGTACACGGTGACCGAGGATGCGGTGAAGGATTACGTGTCGACGGTTTCCGGGTTCGATGTGACGAATACGCACAAGCCGGGTCTGACGGGTGTGTCGGTGACCAAGTCGTGGGATGACGCGAATGATCAGGATGGGATCCGTCCGGGTTCGGTGCAGGTGCAGTTGAAGGCCGATGGCGTGTCCGTGGGTGATCCGGTGTCGTTGGACGCCGCTTCCAAGTGGACGCATGCGTGGTCGGATCTGCCGGTGTTCAAGGCCGGTCAGAGGATCTCGTATTCGGTGTCTGAGGTGAAGGTGCCTGGTGGGTATGAGTCGGGTGTGGTCGAGTCGAGTCCGGGTAATTGGACGATCACGAACACGCACACTCCGAAGAAAAATACCCCCGCGGTTCCACAGGGTCCACAACCTAAGGATTCAACGACAGGTGTGCCTCAACTCAGTGCTACTGGAGCTGCGGTGAGTGCGGTTGCCGGTGTCGGGGCTGCTCTGCTGCTCGCGGCCGGAACGGTGTTGGCACTGATCAAAAAGAAGAAAAATGACTGATCGTTTCTGATCGAGTGTCCTCTTCTTGAGAAATCAACGGCAATGGGCCTGACGTATTTTCATCGAATACGTCAGGCCCACACCTATATTTGGACTTCTCGACGCATTGGCATTCTGGCGGAATCCTCGGGGATTGGTTAACCGCAGTGCGTTCTATTCCGAGCACTGAGTGACATTGCCCAGCTTAGACTCGATGATCTTTTGTCCCTTGCAAGGTGATGAGTATCGTACCCGCTCAAGCAGTGATTACCGTGCCACGCTCTATGCCATATATTGAGATGCCGTTGCCTTGTTCGCAAAAAATTATGCGTGAGGTGCGGTGACTGATTTGCCCATACGCATATAGCCCTTCACAACAAGTTTTTGTGACGCGACGGCGTATGCCTCACCATGTGATCCGTCAGGATGGCGTGAGGAAAGTTTCAGAGTAGAGGGGAATGGCTGTTGCTTTATCATACATGACATCGCGATGGTTGTTGCCTCGACGATGTCGTCGATGGGTTGGACCCAAGACTGTACCGGCACTGGTAGATAATTCGTGACGTTCCAACCGCCAAAACTTGCTATGGACAGGTCTTCGGGAATCTTGACCCCTAATTCTGGCGCGACATGCGAAAAGATAAGGGTCAGGAAATCACTGAGGATGAGCAATGCCGTCGGCCGAGGAGAACAATGTCGCAGAGCTGGTATTACTCGATCATTCAATTCTGCCTTCGCGGATGAATACATATCGTCAAAGTCCACCGGCATTGAAAGAACCAGCGAAGGGTCGTACGGTATGTTATGCCGTTCCAAAACGCTGCGATAACTTTGAAGCCGTTCGGGGTAATTCAGTGCGGGGGACTTGTTGCTGATCGTGAGCAAGGCAATACGTCGATGTCCCGCTTCGATCAGGGAGTCCACCAGAGCTTCGGTTCCTGCTTGGTCGTCGCTGGAAATGCTCGGGTAATTGCGAGGCGCACCGTCCGCCTCGACAAAGAGCAGGGGAGAATGGATCGAATCGAATCGTTCGGGTTCAACTACAAGAGTGGGACCTACGATAACGAACAATCGTGGCCGGACGATGCTTTCTAACTGGTGAAGCCGCTCAATGAGATCGTCGTGCAACAGAATAGCGTGTGATACGGTATCAATTCCTACGATGGACTTGAGCTTCTCATTGGGCGGCATCTGCATCGGGGACTGTCCGTCAGTGCCCACTCTCGATATGATGTATGCGACATCTGCCTGGCTTGAGCGTAAAGATTGCGCCACAAGGTTGGGGACATAACCGTGGTCTTCTGCGTATTCGCGGATCAGAGCCCGAAGGTGCTCGCTGACGCCTGGATTGTTATGCAAGCCCTCGAAACCGTGGCTATACTGACATGGCAATTCTCTGCTATGTCCTGCATCGTTATACGGACCATCTCAAGGTCACTCTCCCTATTCCCCCTGCAGTTGCTCGGAATTTCATCTCAATTCCTAGCAATAAGCATAGACGTCGTCTATGAGGTACGACGAGATTTTCTTACACGGGCTCTCCCGATTCTGAGGTTAGAGTGCGTTCGATGGCAGGATGGTGAGCTATTGGCAGACCTTCGACGAATCAATGTTGAGCGTGGACCAGTCGGTTTTGTGATAGCTGAGAGTGACTGTTGCCGGAGTGTGTTTCGAAGTCATGCCCTGCATGGAATTGTTTGAGGGCGTCGAAGTAACGGTATAGATGCCTGGCTGCGACTGATTGTGCCCCACCGTGAGATATCCCCAGCCCGGGTCGAGAATATCGGTGGCAGATGCATTTGTTATCCATTGGTTCAGATCGATGGTACTTGACCATGTTTTGGGGAACTCGCTTGTAGAGGTTGCTGTGATTTTCACCTGAGCATTGCGATCGTCGCTTCGCACAACGCATAGCGTGATCTGCGCCGAATCGTCTCGCGCTTCTGGAACATTGCACATGTCCAACTGCAGATTGGTCGCGGTCTGTGCATTGGCTAGAGGCTGGCTGTAAGTCACGGTGAGCATGTGTGAGTTGGGGTCGTACTGTCGTTGCTCGCCATAGGAATTGCTGGTGGAGGCTTGAAGATTCGATGCCAGCGCTGCGTTGACCGGATTTCTAGACAAGTCGAAGGTCATGGTCACCGAGGAGAGGGTTATGCCCGTGGAATTCGTCAGCGAGTGGCGCACATAGAAACTGCTAGCCGATGAATATCCGATGAAATCGCACCGATACGAGATGCCGGAGGTCACGAGTTGTCCGGATGCCGTCGTTCCGGTTATCGAAATGGGCAGCAGCGCGCTTTGACCTGAGTCGAGTGCGGCATCGTAAGGGTTCCCGTTGTTCAGGTCATCCGGCAAAACCGGGCATACCTGGGTATAGGTCGCAACGCCGTTATATAAGCCGATGCCATATGTGCCGGGGTGGTTGGTCAGCGTCTGGATCGGTGTCACGGCCACATGGATATTTGCATTGTCGGGAAGCGATACGCTCTTTGGCACGGTGATGTTCAGAGTGCCGAGTTTGCCGGAGGCGTCTGCGGCGAAATGGTAGTCCGTCGGGGGAAGCGTTGTGCTGTCTTGCGATATGAATGTGTTGCCGGACGGGGGAATGACGGTGAGCGAGATCTTGGCGTTGCCTGGATCGATGGCATGTGCAATGACGAGTGTGGCGTTACCCGAGGCATCGGAGGAGCGGGTTATGCCCGACGTCTCGGTATATTCCACGGGTGCCGTGAACCCCGCCTGATGCGACGACGAGGAATCGGCGGAATTGACTTGAGATCCTATGACGACGGATCCGTCGATGGCAATTGATGCCGACGCGATCTCTTTGATCGAGAGCGCGATCCCTGCGCAAGTCCCCGAGTTGAATTGTAAGGTGACAGCAGTTTCGGAAGAGCCTGTGGTCTGACTTGTAGTGCAGAACTTGCCGGAATTGAGCGTGAGGGCGACGCTTACAGTGTGATTGGGCTGGAGTGTCGCGGCAGCGCCGCCACTGAGATCGGTGAAAAACTCCGTATCGGCGGTTTTGGCAACCCACTGCGATGTCGATGAATCCCAGCCCAATCCCCATTGGATCGTCGCCTTAGCGTACTGCGTTTGCTGGGAAGTTCCCGTCCAGAGGTCGTCGCTGCCCAAGCCGCCAAGCGTCGACGCCGAGGCACCCAACAGCACAAGAGGGGCCAATGCGAGTGCAACGACCGCCATGAGCCGTGGTATTCTGCGTTTTGCCGATCCGTGCCGCATGTGTGATTCTTTCTTGCCGTTACTCCACAACTATGGCCCGCAGCTTCATCGATTATTGCTGTGCGTGCCGCGAACGTTTTCCATGACGAGATGACGATGGCCATATTGCGACAACCACTACCGTGGCTAATATGGCACCGAGCAGGATACTTCCTTGCGAGGAGTCTAGATATGTTCCAATCTTGGGTATGATGAGTAGCTTTTTGCCAAAGATGTCGCTCTTGGTTACGCTCCATGGATCAGTGCCGGGGTTGTTATCGCCCTTCGTCGTATAGATTGACTGACCATTGACCTGAGCGATCTTCACGACGCGGTGGATGACGTGTCCACCCTTGCCTATCTTGGAATCGGAAACCTGGTAGGCGATGATGTCTCCGACGTGGTAGTCCGTCGACTTCATGGAAATGACGACGTCACCGGTGTAGAACGTTGGCTCCATGGAATGGCCATCCACTACGATGATGCCGAACAGGCCTCCCCATTTTGCAGGCCATAATAGAATGATTCCGATAATGAGCACCGCCAGCAAAGCCGCATTGCGTATCCGAGTATGGTGTTTCACAGATTGATGCGAAGAAACCGAAGCGCCGGATGCGCTCTGATCGTCCGTTGAAGGTGCCGACATGGATTCTCCCTTGCCAAACCGTAATCCAATTGAGGCCGAATGCTACCACAAATATAAGATGGTGACATTCGGCCCAAATCAATAGCTATGGGAGACCTTACTTCGCAGTGGAAGCGGTCACGTGTTTGCCTTCTACTGCGACGGCTACGTTGGAGACGGCCTCGACGCTTGGAAGCTTTGAGCTGTCCGTTGGGGTCAATCCAGAAGGTGCTTGCGATACGGGACCGGTGTACGTGGCAAGGGCGTTTCCGCTCGCGTCGGTGAGCACTACCGTTACGGTGGCAGTGGAATCATATTGGGCCGGGCTGGCAAACGTCACCTTGACTGCTGTGACGTCAAAGCTGCCCGTTCCTGTGCTACAACCAATACAGCAAAGAGGCTGCCAAGGTTTTGAACCCTTGACAGCCTC
>CALNAE010000262.1 GCA_937874315.1 uncultured Bifidobacterium sp. | reverse complement strand
ATCAAGCAGACTATCCCTTCACGGCACCAGCGGTGACGCCTGCGACCACATAGCGTTGCAGGAAGAGATATAGGATGAGGATGGGCAGCATGGCCAGCAGCAACGCCGCCATGATCAGCCCGATATCAGTCGAGTACGTCCCGTAGAACACCTGCGTGGCGATTGGTATGGTGTACAGCTCCTTCTTCCCCAACACCAAGGATGGCAGGAGATAATCATTCCAGAACGCCATGGCGTCGATGATGGTGACCGTGGCGACGGTCGGCTTGAGCAATGGGAATATGACGGTCCAGAACGTCTTCCATTTTGTGGCGCCGTCGATCTCGGCCGCCTCTTCAAGCTCGATGGGGATGTTCGTGCGGATGGCGCCATGGAACATGAACACCGCAAGCGACACCGAGAACCCGACGTGCATGAGAATCAACGTGATTCGGCTGTTCAGCACGTTGAAGATGCCGCCGTACACCGAGACGAGCGGCACCATCAACACCTGGAACGGCACCACCATGGATGCGACCATCATCGCGAAAAACAGTTTATTGACCTTCCACGAGGGGTTGCGCACAATGACGTACGCGGCCGTCGCGGAAAAGACCACGGTCAGTATCGTGGCGCTGGTCGTGATAATCGTGGAATTGCCCAGTACCGTCCAGAAGTCCATCTTGTCGATGGCATTCGGGAAGTTCGCCAGGGTGAATCCATGCCTGCCGATCAGGGCAAGCGGATGGGCCGTGATATCCGCCTTGGTCTTGAACACATTGATGACCACCAGCAAGAACGGCACGATGAAGATCACCAACAGGACGCTGAGAACCACGATCATCAGCGCGTGGCCGAGTTTCGTCCGCATAGGCACGACGTGTCCGGCGACCTGCGTCGTCGTATTGGATGTGGCTGCGCTACTCATCAGGCTTCCACCTCACCTTTCTTGCCGACGTAGACCTGCACCAGACCGATCACCGCGCAGACGATGAACAGGACCAATGCCTCGGCCTGACCGGTTCCGTAATTCTTATAGACGAACGCCTGGTTGTAGACATGCATGGCGGCCAACACGGAGGAACCGAATGGCTCGCCATCGGTGAGTGACAGATTGACGTCATACACCATGAAGCATCGGGTGGTGCTCAGGAATATGCACTGTACAAAGGACGAACGCATCAGCGGGATAATCACATGCAGCATCGCCTGCGATTTGGAACAGCCGTCGATAAGCGCGGCCTCTTTGAGACTGGTGTTCACGCCCATGAATCCCGCGACGTATATCAGCATCATGTAGCCGGCATACTGCCAGACCGATACGACGATCAGACAGAACAAAGCACCGTTTGGAGTGGATAACAACGAGGGAGCGATGCTGTTCGACAACGCGCCAGCCACCGCCACGAAGGCCCTGTTGAACACGAATTTCCAGACATAGCCCAGCACGATGCCGCCGATGAGATTCGGGATGAAGAAACCGGCTCTGAAGAAGTTCTGTCCCTTGATGCCGCTGGTGACCAGATAAGCCAGCAGAAACGCGACGACATTGATCAGCACGACGGAGATCACCGAATAGACGAAGGTCAACCCCAACGAACTCCAGTAGGAGGAGTCCGCAAAGGCGTTGATGTAATTTTGGATGCCCACGAACGGCTTGGCGTTGGACACACCGTCCCAACTGGTGAATGTCAGATACAACCCGTACACAAACGGGATGATCATCACCAACGAGAACAGCACCGCGGCGGGACCCGCGAACATGAAGAACTGCCCGACCTTATATGAGAGTTTATTTTGTTTCATGATCCATTCCCCCTGAAGTTCAGGCGCAGGGGCCACTCAACGCGGCCCCTGAGACGACATCACGCCGCCATTCGCCTGGATCGGTTCAACGTTCACTCACTGGTCCCGGACAATTTTGCGGTCTTCCAGTAGGTCTGGATGGACTGGGCGAAGGCGGCGCGATCCTCCTTGCCTGCCAGATACTTCTGGAAATCTGCGCCGAGCTTCGAGTAGTGGTCGTCCGGCAGATAGTTGTAGTTGGCGATGAGGGCATCCTTGTTGACATACTGCTTCACGGACTTGCCCAGAGGATCGGATACCGCGACCTTGTTGTTCGTGAACGGAGACACCAGAGATGCATCCTTCGAGATGAAGCTCTGCCCCTCCTTGTCATTCACCAGCCAATCGAGGAAGGCCTTGGCGGCCTTGCGTTGGGCGTCTGACGTGTATTTCGAGGAATCGATGAAGAAGTACTTGGAGCCGCCGCCGACGAGCTTCGCGTTCGCGCCGTCATCGGTGTTCTGAGGAACCGGCATCATACCCATGTTCTTGGTGTAGTCATACTGATTGAGCACGGACCAATCCCAGTTGCCGCCGAACATGAAGGCGATCTTGCCTTCGGCCAGATTTTGTTCGGTAACCTCGCGTTCCGCAGAGATGGCACTGGACGCCGCGTAATTATTCTCCTTGAGCACATCGAAGGTGTTCATCAAGGAGGTGAACTGCGCGTTGCCGTCCAGATTGACCTTGCCCTGTTGCAGATCCTTGATGAATGCCGCGGGATCCTTCTGCTCTTCATACACCTGCGGGAGGTAATGCGCCGCCAGCGACCAATCTTCCTTGAGCACACCGGTCGGGGACTTCATGCCGCCCTTTTTCAGTTCCGCAAGCAGCGCCTTGAATGCGGTCAATGTCTTGTAGTTCGCGGGATCAAAGGCTTTGCCGGTGATCTTCTTGATGGCGTCGGCGTTATAGATCAGGCCTCGCGCCTCGATGCTCACGGGGAATCCATAGACCTTGTTGTCGATGGAAATCGCGTACTTCGTGTCCTTGACCCACGACTGATCACTCAGATCGACCGCATGGTCCTTGGCCAGACTGTACACATCCTTGGCATCCACCATGGAAATCGTGTAGGGGCTTTTGGACGCGTATTTCGTGGCGAGATGCGCCGCGACGGTGTCGGTTGAGGAATAGACCTCAACGTCCACGCCCTTTTCCTTCGAATACTTCTTGGCCATGTCCTCCATCTGCGACTGAATCTCGGACTTGGAATTGAAAATCGTGATCTTTGTACCACTAGAGGACGTGGAACCTGATCCGCAGGCGGCCAGCATGCTAACCGCCAGCACCGAAGACAATAACGCTGCGCCGACAGTTCGCCATGACCGGTGTTGTGAGTTCTTGTTCATTGCTCTGAACCTTTCTGTTTTTCCTGTGATGAGCCCTCTGGTCACTGCACCGATGCAGAGAGAATCAACAATGCTCACCGTCAGAATATCGAGCTGCTTCGTCGAACCGGTTCGATATCTAACGGGTTCGATACTATCCGGAATTTCGATTCGTGTCAACTTGATGCTCGTGCCAGCCCACTCCGACTCGCCGCAAGACCGCCTTGGCGTCGCTTCACTGCGAACAACCGTCTCGCTGCGCGACTATCGCCCCGACGCCTCGCCATCCAACCTG
>CALNAE010000261.1 GCA_937874315.1 uncultured Bifidobacterium sp. | reverse complement strand
ATGGCCGAGTACAAAAAATTCAGAGGGTACGGGGAGTACAACAAATTATTTCCCGATAGCGATATTTGGAAAACGGAGTTTAGGCAAGCATATTCAGGCGGCATAGTATATAACAAAAACGGAGAATATCACAATGGTATTTCATATGATTGTAATTCGCTGTACCCTTATTGTCTTATTAGCAACCCCATGCCGATTTACTTACCGGAACATTATGACGGAGAATATAAAATAGATGGCGATATGCCCATGCACGCGGATAAAATAACTTTTAGGGCGGAATTAAAGAAGAATTGCATACCTTATGGTCATGTTTTATGGGGTGATATTGGCACTGATTTTGGAACCGACGGGTATATTACACGATGGATTACAGATGTGGACATGGCAACATTAAAAAAATATTATGACGTTAGTATTATAAAAAATATCGAGGGATATAAATTCAGGGTTGCGCGGGGACTTTTTACCGCTTATGTGGAAGACTGGTATGATAAAAAACAGCATGCCAAAGGTGCGCAAAGGGACATAGCGAAAATCATGTTGAATGCGCTTATCGGGAAATTTGGTGTTTACCCGCGCGATACGCGAATGATACCGTCATGGGAAAACGGCGAACTATCATGGAGACTACATAGGGAAACAAGCGACAGTAAAAGCTATCCACCCATATCAATGTGGGTTGCCGCATACGCGCGACGAATGACGCTATCCGCTATGCACGAAAACGTCGGACATCTGATATATGGGGACACGGACAGCATTGTCTTGGATACTAAAAACAGCGCGATTGGTGTTACGATAGGGAAAGATATCGGGGAATGGAAAGCACAGGAATGGCGTGATATGAGAATTCTTGGCGCACGACGCTACGCGGTACGCGACAATGATAACGCCGAGTCGATGAATTTGGCCGGAGTGCCGCTGACGACCGTCATACGATACGATGATTTCAGGAGCGGTAGGCATGTCAAAGATGACAATGGTATGCCGTTTGTGTTATGATAATCACGAGCGATGTACTGTGCGAAGTTAATCGTGTGGTGGGAATGTCGTATTGAGTTACGCCATCATGACGATTACATGGGACACCTCAGGCTGAGCATAAGTGCGGTATCGCTCACGACTAGCCGCCATTGGCGAAAACTGGTGGCGGCACTAAACGATAGGAGCGATAATGGACGACGACAGGGAACCGACCGATGACGATAAGGAATCCGTGACGGAACCCGCCGCACCGGACACCGTACAGGACCCGGTGGGAAGCGAACAGCCTGACGATAATGGGGGCGACGCTGACGCCAAGAGCGGGGATATCGACACGCGCATCAGCCAAATGGCTGACGAGATTGCCGAATTGCGCGGGTTCATCAGCGAGATTCGGAAATCACTCCAATCACAAGTGGACGATGGCGAGCCTGTCGAAGAATCGTCTGCCGATGATGATAATGTTGATGATGATAGTACTCTCGATATTGATAATCTGTTTAAGGACTAGGAGTAAATAAAATGGTAGAAAAGCAGTTGCGGCCGCTCGTAGAATTGTCCAACGAGACGATTGCCGACGCTATCCGCGAGGAGCAGACTCCCGCATATCAGGCGCGCATCCCCGCCGCGACTCAGGCGGGTATCAAACGCACGCTTGAAGCGCTGGGGCGCTACCCCCAGCATTGGAACGCGTTTTACGATTCTCTCTTGAATCGTATCGGACAGACGTATATCAATAAGCGCACATGGAAGAACAAATTCGACGAATTCGACCGCGCGGCCATGACCTACGGCGACACGTATCAGGAGATTGCGGTCGGATTGCTCAAGGCACACGTGTATGACCCGGCACAGGAATATTTGGCGATGGACGCGTTCGGAACCGAAAAAGTTCCCGTCGATTCCGTGTATCATGTGATGAATTTTCAGAACTACTACAAGCTGACCATCAATCGTGCTCAGGTGCGACAGGCGTTTCTGAACGACGGTAACGATGGCCTTGGCGGATTGATTGCATCGCAGATGGAGGCTCAGGCAACCTCTGCGGAGATTGACAAGTATTTGGCGACATGCTCACTGTTTGCCGAGTACGCGCGTCAGGGCGGATATTGGCGTATCCATACCGCCGACATTACCAACGGCAATGCGACCACCGACGACATTCAGAATCTGCTCATCGAACTCAAGACTATCATGGAGGAAATGAGCATCAGGCCAAGCACTCAGTACAATGCTCGCCATTGGCCTACCGTCAACTCCCCCGACGATTTTATGCTGATTACCACGCCGCGCGTCAAAGCGACCATGGGCGTCAAGGCTCTCGCCTACATGTTTAACATTGAGCAAGGCAACGTGCCGAATCGTGTTATCACCATTAAGCCGGAGGATTTCGGGATGAAAGGTGTTCAAGCGCTCGTAGTTCCCAAGGAATTCTTCTTCAATTACAGGAATCTACAGGAGGTTACGAATCAGCGCAACGCGGTTTCCATGGGCGAAAATTATTTCCTTCACCTGTGGTACACGTTTAGTGTCTCCCCATTTGCTCAGGCGGCTATGGCATGGACGGGAGCCGCAAGCGACATCAATGTAATCGACCCCAAGAGCGCCGACGCTAGCACTCCCGTTTTTGAGACGCATATCGCGCGCTACTCCGGGCAAACCTCTACCCCCACCGACGTGGCTCGCGGTGGCGTCGTCCAGTTGGTCAGCACCGTCACTAACAGCGCTGACTCCGACCCCAACGCCTATACTGTTACTGGTGTCAAATACTCGCTTGGTGACTCTCTCAAGACCCTGTCGCAGTGGACGCGCATCACCGATACCGGCATGCTGTACGCGGGCATCGATGAGCCCAACGACACGATTAATGTCACCGCACAGGCCACGTACATCAATCCATCCACCCCGGAAGTCGAACAGACGGTGAGCGGTGAATTGGCGGTGCCCGTTACCGGGGATGGGGTGTTTGGCGTTAATCCTCAGTTGGTGGTGAGCGTCACGGCCACGCCGACTAGTGCCGTGGTGGGTACGGATGCGCCAATCACTGTTACCGGTACGCTGACTGACTCGCGCACGTTTGACGCCACCAACATGGCGGTCATTGGCACGGATAACGCTCAGATTGCCACCGTCGCCGAGGGTAATATCCTACACCCCGTCGCGGCTGGTTCGGTTAATATGCTCGTGCGGATTATGGGATTGACCGAAAAGATTGCCGTTACCGTCACCACGGCATAGTAATGGTCATATGGTATAATAGCCGGTAGGATAACCTACCGGCTATTATTTTTGGAGGATTAATGGGGATTGCAGATTTGCCACCGAGCCGCCCAATGGACTTGGATAAATACGATAATGTTACCGACTATAGCACATGGCAACCAAACAGCACCGTCCGACTGTGCAACGTGCCGTGGGATAGTTCGTATCGCGATATCGTTAAATTTGATGATAAAACAGCTCAAGATAATTATTTCAATTCGCTGGATAGCGAATCCATGATTTGGACTCGGCAGACCGTCGTAAGATTCGGCAAACCAATTAAAATCGCCATGCCTTTCGACGCAGCTTGCAAATACAATTATCTTACCGTCAGCTACGGGCGTACCGGCAATGACCGCACTTGGTACTATTTCATTCAGGACGTGCAATTCGCCGCCAACGGGGTCACCGAATTATCACTCATGTTGGACGTTATTCAGTCATTTCAATTTGATGTCAAATTCGGACGTTGCTATGTCACTCGCGGACATGTCGGTATCGCCAATCAAAATACTAACAGCGTCGATGATATTCGCGGCAATCTTGCGATCCCCGAGGGGCTGGACGTAGGCGCACAGTACTTGACGCGCGAAGTCGATTACGAAAACTATTTCACGCCCGCGGGGACTTCCGTACTTATCACCAGCACCGTCGAAATAGACAGCACATGGCCGACCGAATCTAACAACCAGCCGTTATCCACCGCGACGGGTTCTAATTTTGAAAATTTTCCCAGCGGAACGTCACAGTATATTATCCCCAAGGCCGATGATTTGCCGACTTTCATGGCTAAAATATCCGCATACCCGCTCGTGTCTCAAGGCATAGTAAAAATCAAAATGATACCCGCATACACACCCGCTAATCC
>CALNAE010000260.1 GCA_937874315.1 uncultured Bifidobacterium sp. | reverse complement strand
TATCTCGTGCCCTGATCCTGCCGTCGGACCGAGCTTCCGGACGCCGATGGGGCGGGCGTCCCCGCCGCTTCCGTGCATTGCCGCCGCGTTGTATGGTTGTATGTCGGGTACGGAACCGGCCGGTGTGCCCGAAACGTGTCTGTCGCATGCTTGTCGTGCCGGCCAAGGTCTTGTGAATCGAGGAATGAGTGATGCCGCGTCTGCGTAACAAAGCGCTATGGATTGGCGGATTGCGATTACGCACCATTCCCGCCTCGTTGGCGCCGGTGATACTGGGCGGTTGCTCGGCTTGGGCGGTTCTGACGCAGACCGGTGGTTGGCCTATGCGCTGCCTGTCCGGGGTGAGTGGGGCTTGCTCGGCGCCATGGTATTCGGTTCCCGGCGCTCTGGACCGGTTCGTCGGAGTATTCGCATTATGTCTGGGCGTTGCGATGTTCCTGCAGACCGCGGTCAACTTCGCGAACGATTATTCCGACGGCGTTCGGGGCAGCGACAGCGCGCGTGGCGATGACGAGCGGCGGTCTGGCAAACCACAGCGGCTGACGGCGTCCGGGCTGGTGAAGCCCCGTAGCGTGCTGCTGGCCGCGGCCGCGGCCGCGCTGGCCGCCTGCCTGTGCGGCCTGGCCATCGTGGTGATCACGCGTCAATACTGGCTGGTCGTCGTTGGCGTGCTCTGCCTGCTGTCAGGCTGGTTTTACACCGGTGGCAGACATCCCTATGGCTATGTTGGCCTGGGCGAGTTGTTCGTGTTCCTCTTCTTCGGTCTGGTCGCCACGCTCGGTACCGAATTCGCCATCTGCCAATCCCTGGATGGTCTCGGTGTCGGTGGGGTGTCGACGTTCGACTTCGCCGGGCCGGGGCAAGACGGGTCGTGGGATATCTTCGCGGCCTTGCGCGGACAATACGGCATCGACCGCACGGGTGTGATCGCCGCCGTATGCGCGGGCCTGTATTCCGTCATCATTCTGATGGTCAACAATCTGCGTGATGTCGAGGATGACACGCGTTCGGGCAAACGGACGTTGGCGGTGAGGCTCGGTGCGCGGTCGGCGCGGCTGTTGCTCGTCGTGTCCATCGTCGTGGCGCTGGCGCTGGCGGCCATGCTTTTTCTCGCCGTGTGGTGGCCGTGGGGTCTTGTGGTATGGCTGCCGCTGATTCCCGCGTCGTTCGCGACGGTTCATGCGATTAGAGCCGGGGACTATCCGCGTTCGTTGGGTGGCGCCGGACGACAGCTGCTGGTATTCACCGCGCTGATCGTGGTGGCTACGGTGCTGGCAAGTGTGTAGGGGTGCCGGTCGCGGATGATCGATGCACCGATGACGCTTCCATATTGTGAGCGCTAACGTCCCGATATCCTCGACATTCGTAGGCGTATGAGATCGGCCGGTCGGGCGGTCGCGTCGGCTGGCAGCGGACGGGAATAACTGTCTGCTACGTCACATAAACTTAAGGATATGTCATACAAACTAGTACTGCTCCGACATGGTCAGAGCGCATGGAATAAAACCAATCAGTTCACCGGCTGGGTTGACGTCCCGCTGACCGAGCAGGGCGAAGAGGAAGCCAAGCGTGGCGGCCAGCTGCTCAAGGAGAAGAACGTCCTGCCGGACATCGTCTTCACCTCGTTGTTGCGTCGTGCCATCAATACCGCCAACATCGCTCTTGACGAGGCCGATCGCCTGTGGATCCCGGTCAAGCGCAGCTGGCGTCTCAACGAGCGTCATTACGGCGCGCTGCAAGGCAAGAACAAGTCCGAAATCCGTCAGGAGTACGGTGACGAGAAGTTCATGATCTGGCGCCGCTCCTATGCCACGCCGCCGCCAGAGATCGATCCGAACGATCAGTTCTCGCAGAACAACGATCCGCGTTATGCGGGCGATCCGGTTCCTGAGGCGGAGGCTTTGGCCAACGTCGTCACTCGTGTCATGCCGTACTGGGAGTCGGACATCGTTCCCGAGCTCAAGTCCGGCAAGACCGTGCTCATCGCGGCGCACGGCAATTCGCTGCGGGCCATCGTCAAGATGCTCGACGGGCTGAGCGAAGAGGAGATCTCCAAGGTCAACATTCCGACGGGTATTCCGCTGGTCTACGAGCTCGACGACAACTTCAAGCCGATCAAGCCGCGGGGTGAGTACCTCGATCCCGAAGCCGCCAAGGCGGGGGCGGCGGCCGTCGCTGCCCAAGGCCAGAAGTGACGCATCGTAAGTAACCGAGCATGATTGAGGGGAACCACCTGCTGGGTGGTTCCCCTCAATCATGCTCGGGCGTCGTATCCACGGACCGCGTCGTCATGCTCCAAACGCTCGGTATGTCTTTATATTCTGGGCGTCATGCCCGTGCACGGGCATGTGACGAGCGCGCGCAGTCGTCAGTCGATGTCGGTGCCTTCGTCGCGCTGAGGAAGCTTCGTGGGATCGAACCCGGAGACGATATAGACCACGCGGCGTGCCGCGGATACCGCATGATCGCCGAGCCGCTCCATGAAACGCCCCAGCAGTACGATGTCGATGATCTGCTGCCTAGTTCCCTTCCAGTTCTCGTCCAGAGCGAACTCGAAGGTCTGATGGTGCAACGCATCAAGGACATCGTCATCGACGATAACCTTCTCTGCGATGTTCGCGTCGCGGTCCATCAGCATATTGACCAACCTGTCGGCGGTCATATTCAGGAAGTCCTTCATCTTGCCGAACAGCTCCTGCGCCTCCGCGGGGATCGGAGAAGCGGGGTAGGCGCGACGGGCGGATTCGGCGATATGACGGGCCAAATCACCCATGCGCTCGAACGTCGTGGCCAGCCGCATGGATGCGACGACCACGCGCAGGTCGGTCGCCACGGGGTTCTGTTTGGCCAGAAGACGCACGCATTGATCGATGATGCTCGATTCCAACGCATCGATTTCGATATCGCCGTCGATCACGGTCTGAGCCGCTTCGACGTCTGAGTCCATCAGGGCATCGCCCGCGAGATTGATCGCCTTGTGCACGTCCTGCGCCATCTGATCGAGATCGTCGGCCACGGCCTTGAGCTCTTCGTTGAAAATAACGCGCATAATGCAGCCTTCCTTATAGGGTTTCCCTCAGTGTATTCGATTTGCGAACGAAAAACCGCCTGAATCCGAGAAATGTCGCGGGTATTCGCCGAGAATTCACCCACGCGTTCACCTTCCGTTCACGTTTTTTCGGTTGCATGGGGGAGGCTATGCGAGAATGGGGTCATGACCATCTCCGGTTCTTCCGTCGTAATCTTCGCGCTGTTCGGCGTGCTTGTCGCAGCGCTGGTGCTTGCGGCGATATATATGTTGTACGATCGCGTGGCAGGGATGATTGAACGGTTTTGGCTGCGTTCACCCGTTCGCGGGGGACTGGGCGTCTTGCGCAACCGTTTTCATCGAATCGACGACTCTTCCGAGGGGGAGTCGGACGATTTGGACGAGTCCACCGCGGCGCTGATTTCGATGCTGAAGGTGGCGTCCATCGTCGTGGACGAATCCGATGGCGTGGTTCGCGCCAACCCTGCCGCCTACACGCTTGGCATCGTCGGCGATGACGTCATCGTGAACGGGCGTGTGCTCGAGGCCATTCATGAGGTGCGTCGGCGAGGCGGCCGTGCGCATCTTGACCTCACCACGGACACCCCGGATCGTTTCGCGACGGCGAGACCTGAAGGTTCCTCCACCGTCGTCGACCGGAACGGCACACGCGTCAGTCGGCCCAATTGGTTGAAAGTCACCGTCGGTCGGCTGAACGGCCGCAGCGTGGTGGTGCTTATCGACGATGTCAGCGATGCGATTCGTTTCGCCCAGACTCGCGATTCGTTTATCGCCAACGTATCCGAACAGCTGCTGGCACCGTCCAAGGAGTTGGAACTCCTCGCGGATGCGCTGGAACGTGACGATCTGGATCTTGCGCAGGTGCGTGCGAAGGCGCGTCAGGTAAGGCGATCAAGTAGATATATGAGCCATATGGTCGCGGATCTGCTGTTGCTCATCAAGGCGCAGGAGCCGGTGGTGCCTTCGCCTGTGAATCGATTGTCGGTGCGGGCGCAACTGGACTGGGTGTGCGATCAGCTGCATGAGGAGAGCCAACGGCTTGGGGTTCCTCTTGTCGTGGCGTGCGACGAAGGCTTGGAGATCAACGCGGATGCCGAACAGATCAGAGCCGCGCTTCGCAAGTTGGTTGAGAACGCGTTGACCTACTCGCCGCGAGGTGCGTCGGTCAGCCTCACTGCGGCGCTGTCTCGCGAACGTCGAGACGTGGTCATCCGCGTGATCGACCGTGGGTCCGGCATCGCCAAAGCGGAGCAGCCTCGCGTGTTCGAACGGTTCTATCGTGGCAGTAGTCAGAACGACAACACACGCGAGGGCATAGGGCTGGGTCTGGCCATCGTCAAGCATGTGGCGCTGACGCACCATGGCACGGTTTCGTTGTGGAGCGCCAGCGGGCAGGGGTGCACGTTCAGTATGGTGCTGCCGCTCGCCCAGGAGTGATCACGGGCTAGGCGCCGAGCTTGCGGTAACTCGATCTGTCGAAGAACTCCCAGATCAGTAGCAATACGCCGATGGCGATGCCGGCGAAGCAGATATGCAGATAGCCGAGTACTCGAAATCCCAACATGACGAACACGCCGAAAACGGCGGCGGCAACCAGCCACAATCCGATGCCGATGTAAAAGACCTTGCGTAGATCCACGCGAACCGGCTGCGGTGAATTGCGGCGTTTCTCGGGGTTGACGATGGCTGCGAATTTCATACCCTTACCATAGTATGCGGGGGTAACCTTGGTAGAGACCCATCGCATGTATGGAACAGGAGGAAGCCGGTGTATGTGTTGCATCCCGTATCCAAGTCGTATGCCTGGGGGTCATATCATCGTCTGCAGACCATGTTCCATGGCAGGCAGGCGTCGGCTGGGCGTGTGATGACGGTGAATCCGGTGGATATCGGGCAGCCGCTGGCCGAAATGTGGTTCAGCGGCCACCAGCAGTGGCCGTCCATGGTGGAGGTTCCCGGTCGGGGTCCGTTGCCATTGACTCAGGCGATTCGCAGCGATCCGGAAGGCATGGTCGGTGAGCGAGATTCCGAGCAGTTCGGTCCGGTGCTCCCTTATCTGTTGAAGATCATCTCTGCGCGGATGCCGTTGTCCATGCAGGTCCATCCGGTGGGATTCGAGGCGCGTGCGGGATTCAATGCCGAGAATGCATCCGGAATCGCGATGGATTCGCCGCTGCGTTCTTTTCATGATCCCGTTGAAAAATGTGAGATGGTCGTGGCGCTGGAACCGTTCCAGGCTTCGGTGGGTTTCGCATCCATCCCATTCATGCTGCATAATCTCAAACTCGTCGATCATCCCGTGGCGGCGACAATGGTCGAGGCGTTGTCGCGGCATCTGTCCTTGCGTGGGTATGTCGCCTCGACGACGGACGCTTTCACCGATGCCGAGGCTCTGATGCCCGATTCGGCCTCCGTATGGCCGGAATCCCGCAGACAGGTGTTCCGGGCCTTTTACACGGCGATCACGGCTGGGCCGACGTCCGGATTGGTTGATGCGTTGATGGCGGCATCGGAGCAGACCATGCATGCGCGTTCGCAGCTGGCTTTTCGATATGCGATCGCGGCCGCCAGGGATTTCGGTGATGACCCAAGCGTGCTTGGTCTGCTTATGATGAATCCGGTGGAGCTTGACGAGGGCGAGTCGGTATTCATCCCCGCAGGCACGCCCCACGCCTATATTCATGGGACCGCCGTCGAGATCATGACGAATTCAGATAATGTCCTGAGGGCCGGCATGACGGTTAAACATAAGGACGTCACCCATCTATTGCATACCTTGGATTGTCGTTCCTCGGCTCCAATCGATCCCGCGGCCACGAATCTCGTCAGTCTGATCATGCGTGACATCGTGGTGTACAAGCCGGGAATCGACGCCTTCATGCTTGCTTACGGGCATGTGGACGCCGGCCAGCGCCGCTGGGCGATGCTCGATCATCTGGTCCATCGATATGGCAGATTGGTGCAACACATCGGTGTCGATTCCGCAATTCCCGGGAGCAAGGGGCCAAGGATTCTGGTGTGCACGCAGGGGGCCATCAGATGCTCGAGCCCCAAGGACGAACGCGTGTTGCGTTGCGGCGAAGCCGTATTTATTCCCGCTGACGAAGGATTGGTGTTCATAGCCGCGTTGGGTGATGCGATGGAATCCGCAAGCGGCTCGTTCATGGTCGCTTCCACGCAGGTGTAGGTCGTAGCTCGGAGCCGTCAGGAGTGTTTGACGACGTAGTCAATGCAGTTCGTCAGGGCCTCGACATCCTGCGGGTCCACCGAGGGAAACACGCCTACGCGCAGCTGGTTGCGTCCGAGCTTGCGATATCCGAAGGTGTCGATGATGCCGTTGCCGCGCAGTGTCGCCACCACTTCGTTGGCGTCGAGGGCGGAGTCCAGATCGATGGTGACGACCGCATTCGAACGGGCACGTGGATCCTTGACGAAGGGAGTCGCGTAATTGCAGTGTTCCGCCCACGCATACAATATCGACGCCGATTGCGCGCATCGATGAGTCGTCCAGGGAAGGCCGCCCTGATCGTTGAGCCAACGCACCTGGTTCTCCAGCATGATCAATGTCGCGATGGCGGGTGTGTTCAACGTCTGGTGCTTGCGCGAATTGTCGATGGCGGCCGTGAGCGAAAGGAAGCGCGGTATCCAACGCGGAGATGACCGTCGGTCGGCTTCGGCCTGCAGGATCTGCGCGCGCTCGATGGCGGCGGGGGAGAGCATGGCGAGCCATAGTCCGCCGTCGGATCCGAATGCCTTCTGCGGGGAAAAGTAGTAGGCGTCCGTCTGGGTGATGTCAACGGGCAACGCTCCTGCGCCGCTGGTCGCGTCGATAATTGTGAGGGCGTGCTGCGCCTGACTTCCCTCGACTCGTTGTACCGGTGCGCAGACGCCGGTTGATGTCTCGTTATGGGCCCAGCAATACGCGTCGACACGACTGTCGTATTCGGGAAGACGATAGGTGCCGGGCCGTGAGTCATAGCACACGGGGTCTTCGATGAATGGCGCCCGTGCCATGGCCGTGGCGAATGAGGAGCTGAATGAGCCGTACGTACCACACGCCGCTCGTCGCCTGATCAGGCAGCAGGAGACGATGTCCCAGAAGGCGCTGGCTCCGCCGTTGCCGAGCGTTACCTCGTATCCGGCGGGGAGCGAGAAGAAGTCTTCCAAGCCGCGTTGGATCGAGGCGACCAATGTCTTGATCGCAGGCTGCCGGTGCGAGGTGCCCATCAGCGTTGTGCCGGCGGCATTCAATGCTTGCATTTGTGCGGTACGGATTTTACTTGGTCCCGATCCGAAACGGCCGTCACGCGGCAGCAGGGAATCCGGGATTATTACGGTGTTCGCCATAAACGCCAAGAATAGCCCGTACGCGTGCGGGCGCCCGTCTTGTTTCCATCTTTCGGAAATGAGATAAGACACGCCGGGCGAGAGGAACGAAGTTGTGCCTAGGCGACACGCCGTAGGTGCGAATCATTACAGTGGCAGTCGCGGTAGGTAGGATTCGGGCCCTGAAACCGCTGGAGACCGCGCGCGTCTTCACGTCGGCTAGTCCACCTTGTATAGTTCTACGGTGGAGCTTATTTTGGATCGGCGATTTTCGATGGTCCGGAGATCTCTGTCCTGCACAACCTGAACCAAGGAGTCGCACGGGTATGAAGCATGCAGCGCATAAGGCAATGGCGCATAAGGCCGCCACGATGTCGACTGCGCAACGCGGATTGTCATTCCCCTCGCTCTTTGCCTGGCGCGGTCGCGGAGCGCATAGCGTCACACGTGTCGCAGTAGCACAGACCGCGAGTGGCACCGCTGTGGAAACCGATATCGACGCACGTCTCGCCGCGCAGTTCAATGCGGTCATCCCCGTAAGCCGTCGCTCGTTTCGGGAATCGGCCCGCGCCGCTCAGCGTAGGTCGATGCTGCTTACTTCGACTTCGCTCGCGGCTCTTGTGGGCACCGCCGCAGCCACGATGGTCCTGATCAACCCGATGCAGACTTCCGCGGCGGTCAACAATATCGCCGCTACCACCACGCAACTCAAGCGGGTTAACATTCAGGGCGTCTCTCGTTCGCAGGAGCGCACGGATTTGGATAAGACCTCGTCGTCGGGGCAGGCATCAGCGCAGACCACCAACGAGGGCACCTGGCAGTTGAGCGACACGAACACCACGTTGAATGTCGACGGCATGACCAAGGTCAAGGCCAGCAATGCGAAGGTGGCGGCCTTGATGGATGCCGACCAGCAAGTGCTTCCCAACGGGTTCAATCCCGATCACGCCTCGGGCGACAGCGGCAACGCCTATGAATTCAGCCAGTGCACATGGTGGGTGTATGTGCGTCGGCATCAGTTGGGCCTACCGGTTGGGTCCCATATGGGCAACGGCAATATGTGGGGGAATTCCGCCAGGTCGCTGGGCTATTGGGTTGATCATACGGCTCGCCACGTTGGCGACATCATGGTGTTCGCGGCTGGTCAGGATGGCGCGGATGCCATGTATGGGCATGTGGCGGTTATCGAGAAAATCAATTCGGATGGATCGGTGACGACATCGGAGTCCGGCTCCGTGATGAACGGGGCTACCTATTCTCATACCTACAGCGCAGCCGATGTGGCGCAGCATGACATCATTCATTACTGAATGACCTGCCGACTGATCGGTCGCCGCAACCCGCGTTTCTGATTCCGGTCATGACTCGGTCCGATTATGACTCATCCAGTTCTCGGCGTGTCATCAACGAATATGCGGTACCCGCCTGTCGCGGCCCTCAATTGTATCGGTTTTGTGTGATACAGTGTTCGCGATGATGAAACATACAAAGTCTCTTTCGACGGTAATGGCCATTACGGCTGCGACCACGATGCTCACCGCGTTTGTTCCCTCCGCTACGGCGGCCGGTCAGAGCACTGGTGCAGTCGCTTCGGCGCGTTCTTTCAGGGTTGAAAGTGCGAAACGAAATCTCTTCCAGGAGGCGGTGTCCACCACTGCCGGCGGCAGTAAGAAGTGGACGCTTGCCGATTCGATGACCTCCACTATCAATGTGCCCAAAACCAAGTCGAAGGCTGAGATTGAAGCCGACGCTAAGGCGCAGCAGGAACGCGAAGCTGCGGCTCAGCAGGCCGCGGCCGCGCAACAGCAGGCGGCGAGTCGTTCCGAAGATCGTGAGTCGTTGACGAGCACCAACCAAAATTCC
>CALNAE010000259.1 GCA_937874315.1 uncultured Bifidobacterium sp. | reverse complement strand
ATACAACACGGGCAGAAGATATCCGGCGGCGACAGCCGATTGCGGTAGCAGAGAGGTGTCGGTCATGCCCGGAGCGACATTCGATTCGAGGAACTGCGGCACTCCTTGGTCATCCACGATGAAGTCGGTGCGAGAGATATCGCGCAAGCTCAGCACACGGTGCGCGGTGAGCGCCGCGGCGGTGATCGCCTGTTGCGTATCGTCGTTGAGACGCGCCGGCACGTAGAAATCCGTTGGGCCCGGCGTGTAGCGGGCATCATAATCATAGGTACCATTCGGCGTGACGATTTCCAGGGGAGGCAACACGAGAGGCTTGCCATCGATGTCAAGGATGGATACGGAGACCTCGGTGCCTTTCACGGCCCTTTCGATCAGGGCGACGGAACCATAGGCAAAGCAGCTGACCAGCGCTTGGGGCAGTTGTTCCGCCTTCGTCACGAGTGTGCATCCCAACGCCGATCCGCCCATGGTCGGTTTGATGAACAACGGCATGCCCAGCGAATCGACGAGCAGCTCGATAACCGCACTCACGCCTAGTTCGCGGAACATGGATTCCGGCAGCGTGACCGAATGTGGGGTGTGGAGTCCCCCCAGCTTGCGCACCACGTTCTTGGCTATTGGCTTGCTCCAGGCCGTTCGAGAGGCTTTTGCCCGTGAACCGATGTATGCGAGTCCCTCCAATTCGAGAATGTCCCTGATAGATCCGTCCTCGCCGTTGGCGCCATGAAGAAGCGGCCAAACTAGATCCGGACGCGTGCTGGGGGCGGAGAGGTACTTCAGCAACGAGGCGTCCATATCGTGAAAGTGAACGGTGAATCCGGCTTCCTCCAGGAAGCCCCCGACCCGATGGCCGGAACGTATCGAGATCTCACGTTCGTGGCTCAAGCCTCCACAGATTACCAGCACATCGATGGCCTTGCGCTCCGAAACCGTCAGGGTGTCGCTCAAGGCTGCGGGTGATAACGATTCGTCTGGTGCGTACGCCACTGTCTGCTGCTGTGCAGGGGCCGTGGCCGTTGCAGTTAAGTTAACGTCTGTCATGATGGCCTTTCCTATAGCTGCCAATATTTTTTGAGTTCAAAGAGCGTCGTGCGATACGGGATCGTATTCACAATGGGGATCATGGGGATCACGGGGATTCCCATGATTGATGGAGGACGTTGGCGTATCGGTTTGTCCGGCATGATGTGTTGGTGCCGTATATCGTGATCGCATGTCACGGCACATCCGGGCCGGGATACTCGGGGTCACGAGGATCGTTATCCGGTTTGCCGCTGGTCGCGAACAGTTGAGTGGTCTCCCGTTCGGCATCGATCACGGTCGACAGCCTACGGATGCCTTCGTGGATGCGTTCCGGCGTCGGGTAACAGAAGGACAGGCGCATATGGTCCTTGCCTTCACCGTTCATGTAGAAACCCGTTCCGGCGACATAGGCGACTTTCGCCGTTACCGCACGCGGCAGCATAGCGCGGGAATCCAGGCCGGCGGGGATTTTCAGCCAGATATAGAATCCTCCCATCGGCTTGTTCCAGGAGCAATAGGGCAGATATTCGTGCAGCGCCGCATCCATGGTGTCGCAGCGCTTTTTGTACATGCCGCGATATTCGTTGATCTGTTTCTTCCAATCGAAGTTATCGAGGTATGTCGTGATGGTGAATTGGCTCATATTGGGAGGGCACAGTACCGAGGCCTCGTTGGCGAGCACGAGCTTCTGGCGGATGCCGGGGGGCGCCACCATCCATGCGATTCGCATGCCGGGAGCGATGATCTTGGAGAAACTTGACAGATAAACCACGTTCTCGGCATCCATGGAACGCAACGCGGGGTAGGTCTGGCCATCGAAACCCAACAGGCCGTATGGATTATCCTCAACGATAAGGACGTGATATCGGCGAGCGATGTCCAATATCTTCGGTCGCCGCTCCACGCTGAGAGTCACCCCGGCGGGATTGTGGAAGTTGGGGACGGTGTAGAGGAACTTCACCTTTTTGCCCAGTCTGCGCTGCTCCTTGACCGCCTCCTCGAAAGATTCGGGGATAAGTCCGTGGCTGTCGAGCTGAACGTTGACGACATCGACTTGGAAGGATTGGAAGACCCCCAACGCTCCGACGTAGTTTGGCGCTTCGGAGAGAACCACATCGCCCGGGTCGCACATGATGCGCGTGATCAGGTCAAGGGCATTCTGCGATCCGTTGGTGATGACGACGTCATCGGGCTGAACGTCTACGATATTCTCCAACTGCATGATCTGCAGAACGTCCTCGCGCAAATGCGGATCCCCCTGGGCAAGTCCGTATTGCCATGCCACGTCGCCCTTCTCCCTCATCATCTTGGCGATGAGATCGGCGATTTGTCCGAACGGCATATAGTCCAGATAGGGCATGCCGCCGGCCAGGGACACCACTTCTGGACGGGAGGCCACCGCGAATAACGCCCGGATCTCGGATGCGCGCATGGTCTCGGCACGTGCGGCGTAGCTGCCATACCATGGATCGTTTCTGATGACTCTTGGCGTCGGGGACGAGATCGAATCAGCCATGATGCTCCTTCTTGCCTGAGGCAGTAAGAATCAGCGAAAGAATACTACAGACTCTAGTCGGGACTCCCCCACAAGTCAGGCCATAGCGTTTTCGAAGGGCCATTTTCCGTCATTGCAAAACGTTACTACCCGACTTATGCATAGAGTCTCGAGCGTGTCAGCCCGGCCCAGCCCGGCTGTCAGCCTGGCCCAGCTCTCGCATCTCGCGCCCGACGTTGCCGTGACGCGGGGTGAGTCAGGCCCTCTGACGTGTTAAGCCGAGGGTGCCGGTGACAGCCGGGTACGTCACACGGTGGATAGGTGGATAGGACAGGTGGATAGACGGACGTATATGTATCGGTGTCGTATCGGTGATGGCCGTCGCGGAGCTCATCGCTCAGAAGAACTGCACGGAGTTGACATAGAGCTGATTGTTCGGAAGGCTGTCGATCGGGACCCATAGCACGAAATCTTGCGCCTTGATTTGCTTGCTGAGTTTGATATCCGTGGTGCCGCTGGCATCGAAGCTGAATTCCGCCACCTGCTCGCCTTGGTTGGGGTCGGCGGTCGTATTGGCTCGCAGGTATGCCTTACCGCCCGAGGAACGGATTTTGACCACGAAACGGTACACATCCTGAGCCTGGCTCAGATGCATGTAATACCCATATCCGCGCTGGCCACCCGGATTGGTGATGAACTCCTGTTTATCGACATCGAACGGCGTCGTATTCGTTGGGATCTTGGGATTCGGAACCTTATTGACCTGCTTGTCGGCGGTGATAATCGGCTGTTTGCTGGAACTGGAATTAGAATTGGAACTCGCCGAAGATTTAGCCGAGCTCGATTGAGAGGATGAGCTGTCTTGGCTTTGCGATGAGGAGCTCGAATCGTTGGAATGAGTCTGATTGCCGAAAGGCACGTTATCAAGATTGGCGGTCGACCACTGACTGGTGCCGCTCTGACCAAGCCCGCTGCCGCCGTGCTGGGTCAGACTGCGCATGGCCAGGCCGAGAGCGGCGATAAGGATGACGCCGACTGCCGTGATGGCGATCACCTTCGTTCTGATTCCACCGAATAACCGAGCATTGGCGATGTCCCCATTGTTGCCGGTGTCCGTCTGCGTGCCGCTCTCGTCATGATTCTGGGGGCTGAAGCTCGGTGGGAGCGCGGCATCGCGTTGTGCCTGTTCGGCCTTCAACGCCCGGAGCGACTCCTCTCCGGGGCGCACCGGGTTGCCGTTGCTGTCGATGATTGGAATACGACCGGTGGCCTCGACCGCATCTGGTTGCGCTGAGAGGTCGGGATGCGCGGGGGCCATCGACTTGGTCGAGGCGAAATCGAAATGCGTCGTCAATGCAGCGGTATCGTCGGGGATCCCGGAGACGTTGATGGTGCCGGAGGTGGGAAATTCAGGGAATGGTAAATCGTCTTCGATGCCGGGGACGGTTGGCGAAATGATGCCCGCCATCTCCGCCGCGGCGATATCTCGGAATCCGGGTTCCGGTTCGGCGGTCTCCTCGGAAGACACCAGTTTTGGTGCGGCCTTGTCCCACAGCGAGGAACCCGAGCCCTTGCTGAGATCGACGCCGGATGCGGGTATCGATCCACTGGGAACGCTGGCCTGCAGCGTTGTGCTGTCACGATTATCGGGTTCGCTCGCCGCGCTCTGCGCAGCCAACTGAGCTTCGGTTAAGAGGATGCTGCCATCCAGATCGAACGGGGTGTGCTGTCGCTGTTCGTTCAGCCGTACCGGGACGATGGAAGGCTTGTCCGGGCTGTTGGCGGCGAAGGAAAGGGTCTGATACGCAAGTCGATCGAACGGCGTCCATTCACCGAGCAGCGCGATGAATTCGGCGAGGGTGACCATGGGGACGGTGGTGTGCGCGGGTTCCTGCAGGTTGAGCCCACGGCGGCAGAGCAGCCGGAATTCGTCGGCGGTGTCGGCGGGCAGACGCGACATGTCATATCCGGACAGTTGCTGCGAGGGTGTATTCGTGAGCATGGCGTACAGCACGGAGGCCAGTTGATAGATTGCGCGTTGCTCGACCGGCATCGTGTGGGGCGCCCCGGAGACGTCGGTCAGAAGAGGACTGATCGGGATGTCCGCAAGTTCTATGCCATGAGTGGTCAGGCGGATGGTGTCGGTGCTTAATGCCGGTTGGTGCAGACCCTTGCTGAGCAATTGCTGCAGTGCACGCGACGCCTGCGCGAGGATTGAGCGCACCATCTCCCTGTCCACGGGTTTGCCGTGCCTGCTCCGTAGATACGCGCTCAGCGACGTGCCTCGATCGAGTTCAGTGACGACCACCATGGTGTTGTCATGGCGCTGTAGTTGAAGCACCTCGGTGACATGTGAATTTCTGGACAGCACCAAAGCTGACGCCACGTCGCCGATCTGCGACATCGACTCCGGGTTGTTGATGAGGAATAGCTGGCAATCGTGCGAGAGCACACGGTCGTTGGCTCTCCATGCCTGCAGGCCGGCTTCTTCGCGCAACAGCGACATCAACGTATAGCGATTGATGACGATCGTTCCCAGTTCTGGCTTCATAGTTCCTTCGACCCTGCGGTGCATGGCATGCGCATGCGATGTACCAGTTATTCTATCCATGGGGATGGCCGACAAGGATGCTTGTGACGGCGCCTGCGTAGTCGTCCGCGATGTTGATGGGCCGAACGACCGGTTATCGGCGCGCCTCGTCAACGGATCCTCCGCCTGACGCGCGTCGCGACGGGTGCTGGACTGTCTGACGACGGACGGGTTCGCCGGTGGCATCGGATCGATGGCGTTCGCATGCGAGTAAGCCGCGTCGAGCGATGTCATATCGTCGCTATGCAGGGCGCCATACCCGGTTGCGCCACGCGTATGGCGGGGTGCGCTGCCGACGATGGCGGAGAGCCGGCGGTGCGAGATATGACTTATCAATACGGTGAGTTCTTCGGTTCTGAGCAGCCAGAGCATCCCTACGTATATCACCGTGATCGTCACGGTGAGAACGAAACATACGACCAAAGCCTGCAGCCATCGCATGACCATGCCTTCGGGGGCATGCATATGGCCGACGAGCGAATACGCAGGTTCACGCATCCACAACCCGCCTATCAGTGCCGCCGCAGCGGCGATGCCGGACTTGCCGTAGGAACGCAGCAGTCGACGTCCATCGAGCTGTCCCTCAAAACGACTGCGCAACATCCACACCAACAGTGGGAACGATAGTAGGAAGGCGATGGTGATCGAGGCTCCGAGCAGATCCACCCAGTACACGGGCGATAGAAAATGCTTGCCGATAAGCAATACCGCTACCTGCAGTCCGGCCTGCAGGGCGATGAACAGAAAAGGCCGCTTGCCATCCTCGAAGGCGTAGAAGGTGCGTTGGATGATGAGGTATGCGCTCGCCAACGGCAGACTGACCGCCAGCATCGTCAGCGGACCGGATATCAGCGTGGCCTCGTGCAGGCTGACCGATGGCAGCAGCGCCAGGGTTATTGGTACCGGCATGACGATGAATGCGACGGTAAAGAAGAACATGAGCATGCCGACGTTGCGTAGCGATTCGCTCAGATCGAATCGCGCCGTAGCGATATCGTGATCGGCGATGGCCCTGGAGATCTTGGGGAAGATGGCGGTCGCCACCGAAACCGCAATCAGGGAATATGGCAGAATATACAGCGTATATGCATTTTGGTAGGTCGCATTGCCCGCCACCTCAAACTCGCTGAGCTTGAGGTGTGCCATCGCCAACGTGGGCGCGCTGGTGGTGACCTGTGTATTGATGATCCCCGCCAGCTGGTCGATGCCGACGATGCCGACGCTCCATGCGGCCACAGGCCCCATGCTCCGCAGCCCGATGCCGCGGATTCCCCAGACCAGACGAACGCGGAAGCCCACGTTGCGCAGCGGTATGAATAACACCAGCGCTTGGAAGGCTACGCCTAGCGTCCAGGCGCCTGCGGTAAGAGCCAGCTTGCTGCCGGTCCAAAACGACAACGACTGCTGATCGGATTTGCCGAAGAGCACGATGAACGCGATGAAGCCGATGCAACTGATGATATTCGCCCCGACCGAGCTCCACGCATACATGCCGAAACGGTTCTTGGCCGCAAGGATTTGTCCGACCACGGTATACAGACCATAGAACAGGATCTGGGGCATGCACCATAGGGTGAAGGCGTTCGTCAGCGCGATCATGTCGGACCCCGCGCCGTTGGTATACAGTCGTGTCAGCAGCGGCGATCCGATGGACATCGCGATGGTCACGCCCAGAAGCAAGGTGAGAGCGAATGTGATGAGTTTGTTGAGTCGCTCTTCGGCGTTTTCATCTTTAAGCGTGCGCACGATTTGCGGCACGAGAACGGCGTTGAAAATGCCGCCCGATACCAAGGTGAAGATGACTTGGGGTATCATCGCCCCGGCCTGATAGGCGTTGGCGGCCAGGCCCGTTGTGCCGACCGAAGCGGCCAGCAATATGGTTCGTAACTGACCGGTGAGACGCGAGGCGGCGGTTCCGCTGGCCATGACCAGGGAATTGCGGCCAACCGATGAACTCATTCGTTTGGATCTTTCTTGCGGTGGAATTGTCGCCATAATCCTAGTACGCCGAAAACGATGGCAATGGCAATGAACACGAATCCACTCATATCGCTGATCTGGACGGTGCTGATAATCGGTGTGTTCTGAGTGGAGGAGAACGCCTTGCCGCGCTGATCGAGCAGCTTGATATGTGCCACGGTCTGGCCTGCCGTGGAGACCCTGATGGTAAAGGTCACTTGGGCGTTGCCTCGGGCCGGGACCGTGACGGTGACGAAACGACTGGTGACGATTTCCATGGAATCGGTGATCGAGGAGACCTTGACGGTGACGGGGTAGGGATGACTATTGCTGATGGTGACCGGCATGCTTGCGGTTTCGCTGACGACCGTCATCTTCTCCATGGGCGTTATGCTCACCCCGGAAAACAGCCGATCCGACAGTCTTTGCACTGCCTTGGTCATGGTGTGCCTTGCGGTGCTGCCCGCGCCTAACGCGTGCAGTGCCATCTGATCGTGAACTTGAGTGATGCGCGTGATCCACGTCGTGCCATTTTTCGAGCGCTCTCCGTTGGCATCTTGGCGAGCCAACGATTGTGCGTCTCCTGCATCGGAAGATCCGGCTTTGGTGTTGGCCTGCTTGCCACCGGCGAGGATGGCGCTGGAAAAACGGGTGATCGCGTTTCTGCTGGTGCGCAGCTGCTGCAGCGTCGAGGTGGTCTCCTGCAACGCCGTCGTGGAGAGACCGGAGGTCGTGGGAGTGGCCTCGGACGCGGCGTCTCCCGATTCGTATGCCTCGGCCTTGCTCAGATCGCTGAGACTGGTTAGCGAAAGCCAGGAGGCGTGTTCCACCGCGCTCAGAAGAGCGTTTTCGTCGGCGGTGGGGGTATTGACGCCGAAACATACGAGCAGGTTGCGCGTCAGATAAGGCTGTTCCATCTGATAGAAAGCGCTTTGTGCCATGAATCGTGCCAGGCGGCCTGCCGAGCTGTTTTCGCCGTCGGCCGTTTGGCTGGTGGCCTTACCGCGGGCTAGGTTGCTCAGTTCGCGTTGGGCGGCGAGCACGGTGACGTTGCCCGCGCTGGTTGGCACGACGTATTTACCGGTATGGACGGTTGCGGCGCCGTCCTCGTCAAAGCCCTGATCGGCGATAACCGTGCCGTAGCCTTGTGCCTTCGCCGCGGCAAGCGCTTTCAACGTCCAACGGCCATCGCCCTGCCATGCGTAGAACGACGTGCTCGCGGTCTTGTCGCCGACGGCCGTCTGAAATTGTTGTTCGGCGGTTGCGGCGTTCCACGACGTCGAGCCCAAGCCGGCTTCGCTGTAAGCGTTGTCGTCGTTTATGGCCGTCGACGTGGTGATGTCAAAATCCCCGGGTTGCATGACGGCGTCTGTTGTGGTGGGCAGCGCCAGGGACTTGAGATAGGTCGGGTCGGCAACTACTTGTAACTGGGAATGGCTACTGATGAGCTGCTCCCTATCCCTTGCGATCCGCGAACCCGCGTTGCCGAGGGTAACCGTCTGGCCGACTTGTGGAAGTTCCGTGTTGTTCTTGTCCGTCATCAATGAACCGACGGCATCCGTATCGAGTTGCCAGCTATCCGATGCCAGCGGCATGGCCATGGTGATTTTCAAGGCCGGGGTATTACCGGTGGGCAGTCCGTCGGAGGATCTCGTCATGAAGGAATGGGTATCGTACACGTCCGTGCCGCCCGCCGTGTAGCGGATCAGCATTGGCTTGGGACCCCAGTTGGCGATGGCCTTGAGGCTGGATTGATCCGCCGAGACATCGATCGAAACGGTGGCGGTCGCGTGTGTCCCGATGGCCGGAACGTTCACTTTGCCGAGTTGATCGAACGTCGGGATCGGCGACTGTCCCTGCGCCCACTCCTGAATATCGGTACGCGAGTTGAACGTGTAGAAGATATTGGTGTTCAGCGTTACGTTGCCTGCCGTCAGCGCACGTGCTGTGGGGTTGGTGATGGTGATCTTAAGATGGTACCCGGAGGTCGATGTCACCACCGCGGTGGCGGTATCGATGGTAATGGTGGGGTTATCGCCGTTGGGGACGGTTGTGCTCGCATCATTGGTCGCCGACGAAGCCGACGGTGATGAGCCGTCCACGGTATCGGCCTGTGCGGTGGTAAGGCACGACGGGACGATGATCATGCCGATGA
>CALNAE010000258.1 GCA_937874315.1 uncultured Bifidobacterium sp. | reverse complement strand
GTGTATAAGCGGCAGCGAGGGCGACAGCGACACCCCTGACTCGCTGAGCACACTGGCCTCGGCTTCGCAGGCGGCCGCTGTGCTCCTTGCGGGCAGCGAATACACGGCCGGCGATGTCGCCCAGGTCCAGCAGCAGCTTGCCGCTGCCCTGCATGGACTGCAACGCAAGGTACTTGTCGTCTCGGCGCTCGCCGTATCCCCAAAGCGGACCTCCTACCACGTCGGTGACGCCATCGCCGCGGGAGATCTCGTGGTGACCGGGGTGTATTCCGCGGGCATGGGCAACGTGCCGCTTACGCCCCGGCAATACACGTTGCAGTACGACTTCTCGAAGGCATCGGCGAAGGCCATCGTAAAGGTTTCGTTGGTCTCCGATCCGAACGTCACAGCAACCTACACGGTGAACGTGGCTGCGACGAACAGCAGTCAGGATGCCAGTCAACAGGCCAATGCCGGGCAGTCTGACTCGAAGGACGCCTCGCAGACGCAGCAGACCACGACCTCCCAGTCAAGGCAGTCCGACGACCGGCTGGCGTCCACCGGCTCGTCGGTCACTGGCGTGTTCACGGTGCTGGTAGTTGCGCTGGCGATTTCAACGCTTGGCGGCGTCGCGATCGGTCTGCGGCGGCGTGCGGCGCACCGGTAGCGTCGTGCGTCGGCATCGTGCGTTGTTCCGTCCGATACCGCAACGCCGCATGACACCATTCATGCAGTGACCAACGGATTAATGGTACCGAGACTCGCGGTGTCGAATGTTGCGATGTCGTAGTCGCGTTGCAGATTCATCCAGAATTCGGGCGTCATGTTGAACGCTCTAGCGAGTCGGAACGCCATGGTTGTGGAGATGCCCCGTTTGCCGTGAATTATTTCACCTACGGCGGTTTCGCTGACTCCCAAGGTCTTGGCGAGCCTGTAATTGCTGATTCCCAGCGGATCGAGAAACTCCTCCTTGAGGATCGCTCCTGGCGTGCTCAGATATGTGTTAGTGGTGGTAGTCGTCGAAATAGACATCGTATGCTTCCCGTTCTGTGTCGTCTCATAGGCATACTACTATTTCGCGATAGTAACGTCAATAGTAAGTACTGCGCGGGACAGATTACTGCTGATACAGCCCTGTGCAGAAGCGGGCCGTGCATGATGAATTGCCAACAAGACGGATTGCCGTCCTTGAGATATGAGTCCATTGGAAGTATGTTGGAAGCGCGATGAGATAACATTGAACTTTGAAAGGATATGACAATGAAAATGGATACACGGGTGCAGGTTCGCAGCAACAAGGAGTTGAAGGATCAGGCCACGGAGCTGCTGGAGGATATGGGACTCGATCTGACCACGGCCGTGAACATGATGCTCAGGCAGATAGTGAATGAGCGCCGGCTGCCGTTCCAGCCGTCGGCACCGACCTTCGAGAATGCAGTACTGTCCACGCTGGACGAGCCGAGCGTTCCCATCAAGGACGACGCCGCATTCAAGGAGATGATCGACAACGCGTGAGATAAGCGTCAACCCGTCGTTTCTGCGGGATGTTAAGCGGTTGAAACAGAAGCACTACGATATGGAGCTGCTTGTCGAGGCGCAGGCGGCACTGAGACGCGACGACCAGATGCTGTTGACCGGCCGATACAAGGACCATCAGTTGAAGGGGAATCTGCGAGGGTTCAGGGAGCTGCACATACGGGGCGATTGGCTGCTGGTGTACCGCGTCGAGGGGGAGCATGTCACCCTCGCGCGCACCGGCA
>CALNAE010000257.1 GCA_937874315.1 uncultured Bifidobacterium sp. | reverse complement strand
CGGCGTGGATTCTTCTGGATATTGGCATGGGCCACCTTCGCCGAGGGACCGGTCAAGGAGACCAGGCCGCCGGCGCCCCTCATCAGCCTCGGAAGCCAGGACACCGCCGTGACGCTCAAGCCGAGGAATATCAATACGCAGGAGGCGATCGCGGTGAGCAACATCGTGGAATAGCCGTTATCACCCTGAGGATTCACGATCTGCAGATAGGCATGCATCCGATAGATCGACCACCCGGCGCCAGCCAGACCGGCCACCGTGCACAACGTACCGAAGCCATTACGCAGCCAGCCGCTGCGTTCGCTGTCCCCCAGCTCCATCGGGCGCAACGCCTCAAGCGGCGTGACCTTGGTGGCGGCCCGAGCCGAGCCAAGCGAGGCCAGCACGGTCATCACGACGCCAAACACCAGCGGGACCGCGAAGACGGTGGAGCTGAGTATCAGACGCGCGTTCGGCGCGGCCTTCGAGAACACGCCGGCCTGGCATGCGATGGCCATGATGGCGATGCCAAGCAGGACCCCGAGGGCCGAGGACAACAGCGAGAACAACACCGATTCGAGAATGACCGAGCGATAGATCTGTCCCTTTTTCGCGCCGATGGTGCGTAGCAGCGCGAAGGTGCGCCGCCGTTGCATCACCAGGACCTGGAAGGTGTTGGCAATGACCATCGCGGCCACGAACATGGCGATGACTCCGAACACCAACAGGAAAATCGTGACGGGGTTCATGCCGCTGGAGTTGGTCGATTTAAGCGCTTCGGTGCTGACGGACTGTCTGGTCTGCAGCGTGTACGCCCGTGGCAGCAGTGGCTTGATCGCCGTAGTGGCGTTTGCTTCATGAGCGGTATCGATATCGAGATACCACACCGGAGCCGGAAGCGATCCAAATTTCCCCGGCAGGCTGTAGAGAGCCGCCATCACGTTTTCGGAGACGATCGAGGCGCCACCGTAATAGGAATACGCGCCATTGGGATCGTCCGTCAGCCCTACGACACGCAAGTGTTGGCTGGCTGGCGCCTGCGGATCGTCCTGCGATGCGCTGTCGAGCGTGATGACGTCGCCGATGCCAGCTTTGAGCTGCTTTGCCAGGCCTTGCGGAATGGCGATCTGTCCCTCACCCGCGGGCTGCGTGCCACTGGCGATTTCGACCGGCAGCACCGCCTTGTCCGCGGCGGTGACGATGGCCATGGAGGAGACGTGATGACCGGCATGTGACAGGGCCGCGGCAGTCGACACTTCGGGACGAATGCCCTTTACCCCCGCGATGGCCGCGATCTTCTCACGATGGAAGTCTTCGATGTTCGAGGTCGCGCCGCTTTGCGACTTGGTGGCGATGATGTAGTTGGCCTGCCCAAGCTGGGCGGTCATCTGCGAGCGCAGGGAATCGCTGATGGTGTTGCCGAACAGGAAGGTGCAGGCGATGAACGCCGTACCGATCATGACGGCGATACCTGCTGGAATCAGCATCTTCTTGCTGTGTTTCATAAGTTTGATGGTTATCGACCACATAGTAAATCCTTTATGCCCGAGGCCGGGCCGGAACTGGTTGTACCGATGATTCATGCCGGCGCGTTGCGGCCGGAAGACGCATGACGATCCGTGCGGATCGACACAATCGACAAAGAAAAAAGGGGATGCGCAGGAGGCGCTCAGCGCAGATGTTTGCCCTTGGCCGCGTGACGCTGCGAGGATCGATGCTCGATGAGGTCATCTCCCATCAGCTGGCGCATGCTCGGGGTGGACGTCATCTCGCGCTCACGCTCCCTCATCAGCAGCGCGCTCATGGTGTCGGCACTGGGATCCGTCGTATCCGACACGATGCGCCCATCGGCGAATACGACCGCCCGGTTGGCATAGGATGCGGCCACCGGATCATGGGTCACCATGATGATGGTCTGTCCCAGCTCGTCGACGGATTGTTTGAGGAAGCTGAGCACTTCCGCACTGGAGACCGAATCGAGATTGCCGGTGGGTTCGTCGGCGAACACCACATCGGGCTTGCCGATCAGGGCACGGGCTATGGCCACGCGCTGCTGCTGGCCTCCGGATAATTCGTTGGGGCGATGACCCAACCGCTCGCGCAGCCCCAGAGTGTCGACAAGAAGGTTGAACCAGTCCTTGTCGGTTTTCGCGCCGGCGAGCGTCAACGGCATGATGATGTTCTGTTCGGCGGTGAACATGGGCAGCAGATTGAAGCTTTGGAAGATGAACCCGATCCTGCTCCGGCGCAGCATGGTCAGCTGGTTGTCGTTCATGGTGGTCAGATCGCTGCCCGCGAATAAGACCTTGCCTCCGCTGACCGAATCCAGCCCGGCGAGCGTGTGCATCAGCGTCGATTTGCCGGAGCCGGAGGGGCCCATGATCGCGGTGAATTTACCTTGTTCGAAACTGACATTGACCCCGCGCAGGGCGTGTACCGCGTTGTCTCCACGCCCATAGGTTTTCGTCAGATCGATGGCTTCGATGGCCGTCGAGTGCGAGGCCGCGGAGAACGCCGCGGGATCCGCCGTAGGAGTTGGCTCGTTCATGGTGGTTGCCGTCATATCTCATCCCTCTTGTCTTGGTATTCTGCTCTCGTGCATCCCGCCGGGACTTCCGCCCCGAACCGACATCCACTGTACGGAAACGGGATGGCTGGCGGCATCGTTCTGGAGATGGAAAAAAGAAAAACCATAGACCCGAGAATCGAGGGATGTTCTCCCTCTCATCCTCGAGGACTATGGCTGAACTGCCGGACCACTGAACTGGCGAACGATTGGACCACTGAACGGCTAGAACTCCCGAACTCTGGTCGAATCGCGATATGGCGACTATGCGTCAGTCGGCGAGCCCGGACTCACGCACGGCCTTGAAGCCTGCGTCCAGGTCGGCCAGGATGTCGTCGATATGTTCGGTGCCGATGGACAGGCGGATCGTGCCTTCGTGGATGCCTTGGTCCTCGAGTTCCTCCGGGGTCTCCTGAGAGTGGGTGGTGGAGGCCGGATGAATCACCAGGCTCTTGACGTCGGCGACGTTGGCCAGCAGGCTGAACAGACGCAGATTGTTGATGAAGACGCGCGCCGCGTCCTTGCCTCCCTTGATGTCGAAGGTGAAGATCGAGCCCGCGCCGTTCGGGAAGTACTTGGTATACAGATCGTGGTCCGAACGTCCTTCGATGCTGGGGTGCGAGATCGAGGCGACCTCGGGCAC
>CALNAE010000256.1 GCA_937874315.1 uncultured Bifidobacterium sp. | reverse complement strand
ACCGGCACTTGCGTGGTTGCCGGGTTGTCAGGTTGTAGGCAAGTTCGTCGGCATATATGCCGACGAGTGGGCGCTTTTTTCGTTGAGTGGGCGTTTATCTCAGGTATCGCTTCATGCCGAGAATCGAAGAATGGCTGATTTCCAACGATTGCTCTGATGTCGTATCGACTGATATGTAGGTCATCGAGCGTCGTGCGCATAAAAAACGCCCACTGAAGCGAGCCCCTACTCAAAAACTCAGCGCCCCGTCACTTCCGAACCTACCACTTTCTCGCTGAGCGCGTGCGGTCCACGCGTCACGGCGACGGCTCCGGACCGTACCAGCTCGATCACCCCGTAATGTTCCAACAATCCAAGCAGCGCATCAATCTTGCCCTCCGCGCCGGTTGCCTCGATCGTCAGGGATTCGGGATGCACATCGACCACGCGCACCCGGAACAGCCGCACGATCTCAAGCACATCCGACCGATTGGATTCATTGGCTGCGACTTTGATCAGCACCAGCTCGCGCTCCACCGTGGTCGACGCATCAAGGTCGACGATTTTCAACACGTGCAGCAGTTTGTTGAGCTGCTTGATGATCTGCTCCAGCGGGATCTCCTCGACATCCGCGGTGACGGTGACGCGGGAGATATCAGGCCGTTCGGTGGGGGAGACCGAGAGCGAATTGATGTTGAAAGCCCGACGGGCGAACAGTCCGGCGATGCGGGCGAGCACACCCGGCCGATTTTCGACCAGCACCGACAGCGTGTGACGTTGCGAACCGGGTTGGGATGCAGGATAGATGGCCATGGAATTACCTCAATCCCTCGATGTCGTGTCGGGTTGTGCTGTGGCATGCATACCGGGGCGGGCGGCCGGCAGCGTGTCGGGTTGTGATGTGGCTTGCGCACCGGGTTGCGATGCGGGCTGAGCGTGCGATGCCGAGCCGTGCTTCACCTCGTCCGGAGTCGCCGACCGGGCCGCATCAGGAGTCGCGGCCTGAGTCGCCGGCCGAGCCGACTCCTTCGGTGACGCCTCGGGCGAAGGGGCGGGCGAAGAGTCGGGCGAGGCATCGGCGCCCAGCAGCGGCGTAATGCCGGGGAAGTAGGTGACGCTGTCGTTTGAGGAGCCGGCGGCCACCATGGGCCACACCATCGCATCCTTCCAAACGCGGAAGTCGATCACGACCGGACGATCGTGGACGGCGTTGGCCTGGCGGATCGCGGTCAGTGCCTCGTCCTTGGTGCGCGCCCTCAGGCCAAGGCAGCCATAGGCATGAGCCAGCGCTACGAAATCCGGGATGTCGACAGACTCTTCGGCATCTTTTACCGTCGTCTTCGCTGTCTTCCCGGCACCTGCGGATGTCGTCTGCCGTGCCGCCGTCGTGTCGCCGTCGAGCAAGTCGGTCTGGGAATAATGCTGGTTATAGAACAGCGTCTGCCATTGGCGTACCATACCCAACACGGAGTTGTTGAGAATCGCGATTTTCACCGGCGCTCGTTCGAGGAAAACGGTGGCGAGTTCCTGTGAATTCATCTGGAAGCTGCCGTCGCCGTCGATAAGCCATACGGGCCGGATGCCGTGCTCGTCGGCACTGTTGTGCTGCTCGCGCGCCGTGCCGATCGCGGCGCCCAGCGCCGCCGGCAGACCGAAGCCCATGGTGCCCAACCCGCCCGAGGAGATCCATGAGCGCGGCCGCTCGAAATCGATGAACTGCGAGGCCCACATCTGATGTTGGCCGACGCCGGACACCCAGATCGTGGAGGGATCGGCATGGTCCGAAAGCTGCCGCACCACCCACTGTGGCGCCAAGCTGCCGTCGGGCGGTTCTTGGAACACCATCGGGTATTGCCGCTGCCACTGGTGAATCAACGTCCACCAGTCCTGCAGACTCGGATGAGCGTGAATCGCCTGCGAACGCTCGATCTGGGGAATGAGTTCGGCGAGCACCGTGGCTGCGTCGCCGACGATCGGCACATCGGCCTGACGGTTCTTGTCGATCTCCGCGGGGTCGATGTCGATGTGAATCACGCGGGCGGCCGGCGCGAACGCCTCCAGCTTGCCGGTGACACGGTCGTCGAACCGCGCTCCGATGGCCACCAGCAGATCGCAACGTTGCAGCGCGCCGGTGGCGGCGATGGCCCCATGCATACCCGGCATGCCAAGCACCCGAGGATTGCTGTCGGGAACGAGTCCGCGCGCGGGCAAGGTCGTCACGATCGGCGCGCCGGTCAGCTCGGCAAGCTTCAGAACCTGTTCGCCGGCATCGGATCGTGCCGCGCCTCCGCCCACATACAGCACCGGTCGGAAGGACTGCGCGAACAGCTTGGTGGCCTGCGAGAGCACGCCTCCATGGGCCTTGCTGACGGGGTGGTAGCCGGGGAGAATCATGCGTTGCGGCCAGGAATATGACATCATTTCGGTCTGCGCGGTTTTCGTGACATCCACGATGACGGGTCCCGGCCGGCCCGATCGCGCGATGTAATGGGCTTCGGTGAGCACTCTGGGAATATCCTGAGCCCGTGTCACCAGGAAGGAATGTTTGGCGATCGGGTAGGTGATGCCGACGATGTCGGCCTCCTGGAAGGCATCGGTGCCGATGGCGTTGACGCCCACCTGCCCGGTGACGACGAGCAGCGGGACGGAATCCATATTGGCATCGGCGATGGCGGTCACCATGTTCGTGGCGCCGGGCCCCGAGGTGACGATGCACACGCCTACATTGCCGGTGGCGACGGCGTATCCTTCCGCAGCGTGTCCGGCCGCCTGTTCATGTCTGTTGAGGATGAAGCGGAAGGAGACGTCGTCGGTGATTGCGTCGTAGACGGGGAGAATGGCTCCTCCGGGAATGCCGAAGACGTCTTGGACGCCCAGATCTTCCAGTGAACGGACAAGCGCCTGCGCGCCGGTCATCCGTTCTCCGACGGCATTGGGTTGTGCGGCCGATCGCCCCGTCTGCTGGCTGGGTCGATCAGATGGTCTGGGCACTGCGCTGAACGCCTGTAGCGGCGTAGGTGATGCCATTGGAATCCCCCTGTGATCATGATTGTTCAACCGGCTGCATACGTTCCGACCTGGTGTGTCGGGCATATGACGAGTTCACAGTATCGTGGGCAGGCGGTGTTGTTACCTGTTCACGGCGATGCGATTGAATTCATGCTAGCGACACCCATGCCGATGGGAAGCCGTCCGGTCATATTGTGGCGGAATACGGCGATTGATCTCTTGCCTATACCGGGATTCGTTGGAACGTATGGGTTAATTATTGGCTTATTGGGTCTATCGGTCTATTTGTCTATTGGACCTCTTGGCGTGGCATGCTACTCGCTGCATGCTGCATGCTGCGTTTATGGTTGCCGCAGTCATGTGTACCGCGACCTCGACGTCGGCTCGCGGCCTTGCCGTACCGCCGCACCACGCCTACCGGTGTACCTCGTCGTACCGCCGCACCACGCCTACCGGGCTGTACCCGGCCTCACCGCTGCGTCTGCGTCTTCGTACCGGTATCCCTCTTATCGGTATTCCCCTTACCGGGTATCACGTCTTACCGATGCAATCGTGCGTCCAGAGCCTTCCATGCCACGGCCGCTGCCGCGAGCTGGGCCTTGCGTTTGCTGGTTCCGGTTCCGGTGCCCAGCACCTCATCGCTGTCGGGTAGCACCGCGCGTGCCGTAAATACCTGTGCGTATTCCGGTCCGTCGACGGCCATCCGGTACTCGGGATCGGCAAGACCCATGCCATGCGCCTTGACGGTCAACGAGGTCTTCCAATCCAGCGCGGGCCCCTCGTGCGAGACCTCGACCAAGGTATCATCGATCAGCCGGTGCACGACCTTGCGCGCCTCGTCGATGCCGTGTTCGATGAAGGTGGCTCCGATCAGCGATTCGACGATATCGCACAGAATGGAGCTTTTCTGCGCTCCTCCGGTTTCCGCCTCGCCGTTGCCCAGCAGGATGAAGGGGCCTACTTGGAGCTTGTCTCTGGCGATCTCGGACAGCGCCGCCTCGGACACCGCTTGGGCGCGCATCTTCGCCAGCTGTCCCTCGTTCATGTCCGGATGCAACCGGTAGAGCGTCTCGGTGGAGATCAGCTCGAGCACGGCATCCCCGAGGAATTCCAAGCGTTCGTAGTTCGGCGCGCCGGGGTGTTCGTGTGAGAAGGATCGGTGCGTCAACGCCTGGACGAGCAGCTCCGGAGTGAGGGTGGTCCCCAATCGTGCCAGGAGCTGTGCGCTGGGTTCCTTGGGCCGCCGCACGGCGGTTTCGGCGCTGGCCGGTCGGCCGTTGGCATCTTCCTTGGTACTTGCGTTGTCGCTTTCGTCGGCGGTTATTGTCTGGGTCGACGTGTCGACGTCGGAATGTGAATGCGTCGCGTGTTGTGGATGCGTGTGTTCGGTGTGCCGCGGGCCATGCTGCTGGCCCATGGATTCTTGCACTGGAGATTCTTGCATTGGATTCTTTCGCTTCCGATCTGGGATATACAAAAACCCCGCCACCCGTCGATGGCAGGGTTTCATGATTTATCGGCCGCACTCACTTGGTGTGAGCCGAGCGAATGCCTTCACGGTAGACGCGGCCACGGAACGATCCGCAGCTCGGGCAGGCCATATGCGACAACATCTGAGCGCCGCAATTCGGGCAGGTAATGGTCTGGGCGACGAACGCCTTCCAGTTCGCGCGACGCGAATGGGTATTGGCGCGCGAAGTCTTGTACTTAGGCAATGCCATGGTATTCCTCTATTTCGTTCGAACTTCTGAGCTTAAGCGTTCTGTATCTTAGCGCATCCGTGGTACATTCGCACGCCGGCGGTACATCGGGCCCGTATCGGCGCTACCGTGGGCCCGTACCGGCTACCGCATTTGCCGACCTTGGGCACGATCTTGAGTGCTCGAGGTCATGCCTTCTGGTGGGTGCTTCCTGTCGGGTGCTTCCCGTTCAGCTCTGCTGCTCACGCTCGAGCCGCGCCTTGAGGTCGGCCAGACCGGCGAACCGCAGATCGCCGGCGTCATGGTGATGCTCGGGGTGCTCGTTGAGGTTGACGCCGCATTGCGGACACAATCCTCGGCAGTCCTTTCGGCACAGCAATTGGGTGGGCAGATGCTCGGCGAAGGTGTCGCGCAGCAGTGCCTCCATATCCGCGGTCCCGCCGTCCGGGCTGAGCGGATAGGTGTCCTCGGACTCATCCTCGCCTGCGATGATGTCGATATCCTCGTCGCGGTTGGCGTGGCCGGCGGCATTGGCGCGCTTGTCTTCCGCCTGCATCTGATAGGGGAAGAAGGCGGTGACATCGGCTTGCCAATCACGGTCGATCGGGGTCAGACACCTCGTGCACTGTGCTTGAAGCCGGGTGCTGACCCGTGCAGAAAGCACCAGTCCGTCGACGATGGAATCGATCGAGCCCTCCACATGGATATCGGCTCCTTGGGATATGCCGACGATCCGGTCGCCGATCCCGCTTGGCGCGGGCAATGTCGTGTCGATCGTCGCATGCTCGCCGGGATGCGATGCGATCTGCGTGACGGAAATCGCCCAAGGTGAATCTTCGGGACGTGGCATATCAGGCCTCCGGATAATCGTGTTGATCGAGATGGGGCAGCGCCTCGCCTGCCTCCTGCTGACGCTGGTCGAGCAGGTTGAGGCCGGCCTGCACATCGTGGCCGAGTTTGCCGAGTTGCTCCTGCAACTCACCCATCACTTTGGAACAGTACTGATTGGCACCTTGGGTCAGACGGTCCGAAGTCTCCTGCGCCTGGTCGAGTATGGCACGCGCCTTCTGTCGGGCGAGTTCGGTGACGTTCTCCTGCCCCGCGAGGAACTGCGCCTGTTCCTGCGCCTGCTTGATCATGTCGGCGGCGCGGCTCTGGGCGGATGAGACGATGGCGTTGGCTTGGCTTTGCGCGGTCTCCAAACGTCGTTCGGATTCGCGCATCAGCGACGACGCGCGTTCCAATTGCACCGGAAGCTTGCTCTTGAGGACGTCAAGCTGTTCGCCGAACTCGTCGCGATCCACCTTCACCATGCCGGGCGAGAAGACCGAGCCCTTGGCCTCCTTCAACGACGCCTCGAGACTGTCGATGGTGTCGTAGACCGTGGTGAACTCGGCGCGGCTTTTGCGTTGCGCCGTCTCATCCGGCATGCCGGTGGCGCTCTCACGCAGGTCGGGCAGCGTGTTGGAGGGGAACAGGTTCGTCACCGTGGCGGATTCTCCGGTCTGATCATCCTGGTCCGCCTGTCCGTAGATGGGTTGGCTGCCGAGGCTTGAGCGTGTGGGATTCGTCCCGCCGACGTTCTGGGGCTGTTGCCGGCGCCCGGCCGCGGGGTCGGGGCTGATGCCGTCCGGTTCATGCGTTTCATCGACCATGATCGACTCTTTCCTTATTCAGGGCCTCGTCCAACATCGGCACGACGCAATCGGGGACCATGCCTCGCACGTCACCTCCGTGACGAGCCACGTCTTTGACGATGGAACTGGAGATGTGCTCCAGCAACGGATCTGCGGGGAGAAACAGGGTCTCGACCTGGGCGAGCTTGCGGTTCACCAGGGCCATGCCGAGCTCGGCCTCGTAATCGCCGTTTTGGCGTAGTCCCTTGACGATAACGGTTGCGCCCGATTGGATGCAGTAGTCGGTGACGAGCCCGCTGGTGGAGGCCACGACGACATCGGGATATCCGTCCTTGTCGAGCGCCCGCCGGATGATTTGCACCCTCGTGTCGGCCGCGAACATCGGCGTCTTCGCCGCATTCACCGCCACCACCACGTGTACGGCGTCGAAAAGTCTGGCGCTGCGTTCGATGACATCGAGATGTCCTGCGGTAACGGGGTCATAGGAGCCTGGGCACACTGCGATGGTCATATTGCCTAGATTAGCTCGCCGCGCAGTCAAATGGTAAGTTTGCGCCTGATTGGAGTGTGCCGCCGGTGTGCTATATCCTTGGGAACCGGACGACATTGCACGACGAGGCAGTGGTTGCGGAGGTATCGATATGAACGAGTTCAGGCATATGAAGAGTCGCATGATCGGGTGCGGCGTCGCCCAATCGGCGGGCACGGCAGCGGGCGGTTTGCTCGCCCGGAACGGTCTCGGTGATTCGAAGGACATGGCCGATCCGGTGTCTCCCCTGTCCACTCCCGATTCCGGCACCGGAACGGCGGTGCTTGAGCGGCCGGAGATCAAGGAACAGCGGCAGAACAGCGATGACGGCGACGCCGATCGGTTCGCCCATTATGTGTCCAAGGACCGCATCATGCAGTCTCGGATGACCGGCAGGCCCGTCGTGGCGCTCTGCGGCAAGATCTGGGTGCCCAAGCACGACCCGTCGCAGTATCCGGTCTGCCCGGATTGCAAGCGCATCTACGAGGAGATGACGAACCACTGACGGCGTCCCGGAGGTCGTAGCGCCTGAGAGTCTTTAGAACAAAAAGTCGTAGGATGCCGTTTTGTGGCGCACCGTGGTCGTGGAGCATCTTGGCTTTTTGAACCACGATGCGTTGAACCACTTGCTGCTGGATCGCGGCGCGTCTGAACCCGTAGCTCTTACAGCACCATGGTCTCCGTGGGGATGGCAGGGTCGCCTTTCATCAGCGACTGGGCGGCGATCGGCAGCTCACGCAGCGCCTGCGCCCGATAGCGGTGGGCGTTCATGATCGCGTCGTGTCCTTGGTACTGGCCGTCGGCCTGCCCGCGCTCGACGTAGCTCACCAGCAGATCCTTCCAGTTTTCTGCGGGTTGGAAGGCCCCCAGCCGTTCTTCGGAACCGGAGATGACATGTTCGCAATCGGCCAGTTGGTATTCGTATGAGCGATAGGCGAGTTTACGGCCGGGGACTGTGGCCTTGTCCTTCGACTTCTTGGCAACCGGCTGCATCACGCCCGCGCCGTTCTCTCGTTCGGCGAGCTTGTAGACCATGGCGCAGGTCGGTGCCCCGGAGCCGGTGACGAGCATCGTGCCCACGCCGTAGGAGTCCACGGGAGCCGATTGCAGGGAGGCCAATGCGTATTCGTCCAGATCGTTGGTCACGGTGATCGTCGTGTCTTTCGCGCCGAGCGCATCGAGCTGGTTGCGCACCCGTTGGGCGAGCGCCGCGAGATCCCCCGAATCGATGCGCACGCCGCCGAGTTCGGGGCCGGCCACCTGCACGGCTGTGCGCACGGCTTCCTCGATGTTGTAGGTGTCCACCAGCAGCGTGGTGTCCTTGCCCAGAGCTGCGATCTGAGACTGGAACGCCTCTCGTTCCGAGTCGTGCACCAGTGTGAAACAATGTGCCGCGGTTCCGATGGCCTTCAGCCCGTAAATCTTGGCTGCCAGCAGATTCGCCGTGCCCTGGAACCCGCCGACGATGGCCGCGCGGGAGGCTGCGACGGCGGCGTGTTCGTTGGTGCGCCGCCCGCCCATATCCATGCATGGGCGGTTTTTGGCCGCCGTCACCATGCGCGAGGCAGCCGAGGCGACGGCGCAATCGTAGTTGAGCACGGAAAGCAGCAGGGTCTCCAACAGCGTGCATTCGCCGAAGGTACCTTCGACCTGCAAAATGGGGGAGTTGGGGAAGAACATCTCCCCCTCGCGATATCCCTCGATCGATCCGCTGAAATGGAAATGTTCCAGCCAATCGAGCGTGGGCTTGCTGACTATCTTGCGGTCGGCAAGAAAAGTGAGTTCCGCGTCGCTGAGGTGGAAGTGTTCGAGCGCGTCGAGGATGCGTCCGGTTCCCGCCACCACGCCGTAGCGACGACCCTCGGGCAGATGTCTGGTGAACACCTCGAACACGCATCGGCGCTGTGCCGTGCCATCCTGCAAAGCGGCGTCGAGCATGGTGTACTCATACATATCGGTCATCAGTGCCGTCGAGCAATCGTCCGTCATCTATTCCTCCTTATGAAGGCGAGCAGGGTCATTGGATCCCCAGTCTAGTCGATTTCGGCATTGGTGTGACTGTCGCGAACGCGTCCGACGCGTCGTATGGCTCACGCTGGCTAAGCTGGATGGTATGAGAATCATAGCTGGTTGTTGGCGGCTTGCCACGGCATTCGTGTGTCTGGCGGCGGTGAGCGTGGCGTTGCATACCACGAATTATTGGGTGTATTTCACTTATCAGATGGGCCTGGTCCTCGGGTTCGTCATGCTGTGGTCGGGGGCGGCGAGTCTGCTGGACGGCAAGCAGCCTCCGGCGTGGCTCAAGGGCTGCGTGACGCTGTACGTCATCATCACCGCCCTGGTGGCCTGGCTGTTGCTTCCCCCGCTGGACCCGGCCACGTCCAAATATGTGTTCGGCATCATGACCAACGTCCTGCTGCATCGTGTGGCGCCGGTTATGGCCGTCGCTGATTTTCTGCTCTTCGACGCTCATCGGCGGTTTTCCTGGAAATATCCGCTGACCTGGCTGATCTACTTTCCCTTCTATCTGGCCTTCGTGTTGATTCGTGCCCAGCTCTGGCCGCATTCGGGTCCGGAGGCCGGCGGCGATCCGTATCCATATCATTTCATCGATGTCACCGCCATCGGCTGGCAGCGATTGGGCGTGACCGTGGCGCAGATGCTGGTCGCCTTCGCGGTTTTGGGGCTGATCGTGTTTCTCGTCGACCGCATACTACCCGCGAAACCGCTGTTGGGACGGTAGCCATCGCGTACGGGGTCGTGCGGGTGCACAGGCGGGTTCCCGCAAATTGAAAGCCGCCCGCATGATGACGATGCATGAGACTGCACGGGCTTGCGGACGAACCGACGATAGGACGATAGGCCTGGTGATAGGTTGAAACCATGACTGTAAACGAACCGTCGTCGGATTTACGTATGTCCGCACGCGCTGATGGGCGCTCGGTCGACGAGCTTCGTCCTGTGCGCATCACCCGTCATTTCACCGATGCCCCGGAGGGCTCGGTGCTTATCGAATGCGGCAATACGAGGGTGATGTGCACCGCGACGTTCACCGACGGTCTGCCGCGCTGGCGCCGCGAGTCAAAGCTGGGTTGGGTGACCGCCGAATACGCCATGCTGCCGCGGGCGACTTCGCAACGCGTGGATCGCGAATCGGTGCGTGGCAAAGTCGGTGGCCGTACACACGAGATCAGCCGTCTTATCGGCCGTTGTCTGCGGGGCGTCGTGGACATGAAAGCGTTGGGAGAGCACATGATCCAACTGGATTGCGATGTGCTCCAGGCTGACGGCGGCACCCGGACGGCGTCGATCACCGGTGCCTATGTCGCCATGGTGGACGCCTTGCGATGGGCCGAGGGCAAGCGCTGCATCAAATCCGTCGATAGGGTGCTGGCGGATTGCGTCTCAGCCGTTTCCGTCGGAGTCGTCGACGGCACGCCGATGCTCGACCTGCCGTATCCGGAGGACAGCAGAGCCATGACCGACATGAACGTCGCCATGACGGGAGCCGGCAAGTTCATCGAGATTCAGGGCACCGCCGAGCATGGGCCATTCGACCGCACGGAACTGAACATCCTGCTGGATCTGGCCGAGAAGGGCAACGCCGAATTGCAAAGGGTACAGCGCGAGGCGCTCGCGCAGGAGTGACTTCAGTCATGCTGCGCTCGTCGTTTCATCGTTTCACGAATTGTGGTGATTGGTCTCGGGGTGGTTCGGGCCCGGTCTCAAGTGTGTTGAGATTATTCGGAATCACGAGAAAGAAGGACGTGCGATGAAAATCGTCGTGGCTACGCATAACGAAGGTAAATTGGTCGAGATTCGTCATATCCTCGAGCAGGATCTTGCGGCTCGGGCGGATGGGGTGGAGCTCGTCTCCGCAGCCTCGCTGAAGCTGCCCGATCCGACGGAAACCGGCGTCACCTTCCAGGAGAACGCGCTGCTGAAGGCCCGTGACGTGACCAAGCGCACCGGATTGCCGGCCATCGCGGACGACAGCGGCCTAATCGTCGATGTGATGGGCGCCGCCCCGGGCATCCTATCGGCTCGTTGGGCGGGCGCCCATGGTCACGACCGCGCCAACAACGCCTTGTTGCTCGCGCAGATCGAGGACATCCCCGATGGCAAGCGTTCCGCGCGGTTCCGTTGCTGTGCGGTGTTGATCGAGCCCTCCGGTGCCGAACACGTAGGTATGGGCGAGATGCCGGGGCATATCATTCGTAGACCGCGTGGCGAGCATGGTTTCGGCTATGACCCGATCTTCGTTCCCGACGACCAGCCCGGGCGCCTCGATGACGACGGCCGGCCGCTGACGAGCGCGCAGATGACGCCCGAGGAGAAGAACGCCATCTCGCATCGCGGCAAGGCATTGCGCGGCTTGGTACGGGCCATCGACGACATGCTCGACGCCTGA
>CALNAE010000255.1 GCA_937874315.1 uncultured Bifidobacterium sp. | reverse complement strand
GTAAGCGGTCGTTGACATAGGTATCGTGACCCGGTGCAGGCCTCCTTGTAAACTTGGTTTATCAAGTAAACAAGGAGGCCTTTCATGGTTCAAATCAAAGATATCGTGCCGATCCAGGTGACCGACCGGTCGCCGAAGCCGCTGGTCAAACCGCAGGTTGCGGCACGAGTGAAGCTCAAGGACGCCGAGGTCGTGTTTTACACCGGTGTTGACCGGGCAATTCTGCACGTGGTGCTCCAGGAGTTGACAGGCAATGTTCCCCAATATCCAAGAGCTTAACATCTATATCATTTGCGGAAAAACGGACCTGCGCAAAGGAATCGACGGTTTGGCCGCTTCCTTGCGGGAGCTGTACGGCGAAGACGAAGTGCCTTATGATCACTCGCTGTTCTTATTCTGCGGCAGTCAGCGCGATCGGTTCAAGGCTCTGTACTGGGACCGCAGTGGGTTTGTTCTTTACTACAAACGGTACGAGAACGGCCACCTGCAGTGGCCGCGAACGCGCTCTGAGGTGCAGCATCTCAGTCATTACCAGCTGAAGCGATTGATTACTGGTCTAAGTATTCAAGAACGGCGTACCATTCATGATTTCAAGCCAGGATATACCAACTAATTGAGGAGGAGAAGCCATAATTTATTGGCATCTCCTCTTTCCTTCGCCGTATAAAACATGATATAATCCATTTATTATATTTATTGGAGGAACACCGATTGGTAGACACAAAAGATGCAGTGCGATTGGTGGACGCTTCGCCAGAACAATTACGCACCGCACTGCAGAATTCGATAAATGAAAATCAGGACCTCCGGGAACAGATCGCCGTCTTGAAGCGCATGTTGTTCGGTCGGCGCCGGGAATCAAGCGATAACCTGCCGGATGGCCAGACGAACCTGTTCAATGAGCACATCATCACCGGTGAAGAACAAAGCATCATCGACAAGCTCACCGGTGATGACCGCAAGGTCGCCAAGAAGAAGCTCAAGAAAGCGACACGGACCAAGAGCACCGACTTGAACAAGCTGCCGCTGGACGAGCAGGATTGCCTGCTCGAAGGTGAGGAGCGCAAGTGCCCGGTCTGTGGTGAAGAGATGCAGGATATCGGCCGGTCGAAAGTACGCGAAGAAGCAACCTTGATTCCGGCACAGCTCCTGCACACAATCGTCTATCGGCACACCTACGCGTGTCCTAACGGCTGCTTGAATCAGCGCGGCAACCAGTTCCTTAAGAAGTCCGATGTGCCTCGCCCAGCCATACCGCATAGTCCAGCTTCTTCAAGCGTCTTGACCGAATCCATCATGGCTAAGTTTGCCTACAAGATTCCGGACAACCGGCAAGAACGCTTGTGGCACAGTCGCGGGGTCGATTTCACCCGGCAATCAATTGCCAACTGGCACATCAAGGCGTCAGAAGGCTACCTGGAGTCCCTATACAAGCTGATGCACCGAGATCTGCTGGCTCAAGACGTTATCCATGCGGACGAAACGCCCTACCGGGTGTTGGATCTAAAGAAGGCGCAGACCTATTACTGGGTCTACACGTCCAGCAAGCACAGCGCCCACCAGATCGTCATGTATGAGCACGGTAATAGCCGCGGTTACGAGGAAGCTGCCCGGTTCCTGGCCGGCTACGAAGGCTACCTGCAAAGTGATGCCTACGCCGTTTACCCTAATTTGCTTGGGGTCACCAATGTCTTCTGCTGGGCTCACGTGCGTCGTAAGTTTGACGAAGCCGTGACCGCCGGAGACAAGGGGCTGGCCCCAACGGGCCGCCAGTATTGCAATGATCTCTTCCAATGGGAAAAGAAATGGCAAGACTTGTCGGCTGATGAACGTCAAACCCAGCGCGAACAACGACTCAAACCTGTCATGGATGCGTTCTTCGCTTGGCTGGTCTCGTTGGACGGCAGCTATCTGCCAAAATCCAAGGTGGGCAAAGCCATCACCTATGCGTTGAAGCATGAGGCTGGCTTGCGGGCAGTCCTGTTGGACGGCCGACTTGAACTATCGAACAACCGGGCCGAACGCGCCGTCAAAGAACTGGTCATCGGTCGTAAAAATTGGCTGTTTTCGCAGAGCAAACGCGGCGCGACGGCTGCGGGGGTCATTCTTAGTCTGCTCACGACAGCACGGGCTAATCACCTCGATCCGAGTAAATATTTCAACTATCTATTCGACACAGTGCCTAATTTGCCGGCTCCCGGCGACATGGTCGCCTTGCAGGACTATTTGCCGTGGGCGCCGAAGGTGCAGGCGTTCTGTCACGAATAACAGCGGGTAAAGCAATGGTGCAATCTTCATGATAGAGGATTGCACCATTTTTGTCTTCACACCTATTTCAACG